>NZ_RAWB01000735.1 GCF_003612055.1 Corallococcus llansteffanensis
GCTCGTGGCCCTGTTGCAGCTCGTGCGCCACCGCGTGGAGACGGCGCGGCAGGCCAGCCTGGAGGCGCAGGCGGCGCGGCACCGCTGGCGTCAGCAGGAGGAGGAGCGCTTCCGCGCGGTGCAGGCGGCGATGGCCGCGCGCGAGGAGATGCTCCAGCGCGAGCTGCTGTACGCGTCCGGAGCGGCGGGGCTGTCCCCGGGCGCCTCGACCGCGGACCTGGCCGCGCACGAATCGTTGCTGGCGGAGCTGCTGACGCAGGCCGAGCGGCGCGAGCTGCTCCTGCGCGAGGAGGACACGCAGCGCACGGCGTGGGACGTCGCGGTGCGCGAGGAGCAGCGCATGGAGGAGGCGCGGCTGCGGGCGGAGCAGCGCGCGGAGGCGCTGCGCGCGGAGTGGGCGGCGTTCCTGGTGGCGCGCAGGTTCCCGGAAGGCATCTCCGCGGCGTCGGCGCTGACGCTGTGGCGCGACGCCGCGGCGCTGCGGCAGCGGCTGCTGGACCTGCGCACGGACGAGGAGGAGTTCACGGTGGCGGAGGCCGCGTGCGGCGCGACGACGGCGCGGCTGCTGGCGGAGGCCCGGGCGGCGGGGCTGGCTCCGGGGCCGGCGGAGACGGTGGCCGCGCGGGTGTCGGTGGCGCTGGAGGAGGTCCGCTCGCGGGCGGCGGACCAGCGGCACCTGGAGGGCCAGCGCGGGGAGTTGCTGGCGGAGAAGGCGCGGCTGGAGCAGCTGGTGCTGGACGAGGACCAGACGCTGGAGGCCCTGCTCGCGGAAGGGGGTTGCCAGGACGAGGCCACCTTCCGCCGCCGCGCGGTGCAGGCGCGCCGGTACGCGGAGCTGAGCGTCCGGGTGCGCGAGCATGGCCAGCGGGTGCAGGCGCTCACCGGCCTGGAGGAGGACGTGGCGCGCGCGGAGGTGCACGCGGCCGGGGGCGAAGCGGGACTGAAGGAGAAGCTGGCCACGTCGCGCGAGCGCCACCGCGCGGAGGGCGAGCGGCTGAAGGCGGTGCTCACGGAGCAGGGCAGCCTGAAGACGCAGCTGTCGCAGTGGGAGAACGACGACCGGGTGTCCCGGCTGCGCATCCAGGAGGAGACGCTGCGGGCGAAGGCGGCGGAATTGGCCACGCGCTACGCGGCGGACCGGCTGACGCTGGCGCTGCTGGGGCGGGCGCGCAGGCGCTTCGAGGAGGAGCAGCAGCCGCGCGTCATCCAGCTCGCGAGCGAGCTGTTCTCGGAGCTGACGGCGGGGCGCTACCGCCGCGTCTTCATCCCGGCGGGGGACGCGAGGGAGCTGCGGGTGAGCGACGGGGCGCGGGACTGGAGCGCGGAGCAGCTGTCCCGGGGCACGCGCGAGCAGCTCTTCCTGGCGTTCCGGCTGGCCGTCATCCGCGACTTCGGGGAGACGCGCGGCGCGCTGCCGCTCATCGCGGACGACGTGCTGGTGAACTTCGACCCGGAGCGGGCCCGCGGCGCGGTGCGCCTCTTCGCGCGCCTGGCCGAACACCACCAGGTCATCGCCTTCACCTGCCACCCCTGGCTGCGAGCGCACTTCGAGGCCGAGGGCGCCCGGGTGCTGGAGCTGCCCGGCGCCACGAAGCCGGCGCGCGAAGGCACCCAGCCGCTGCGGGTCATCTCCGGCGGCTGAGCTCCAGCCCCCCGAGGCGCGCCCCTTCGGATGCATCCCCTGCCTGGAGCGTCCGGGCGAAGGCGGCCTGGTTCCGCCCGGGTGCCCACGAAGGAGTTGAGCGCGATGACGAGCAGAAGAGTTGTCGGAAAATCATGGCGCAACCTCCCGACCGTGAGAGCCAGGGGGCGGGAAGAAGGATTCAGGGCCCCTTCCAAAAGACGGGTGAATCCTTTTCGCGGGAATGGGCTCTCATGGGGCATGGCCTCCTCCTTCCTCCTCCCCCTCCTGGGCGGTGCCCTCATCGGACTGGCGGTGTCGCTGCTGCTGCTGACCCACGGCCGGGTGGCCGGCGTCAGCGGCGTCGTGGGCGCGCTGCTGGCGCCCGTCCGAGGGGACATCGCCTGGCGCGTGTTCTTCTTCGGAGGGCTGCTCGCCGGTGGGCTCGCGCTCGCCTGGCTTCACCCCGCGTCCCTTCCGCCCGCGGTGCTCCCGAGCGGCGGAGGCACTGTCCTGCTGGGGGTGGCGGGCCTGCTGGTGGGCTTTGGCACGCGGCTGGGCAACGGCTGCACCAGCGGGCACGGCGTCTGCGGCCTGGCCCGGGGCTCCGTCCGCTCCCTGGCCGCCACCCTCACCTTCATGGCCACCGGGGTCGCCACCGTCTTCCTGGTCCGACACGTCCTCTAGATGGGAGTCCTCTCCATGCGTTCTTCCCTGGGGGCGCTGCTCAGCGGCCTCCTCTTCGCCCTGGGGCTGGGCCTCGGCGGCATGACGGATCCATCCAACGTCCTGGGCTTTCTCGACGTCGCGGGCGACTGGGACTTCCGGCTCGCGTTCGTGATGGGCGGAGCCGTCGCCGTGCACGCGGCGCTCCGGCCCCTCATCTTGCGGAGGCAGCGCCCGCTGTTCACCGGGCGGTTTCCTTCCTTCCCCGCCCAGCGGGTGGACGGGAGGCTGCTCGCGGGCGCCGCCCTCTTCGGCGTGGGGTGGGGGTTGGCCGGCTACTGTCCCGGCCCCGCGCTGACCTCGCTCGTCAGCGGTGCCCCCTCCGTGTTCGTCTTCGTGCCCGCGATGTTCGCCGGCATGGCCCTGGCGCGGAAGCTCCAGGCATCAGGGCAACAGGCGGAGGTGTTGCCCCCGGGGGAAGGGACGGCCACGGCCCATGTCGACGCGAACCGATGAGCAGTTGCTGGAGGCCACGCGGACCGGGACGCCCGGGCGATCGACGAGCTGCTGACGCGTCACAAGAAGGAGGTGTACCGCTTCGGCCTGCGCATGTGCGGTTCGGAGGAGGATGCCCGGGAGGTGTTGCAGGAGACGCTGCTCGCGGCCTTCCGCAACCTGCATGCGTTCCAGGGCGACGCGGCGGTGCGCCAGGCGATTTCACGCATCCTGTCGGCTTGACGGGCCGGCCGACCCAGCGCCCCCGCGGCGTGCATGTCAGGAGCATCTGACAGGCTCGGGGTTCCTGCTCGCGATGCCGGGCAGCCGGAGAGTCGCGTGCGCGCACGACCTGTCGCATCCCTCGTCCTGTTCCTCATGGGCTGCGCTGGAGGGCCTGATGCATCTCTTGTCGCGAGGGACTACGGCTTTGAAGAAACCGGTGACCGGGTCTGGGTCCGAGGTCCGTGGGACGCCATCGCCCCGTCACGCGACATTGATGGAGTCATCGACCAGCTATGCCCCGCGGTCATGACCCTCCCCCGAGCACGGGAGCGCGACTACGGACAGGAGTATTGCGGCCTCATCTACTCCCTCGGAGATGGGCTGTACTACGCGAGCAGGACCACGTCCCTGGGGCGGCTCGAGTTGGTGGGCCCTTCCCGGCGGAAGTCCTGCATTGTTCCTCGCCGCGTGCTGGATGAGCGGGGCCGGGCACATCCCATCGCGGACTTCCACAGCCATCCCTGGGCGCCGTCACCGCTCTCCCAGAAGGATCTGCTCAGGGGCAATCAGTGGTGGAGCATCCGGATCCAGTTCGACACGACCTGTGAACTCGCGTCCACGAAAGTCGGGGCCAGCGATACTCCACCGTGAAAGGCGGCACCGAAAACCATCATGGGAACCCGACCATGGAGGCTGCTCCCGCTCCTGATGCTCAATGCCTGCGCCCTCTTCCGGCCTCCGGCACGCCCCGTTCATGCGCCCCCAGAGCAGGCGGAGCGCTTTGCGTTCCCCATCGTGCTTCCCGAGGAAGGGCAACAGGTCCTGTCCGGAACGATGGCGGCGTCGGTCGCCCTCGCGATGGAGGACTTCCTGCCGCTGGGCTCGAAGCCCCCCCGGGACGCCAGCCCCGCGGAGGTCTGCGTCAACAAGCGGGAGGCGTATGACGTCACCAGCGTTCCCGGAAAAGACGGGGTGGTGTTCGTCCGCTTCTCCGTCAGTTCCATGGCGTGCCGTGACCTCGCCGGCCCTGCCATCTTCGGACGTGCCCACTGTCTATGCCGTGGACACACGGCAGTGGGTCATCCTCTCCATCCAGAAATAAAGCGGGCCGGCCGACCCAGCGCCCCCCGCGCGGATCCAGGCCGTACCCTGAAAAAAAGCACTGGGAGCGCGCCCCCTCGACGCGCTCCCAGTGACTCAACCCCTCCCCCGAGGGGTCCCCCTCAACG
>NZ_RAWB01000736.1 GCF_003612055.1 Corallococcus llansteffanensis
GCGGTGGCTCGTTCCCACGGCCGCGGAGGGGAAGGGAGGGGATGGGGCCCTGGCCGTCTGGCCGGCGCTCGCGGTGCTCCCCGGCGTGGACGTGCTGGTGGGGTCCGGCGGCTACAACACGGTGCAGGAGGCGCGGGCCACGGGGACGCCGCTCGTCGCTTGGGCCCGGTCCCGGCTCTACGACCGGCAGGCCTTGCGGCTGACCGATTCGGAGCGCGTCGTGGATGCAGTGGACCTTGAGGCTCGGGTCGAGGCTCGGGTCGCCACCCTGCTGGAGGATGCGGGGACCCGCGAGCGCCCCGCTTCCTACGTGAACGGCGTCCACGCCGCGGTGGAGGCCATCGAGCGCGTCGCGCTCAGTGCTTGAAGCCCTGGTGTCCGGCGGCCGGCTCGATGCCGTGGGCCATGACGAAGTGGTAGAGCACCTGGGGGTCGTCCTTCGGGCCGCCCATCAGCTCCACCAGGAAGTGGCCCTGCTGGGGGTCGGCGTCCGGGTCCGGGGAGATGCTGACCTCGGAGACGTCGCGACCCACCATCACGAGCTCGCCCACCAGGGACTTGCCCTTGATGAGCTGGAGGACGTGCTGGCGCTCCTCCTCCATCAACATCCAGTGGAAGTCGTCATGGTCGAACAGCGTCATGTCGGCGGAGCCGCACCGCAGGATGCAGTTGGTGTGCTCCTGGAGCCAGCGCCAGAAGGCGTCGAAGTTCAGGGTGCGGGCCGGTGGGGAGAGCAGATCCATCGGGTGACCTCTTCAAGAAGGGGCGGACGCCCGGGTGCCACGAAGCGCGCGGGGTCGCGTGTGCGTGCTGCCTAGCATGGCCGGGCCTCGTGGGGCCGGCTCCTTTTCACGGAGCGTTCCGGAGACGGCCTGCCGGACGGGGGGACGTGAATCCACGATATCGGACGCTTGTTGCGCTCCTCAGGAAGAGGGCGACATTCATGGGGGTTGAGGCCGCCCGGAGGGAGGATGCCCCAGCATGAGGTTGGACGCCGGTTGGAGGCCCGCACGGGAGGCGCGATGAGCCTGCGCGCCTTCTTCTCCACCGTGGTGGGTGGACTGGTCGTGCTCGTCGTGGTCTCCGCGATGTTGCTCGTGGTGTTGACGAGTGCGCTGGAGCGCATGGCGTCCACCTTGAGCGAGTCCGTGGAGGGGGTGCGGCAGGCGGAGGAGCTGGAGGTGGATCTGCTCGTCCACTCCCGCCTCATCGCGGCGCCGGACACGCCCATGGTGGTGGACCCTTCGCGGGGGCGCTCGCCGCAGCAGATTGAATTCGACCTGCGCCGCCAGCTGGGCGAGCTGCACACGAGCGCTTCCACCGACGAGGAGCGCAAGGTGATGTCGCAGGTGGAGCACGTGGTGTCCGCCTACCTGGACGCGCAGCGGATGGCGTCCGCCCGGACGGGCGGCGACGCGATGCATGACGCGCTGGTGATGGGCACGCTGGACGCGGCACTGCGTTCACTGGAGCACCTCATCCAGATCAACGTGGACCAGGCCCAGTCCGCCCGCCTGCGCGCGACGCGCTGGAGCGAGACGGCCAACGTGCTGGGGCTGGCGCTGGGCGTGCTGCTGCTGGCGACCCTGGGGCTGGTGGTCTTCTGGCTGCGCCGCTTCGCGCTGCGCCCGGTGGCGGGCCTCCAGCGCGCGATGCGGGGCTTCGGCACGGGGCGCAACAAGGACTCGCGCGCGCCGGAGGAGGGGCCGTCGGAGATCCGCGACATGGCCCACACCTTCAACGAGATGGCGGACAGCCTGGCCCACCAGCAGGAGCAGCAGCTGGCGTTCCTGGCGGGCGTGGCGCACGACCTGCGCAACCCCCTGTCCGCGCTGAAGCTGTCCACGTCGCTGGCGTCCTCCGGCCGCGCGGAGGTCACCCCGGAGCGGATGCAGCGCACGCTGGGGCTGGTGCGCCGGCAGGTGGAGCGGCTGGACCGGATGGTGGGGGACCTGCTGGACGCCACGCGCATCGAGGCGGGCAAGCTGGAACTGCAGCCGGAGGTGCGCGACACGCGCGAGCTGGCGCGCTCCGTGGTGGAGCTGTACCAGTCCAGCGACTCCGGCCACACGCTGGAGCTGGTGGTGCCCGACACCGCCGTGCTCGTGCGGGCGGACCCCGCGCGGCTGGAGCAGGTGCTGACCAACCTGGTGAGCAACGCGCTCAAGTACTCCCCCGCGGGCAGCCGCGTGGAGGTGGCCGTGCGGGGGGACGGGGACCACGCGGTGATGGCGGTGTCGGACCAGGGCATCGGCATGTCCCCGGAGGAGCTCCAGGGCCTCTTCGTCCCGTTCCAGCGCGCGGGCAACGCGAAGCAGCGGGCCCCCGGCGTGGGGCTGGGGTTGTCGGTGTCGCGCCGGATCATCGAGGCGCACGGTGGCCGCATCGAGGTGGAGAGCCGGCCCGGCCAGGGCTCCGTGTTCCGCGTCCACCTGACCCGGGTGTCCGCCGGCCCGCCGGGCCTGCCCGCCCCCTCCGACGACGAGGAACCCGCCGGCGCCGTGCACTGAAGGCCGGGTCCCAACCGTTGCCTGCCGCGCGTCGGCATGGCGCCAGGGGCGGCGGAGGGATGCGCCCGGGCACGGCAGGGCGTACCTTGCGGCACCAACGTCAGGAGAAGTCTGGATGATGAAGAATTCGCGCCGGGCCGTGCCGCTCGCCGCCCTGCTGGTGCTGGGAGGCTGCGCGGGGCGCACGCAATCCGCGCCCCCGGGCCCCGCCGCCGAGCCCGTGCAGGCCGCGCCCGCTGTCGTCCAGTCCACGGAAGGGGGCTTCAGCGTGGCCTTCTCCGGCCCTGTCACGGAGGAGCGGCGCGTGCAGCCCACGGACGTGGGCGAGGTGACGCTGCACACCTTCATCTCCGCGCGCACGGAGGACGACACCGCCTACTACGTCTCCTACACGGACTTCCCGCCCGCGGCCGTGGCGCAGGTGGATCCGCGCGACGTGGTGGACCGCGCCAGCCAGGGCGCGCTGGAGGCCCTGGGCGCCACGGGCATCTCCGCCAAGCCGCTCCAGATGGAGGGCGGCTTCCCGGGCCAGGAGGTGGGGGGCGTGTCCGGCCCGCGCCGCCTGCGCGGACGCTTCTTCATGGTGGGGCCGCGCCTGTACCAGCAGCTCCTGCTCCACCCGGAGGGCCGTCCGCCCCGGGACGCGGACCGCTTCTTCGATTCGTTCCACCTGGACCCGGCCGTGGCGGGGCGGCTGGGTCACGAGACGCGCGGCACCTGAGCACCCGGGCCCCTGAAGCTTTGAGGGCCCGCCGCTTCTTCAGTGCACGGCTTGCACGAACCGGCGCACGCACGCGACCAGCACGTCGCGGTCGAAGGGCTTCTGGAGCACCTCGCGGATGGCCGGGTGCTTCTCCTCGTTGGCGCTGATGACCACGACGGGCACGTCCGCCAGCGCGGGCCGCTGTTGCAGGATGCCCAGCAGCCGCCAGCCGTCCTTGCGCGGCGTCCACATGTCCAGGAGGGCCAGCGCCGGGGGCGGGTGGGCTTCCAGCCAGGCGAGCGCCTCGGTCCTGTTCGCGGTGGCGACGACGGTGAAGCCCTCCGCCGACAGGATCTCCACCAACGCTTCGCGCAGGTCGCTGTCGTCCTCGACGATGAGGAGGGTCGGTGGTGGGCGGCTCATGGAGCCCGACCCATAGGCCGGCCCGGCCCGGGTGGACAGGGAACATCTGCCGGGTGCGACCGGCAGTGTGCGTGTTTCCTAGGACTCGTTGAACATGGCCTGGAGCACGCGCCAGGCCTGCTTCACCTCGGGTCCGGTGCGGCACGCGAGGTAGTCGCAGATCTCCGCCACGCCGTCGGAGCGCTCCATGTCGAAGGTGTGGAAGAGGGTCTTGAGCGACACGTCCAGGCCCACGGACAGCTTGCCCAGCGTGTCGAGTGAGGGAGAGAAGCTGCCGCGCTCGATGCGGCGGACGGCATCCACCGAGAGGTCACTGCGCTCGGCGAGCGCTTCCTGCGTCAGCTCACGGCTGGTGCGCATGCGACGCACCTGGTCGCCAAATCGTCGGTGGAGCTTGGTCCACGTTGTCAGTCGGTTCTTCGCCATATTCGCGGCGGATAATTTGGGGACGTAGTGCGTGGTGTGAAGGGACCATGTTCGCCTCTGGACCCTGCATTCGTGCTGGGAGCAGGGAAGCAGTTCTTCCCGGGAGGCCGCCCGCCGTGGAGCGTGTAGTGCCGGACGGAAGCCTTGTCCCCGGGGACGACCCGGGGCGGCCCG
>NZ_RAWB01000737.1 GCF_003612055.1 Corallococcus llansteffanensis
GTGGAGGCGAGGACGATGACGGCGACGACCTGCTCACCGAAGTCGGGGTCGGGCAGGCCGAGCACGGCGGCCTCGGCGACGGCGGGGTGTCCCGCGAGGACCTCTTCGACCTCGCGGGGGTAGATGTTGAAGCCGCCGCTGATGATGAGCTCGCGTGCGCGGCCGGTGATGCGCAGGAAGCCGTCGGGGTCGTACTCGCCCAGGTCGCCGGTGCGGAACCAGCCCTCGGCGTCGAAGGCCTCGGCGGTGGCGTCGGGGCGGCGCCAGTAGCCGGTGAAGACGTGGGGCCCGCGCACCTCGATTTCGCCCGTCTCGCCGGAGGGCAGGGGCTGGCGCGTGCGCACGTCCACGACGCGGGCCTCCTGGCCGGGGAAGGGCATGCCGACGGTGCCGGGGCGGCGCTCGCCGTCGTAGGGCTGGGTGGTGTTCATGAGCGTCTCGGTCATCCCGTACCGCTCCAGGATGCGGGCGCCGAAGCGCGACTCGATGTCCAGGCACAGCTGGGGGCTGAGCGGCGCGGAGCCGGAGACCCACAGCCGCAGGGCGCGGGGCTTCACGCCGGTGCGGCGCGACTCCTCCAGCAGCCGGCCGTACATGGTGGGCACGCCGAAGAAGAGGGTGAGGGACCGGTCGTCGTGGAGGGCCGCGAGTGCCTCGCCCGCGGCGAAGCGGCGGCGCAGGTCCACGCTGGCGCCGGTGAAGAGGGTGCCATGCAGGCCGACCATGAGGCCGTGGGTGTGGAAGAGCGGGAGGGTGAGGAGGAGGCGGTCCGCGTCCGTCCACCGCCACGCCTCGGTGACGGCGCGCACGTTGGCAAGCAGCTGGCGGTGCTGGAGCATGGCGCCCTTGGAGCGGCCGGTGGTGCCGGACGTGTAGCCGAGCACCGCGAGGTCCTCCGCGCCGGGCAGGGGCAGGGCGGTGGTGGACGCGGCGCCTTCCGCGAGCACGGTGTCGAAGGGCACGGATGGAAGGGGAAGCCCCGGGGGCGGAGGCTCCACGGTGATGAGCCATTGCAGGGCGGGGAGCTCGGCGCGCAGGGGCGTAAGCTCCGAGGCGCCCGCGGTGCCGGTGACACAGACCTTCACCTCGGCGTCGGCGAGGATGTGGGCCAGTTCGACCTGACGGTAGGCGGTGTTGACGAGCACGGCGACGCAGCCCGCGGCCTGGACGCCGAGCCAGGTGACGACGAACGCGTCACTGTTCTCCAGGAAGAGGGCCACGCGGTCCCCGGGGACCAGGCCCCGGGCCTTGAGGCCGCGAGCGAACGCGGTGACGGCTTGCGCGAGCTGTCCCCGCGTGAAGGTGGTGTGCTCGAAGGAGAGCAGCGGGCGCGCGGGCGCGTGACGGGCATGGTCGAGGAAGACTTCGAGCAGGGAGGCCGGCATGGTGCGCGCGAGCCTAGCTGGGACCGGCCACGATGGGCGCATGTCCGTGCGTCAGCAGGCGATGCGACTGCCGCTGTTGCTCGATGAAGTGTCCCACGCGCACTTCCCCAATCCTCCCGCGACGTCGGCGCAGATCGAGGCGTTCGAGCAGCGCATGGGCTGGAAGCTGGACGCGGACCTGCGGGCCTTCTACCTGCACTGTGACGGGGCGAGCCTCTTCGACCTCGTCAACTCTCCCTTCATCTTTCCCGCGCTCGCGAAGTGGGTCCGAGCGCGCAAGTTCATCTTCGGAGAAGACCTGGACGAAGGTGGACCTGACACCTGGTTCGTCGTGTGCGAGGTCCTCGATGGGAACTGCATCATCCTGGACGTGAGCCAGCAGGAGAATGGTCGCTCCCCGATTCGTGACGGCTACCGCGAAGGGTTTCCCGACCCGAAATGGTGTCCACGCATCGCAGGCTCCTTCTCCGAGTTCCTCGCCGGAGCGCTCCAGTCCAAGGGCCGCTGGTTCTGGTTGGGCGCGGATGAGCAGACTTGATGACGCGCCCCGTGTGCCGGCTCTCCCGCGCTTGATGTGATTCGCGGGCAAGGAGGCAAGCGGTGTCGGCAGGAGGTTGTCGCAGCGAGTCCTCCTGGAAATGAAAGCGTCATACGTCGACAACAATGGCAGTGTATTACAGCGTCATGAATCGATTCGCTGCCACGACTTTGTTGGTTTCGCTGTTCGCGTGGGTGGGTGAGGCGCGCTCGGCCGAGCCGAGCTACAGCGTACGGATCACGCGCGCCGGCCTCGACGGCTTCTTCGACCGCGTGGCCGAGGAGTCCGTGGCGTACGCCACGAAGTCCCCGTCGTCGGACATCGACCTGACCGTGTCCGGTGTCGACTTGAAGCTCAAAGCCTTGCGCATCAGTGAGCTCGAACGGCCGCAGCTGACGTACACGCTGCAAGGACCGGACAAGTTCGCCGTCCATGTCAACGTGCCCAGGCTTGTCATCCAGGGACCCGTTCATGCGTCGCGACCGAAGGTCGTTTCCCCGCAACAGGATGACGGCAACATCGCGTTCAACTTCTCCAACGCCACGGTCGACCTGTCCTTCACCCTCGGTGAGTCCGAAAACGGCATCCCGAAAGTCAGTCAATCCGACTGCGCGGCGAAGCTCGGTCCGGTCAAGGTGAACACGCAGGACTTCCGCGAGAAATTCGCGGTCGAGGCCCTCTCCTCAAGCGTCAAGGAGGTCCGGCCAATCTTCACTCCGCAGCTGTGCAGCTTGATGAAAAAGGTGCTGTCGGAAAACATGAACCAGGCCCTGGGCGGAATCCCAAACGGGGTCCGCTTCAGCAAGGACCTGCAGGTGAAGGGGCAGCTCAAGCCGGTCATCACGCAAGACTCCCTGCAAGTCAGCTTCTTCGAAAAACCCGCCACCAAGCTGAGCAGTCCGTTGTCCCCAGCCAGGTGTGACATGGGCGTGGGCGGCAGCCCGCAGGCCCGGCTGACCGTGAGCGATGCCCTCTTCAACAACGCCTTGTCCGAGGCTCACAAGAACGGCGCCTTGAACTCCACCTTCTTGTCCAGTTCGCCCGGCCCGTCCAAAATCCTGGCGTTGAACTGCAACCCCCAGGAGGAGGAGAGTTGCTTGGGCAACGTGGCTCCTGCCGTGGCCGAAAAGTACGGCGAGGACGCGTCGGTCGAACTGCAGATGAAAACGACCGTGGCGCCCACCCTCGAATTCAAGGACGGCCAGGCCGCCGTGAAGGCCAACTGGCAGGCCACGATGTTCGTCACCCGCCAGCTCGACAAACAACGCACGCTGGAGGCCAACATCGTTGTCACCATCAGCGGTTCGTTGCAAACGAAAGTCCAAGGCGCGACGGCCTACGCCAGGGTGACCCTCAATGATGTCCAGATCAAGATTGAAGAGCCCGCGCACAAAAAATGGGAAGAAAAAATCAAGAACACCTTCAAGATCCTCTTGGAGACGTACATCAACGACGACCTCTTGAAGGGCGGACTGCCGCTTCCGTCAGGCCTGAAGGTCGATGGCGCGAGCATCAAGTTCGTCAAGCACTGCGCGCAGGCGTCCGGCAGCTTGAGCTACCCGGCGGCCGTGAACAGCGACGCGAAAGGCCCGTAGCGCGCGACGGCTCGGCGGGAGGGGCCCGTATCCCTGACAGGCCCCGGCCCGAAGCGCCCCCTAGAACACCGACATGCCCAGGGTGATGCTGGTGAGGAACCCGCCGTGCTGGGACAGGTTGAGCGCGGTCTCGGTGAGGAAGTCCTGCTCGCCGCCATCGCGCACGCGCCAGTTGTCCTCGCGCAGCCGGAAGCCCCAGCCCACGCGCACGCCCAGGTACATGGGACCCATCGAGCGGCGCAGGCCGATGGCCGCCGTCGCCACCGGCGTGACCAGCATGTCCGTGTAGCGGATCGTCTCCCCGCCGTTGATCTCCGTCGTCGCCTCACCGCCGAGGTTGAAGCTCGTGCCCAGCTCCACGAAGGGGCTCGTGGGCACCTCACCCAGCGGATACAGCCGGACCAGGGGGCCCACGCGCGTACCCCACGCGCCGAAGCCGCCGCTCACGTTGAGGCCCAGCCACGGCGCCGCCCGGTACTCCAGTTCACCTCCGAAAATACCCGACGGGCTGTTGAAGCCCAACGCCACGCCCAGGTCCAGGTTCGTCACGCCACCGCGCGAAGGACGGCGCTGCACCGAATCGGAGCCCTCGCGCCCCAGCGAGTCCTGCGCCAGACCGTCCGCCGTCGGCGCGTCCACCGCCGCGAACTCGGAGCCCGCCGCGCTCCGGGACTCCAGCGCCCCGGACTCCTCCCGTGCCGCAGGCGCC
>NZ_RAWB01000738.1 GCF_003612055.1 Corallococcus llansteffanensis
GCCCTACCCTGTCCCCGCCGATGGGACGGCAGGAGCGCGGCGTGAGCGGGCCCCGCGCCCCCTTACGCGCCGACGGGTCGCGGACACCTGGCCTTCGCCTCGGGTCCGGGACACCCGCGCGGCCCGAGCTGGCCAACACGGGGGCCGGCTTCGCGCGCTCCACGACCGAGGTGACACGCGCGCCGTTCGCGGTGCGCGCGCCACGCCTGGACGTCGCCACCGTGCCTGGGCCCTTCAGGGTCGAAGCGATGACTTCACCTCCTGGGCGTCCTCCCAGGCCCTCACGGGCGCGCGTCTCGCCCATGGGTGGAGGACCCGTCCCGATGGCGCCGCGCGTGCTCACCCAGGTCCACCGTCCACCCCTGTTCGCACGTGCCGCGCGCAGGGAGGCAAACACCGCGCGCCCCGCTGCGTCCTCCCGGGCCATGGCCGGACTGCCACCCCTCCCGCTTGTCTCGCTCCGGCAGGTCGCGGCTCCCGCTTCGGTGGCCGCCCCGAACGCGGACGCCCTCCCCGGCCGGGCTCCGCTGCGGCTCAGCCCCACGCCTGCGCTCGAACATCGGCGCGGTGGAACAGAGGCCCTGCCCGACCGGCCCCGGCTGCGACTCGGCCCTTCGCTTCCGCTCGAACACCGGCGCGAGGCAGCGGGCACGTCCTCCGAACGAAATGCTCCAGGGCCGGTTCGCGGCGCACAGGGCGCGGAGCCTTCCGAGGGAATCCCGGGCCGGGTGTCGGGTCGGCCGGACGCTCCACGCTCGGACACGGTCCGTGAAGTGTTCGACGCGGCTCAGCTCTCCCGCACGGAGGTGCGCAAGCTCGCCGACCGCATCCAGGTGGAGATGAACCGGCGCACCCACGCACGCGATGCCCGAAAGGCACCTCGATGACCCTGCGCAAGGCCATCATCCAGAACCTCGACTCCCGCGAGCAGATCGAGGTGATGTACAACCCCGTCGAGTACACGAGCAGCACGCAGCTCGTCACCTCGCGCGTGGGCTCGACGCTCCAGTTCCAGCGGATGGAGAGCCCCAGCTTCAGCGTCAACCTGTTCTTCGACACCTACGAACAGGGCACCGACGTGCGCAACCTCACCCGACGCCTCGTCGCCTTCCAGGAACCGACGGTCGGCTCCAAGGAACCGCGCGAACCTCCGACGTGCCTCTTCAGTTGGGGCGGCTTCCAGTACACGGGCGTCATCCGCAAGATCGACCAGCGCTTCACCATGTTCCTGCCGTCCGGAGCGCCGGTCCGCGCCGAACTCTCCGTGACGTTCGAACAGGTGCTGACGCCCCGTCAGGCCATCGAGAACGCGGGGCTCGACAACTGCCGCAAGCTGCACATCGTCAGCCAGGGAGACCGGCTGGATCTCATCGCCTTCCGCGAGCTGGGCGACGCGAGCGCCTGGCCCCGGATCGCCAGCCTCAATGGCATCGTGGATCCGCTGAACTTCCCCTCCCAGGCGCAGATTGGCACCGCCCTCATCATCCCGGACCAGGGCGAGTCGCCGGAGCCACGCTCGGCGTCACAGGCCGGACGGCTCGACCGGCCGAGGGCGTCGTGATCCAGCTCAGGCTCGCCGGCGCGGCCCTGCCCGACAGCATGCTCGCGTCACTGCGCAGGGCGGAGGTCGAACAGGAGCTGAACCTCCCGTCCACCTGCGTCGTGGAGATCGGCAGCGTCGACTTCACCCAGGGCGACTGGCAGGGCATCGACCTGTCGCTGGCCCGCCTCGGCGCGGCCATCGAGCTGTCCTTCGGCGCGGGCGACTCGCCGCTGTTCACCGGCGAGGTGGGGGAAATCCTCGCGGACTTCGGCAACGAGAGCACCGTCGAGTTTCGCGGCTTCGACGCCCTGTACAAGCTCCAGTTCGGGACCGCGCAAGTGGTCTACGAGGGCCAGAGCGATCCGGCCATGGCGATCCGCATCGCGAAGAGAAACGGGCTGGAGCCCGCCGTCGACGAATCCTCCGTGAAGTACCCCTACGTGCTCCAGGCCAACCAGAGCGACTTCGCCTTCCTGGCATCGCGCGCGGCCCGCCTCCACTACGAGTTCTTCGTCACCGGAAGCACGCTCCATTTCCGGCGCAGCCGGGCCGGTGAGTCCGCGGTGGTGACGCTCCAGTGGAAGGAGCAGATCATCGAGCTGTCGGTACGGCTCCGGGCCGTCAAGCAGGGCTCCAGCGTGCAGGCCGTGGGCTGGGATCCGAAGAACAAGCGCGCCATCGTGGCGAACGTGAACTCCGGCCCCGCGACCCTCCGCATGGGCGGCAAGGAGACCGGCTACCAGCTCTCCACGGAGATTGCGCCCTCGCCCGTGTCGGGCATGGATCCGGAGATCGTCGACCCCGAGGCGGCGCGCGCCGTGGCGGAAGCGGCGTACGTGGCGGGACTCGACGACTTCATCGAAGCGGAGGCGGTGCTCGTGGGAGAGCCGAGCATCCAGCCCGGGGTCAACGTGCGGCTCGCCGGCATCGGCAGCCGCCTCAGCGGCCCCTACTACGTGACCGCTGCGAAGCACCTGTACTCGCAGGACGGCGGCTACCGCACGCAATGCGTGCTTCGAAGGACGGGTGCATGAACGGTTCCTCGGATGACGGTCCTGGCAACGAGCGCGCCATGCCGGGCGTGATGGTGGGGCTCGTGGATCAGACCACCGGCGACCCGGAGCAGCTTGGCCGCATCCGGGTGCGCTACCCGTGGCTCAACAACACGGTGCTCTCCAACTGGTGCCGCGTGGCCTCCTTCTTCGCGGGCGGCGGCGTGGGGGCCTACTTCCTTCCGGCCAAGGGGGACGAGGTGCTCATCGCCTTCGAGGCGGGGAACATCAACGTGCCCTACGTCATCGGCGCGCTGTGGAACGGCAAGGACCAGCCCCCCGTCACGGGCCAGGAGAAGCAGCAGGACATCCGGATGATCAAGACGCGCGGCGGCAGCACCATCCGCATCGACGACACGAAGGGTGCCGAGCAGATCGAGATCGTCGACATCAGCGGCGACCGGATCCTGTTCGACGCCAAGAAGAAGAGCGTGTCCGTCACCGTCACCGGCAGCATCGAGCTTTCGGCCGGTGCGGGCAGCATCAAGCTGAGCGCCGCGCAGATCGAAATCGACGCCACCAGCTCCCTCAAGCTCAACGGCCCGAAAGAGGTCTCCATCGACTCGGGTGGCCCCGTCAGCGTGAAGGGCTCGACGATCCGGCTGAACTGAAAGGAGCACCGGCATGGCATCCCCCGCGGCGAAGCAAGGCGATCGCATCCAGGCCATGGACCACCACGTCGTGCTCGTTCCCTCCGCGACCGGGACGACGCCGGTGACCCAGACACTCCCCTTCAACGGCATCATCGACGGAGCGCTGTGTCAGAGCGTAATGGTGCAGGGGCGGAGCGCCGCGGTCGTGGGCTCGGTGGCGACGAACACACCGCACCACGTGCCCGTGGGCGGCACCTTCGCCGTGGAGCCCAGCAACAAGGGACTTATCGTCACGGGCAGCGCCACGGTCTTCTTCGGCGGCCATCCGGCGGCACGGTCGTCGGATCTCGCGGTGACCTGCAATGATCCCCCGGCGCCCCTGCCCACCGGAACCGTGGTCGCGGAGAGCACCGTCCTCATCGGAGGTTGAACATGGCGGAAGGCGTGAAGGACTTCCTGGGTACGGGCTGGGCGTTTCCCGTGGAGCTCCAGGGCGGAAAGGTGCGGGTGGTGAGCGCGGAGGTCGACGTGCGTCAGGCCATCGAACTCATCCTGGGCACGTCCTTCGGGGAGCGGGTGATGGAGCCGGAGTTCGGCTGCGCCCTGCAGGAGCTGGTCTTCAGCGCGCAGAACACGTCCAACCAGCAGCTCGCGTCCTACTACGTGCGTCAGGCGCTGGAGCGCTGGGAGCCGCGCATCCGCGTGGAGGACGTGCGCGCGACCTCTTCGGTGGACAAGCCAGAGGTACTCCTCATCTCCATCGACTATGTTATCCGCTCGCGCAACCAGCGGCACAACCTCGTGTACCCGTTCTACGTCAGCCCGCCCCGCTAGTTCGTGCAAGGAGCCCCGTGGTGAAAGAGTACGTGGAGCAGCGGCTCGTGGAGCTGCGCGGTGAGCTGGACCTGGGACAGAAGCAGCTCGCGTTGCTGGAGGCCCGGGGCGCCGAACTGAAGAACACCCTGCTGCGCATCAGCGGCGCCATCCAGGTCCTCGAGGACGTGATGGCCCAAGCGCAGCGCGCCACCCCGTCGAACGG
>NZ_RAWB01000739.1 GCF_003612055.1 Corallococcus llansteffanensis
TCGGCGCGCGCGGAGTCGAGGGCACGCGCGGAGTCGAGGGCCCGTGCCGAGTCGAGGGCGCGCACGGAATCGAGGGCACGAGGAGACTCGGAGGCGCGCGGCGACTCACCGACACGCGCAGCGTCGAAGGCGCGAGGAGGTTCGCTCACACGCGCAGCTTCGTTGGCGCGAAGCTCGGAGACACGAGCTTCAGCCCCCGGGAACCGGCCAGCCTCGGCGCGGGGCTCGGGCCAGGGATAGGGGCTGGGAGGGAGGTCTTCTTCCTCATCGGCGAACGGGCCGTCCGGCGGCGGCGGCGGTTCCATGAACGGCAGGGAGCCGCCCGCGTCGGAATCGAACCGCGCCGCTCCGAAGTCCCCGGACGGCGGCGGAGGCGCCACCGGCCGCGACGCATCCGCCGGCACGACGGGCACGGGCCCCTCCAGCGACGGCCGGCCCGAAGCCCCGGACTCGGCCGGACGGAAGGCCGGAATCGCGCTCATCGGCGGCGGAGGCGGCGGCGCGATGGCACGCGGCTCCGCCCCGGACGGCGCGGCGCGCGACGCCACCGCGTCCGAGAAGGGCAGCGAAGCCCCTCGCGCCTCCATCCCACCGCGAGCCCCGGAGCCCGTGTCCTGCATCGACCGCGAGACCGAAGTCTCCGACCCGGCAGGCACCTCGCGCGGCGCCGGATCCGGGAACGGCGAGCGGGACGCCGCGGGCTCCACGACCGCCGCCTGGAACGGCAGCGACGCGGCGCGGGGCGCCGTGGGCTCTCCTTGCGGCGCGGGCGGAGTCAGGGACTCGAAGAACGCCGGACCCCTGGGCACCTCCTCCGCGGAGGGACGATCCGACGGCAGCCGGATGGCCGGGAGGCCCTCCAGGATGGTCGGGCGCTCCATCGCCTCCGCGCGGACCTCCACCGTGGGCGAGGGCTCGGATGACGTGGGGTTGGGCCGCGCGCGGGCGCGGGCCGCCTCCTCCAGCGCCTCCACCGGGAAGGCGGGACGGGTGGAGTCGTCCATCACCACGCCAGGGCGCGTCTCGCCGTCGTCGCGCGCCCCGCCCCCGTCCTCGCGGCTGCGGGGCGTGGGGTGGAAGGACAGCGGCTCCACCGGCCCGTCCAGGCGGATGGTCTTCGGCGGCAGCGACGGCATCGTCGGCCGGGGAGGCGCGCCCAGGGCCTCGTACGTGCCGCTGCCGCGAGGCTCGCGGGGCACCTCGCGCAGCGTGGCCAGCAGGCGCCGCTCGGACTGGTAGTCCGCGGAGAACAGGTCGCGCATGAAGCGGCTGACGCTCTCCGGCCCCGCGCTGGTGTCGATCTCCATCAGGCACGCCTGCAGGCGCCCGCGGAACTCCTCCGCCGTCTGGAAGCGCTGACCCGGCTCCACCGCCAGCGCCTTCGCCACCAGCTGAGACACCGACGGCGGCGTCAGCGGCTCCACTTCATTGAGCGGCGGAATCTTCGGGTTCGCCACCGCGGACATCAGCTCGCCCGGCGGCAACACGTCGAAGGGGTTCTGCCCGGAGATGAGCTCGTAGAGGCACAGGCCCACCGCGTACAGGTCGCTGCGGCGGTCCACCGGCTGGTGCCGGGCCTGCTCGGGCGACATGTAGAGGAACTTGCCCAGGATGATGCTCGGGTTCGTCTTCGCCGCCGACAGCCGGCTCTTCGCGAGCCCGAAGTCGATGACCTTCACCTCCCCCTCATAGGAGATGAGGATGTTCTGCGGAGAGATGTCCCGGTGGACGAGCTTCAGCTCCTTGTCGTCCTCGTCCCGCTTGCGGTGCGCGTACGCCAGCGCGTCCAGCACCCGGCCCATGACGTAGAGGACGAACGTGAGCGGCAGCGGCGTCTGGCGGTCGCGCACGCGCGCGGCCACCTTGCGCAGGTCCTTGCCGTCCACGTACTCGAGGGCCATGTAGGCCTCGCCCTCGTGCAGGCCCATGTCCAGCACCTGCGCGATGGAGCCGTGCCCCAGCCGCACGAGCGTGCGCGCCTCACCGACGAAGCGCTCCACGAACTCCTGGTCCTCCGCGAACTGCGGGAGGATCTTCTTGATGACGCACAGCTTCTCGAAGCCCTGCGCCCCTTCCAGGCGGGCGAGGTAGATCTCCCCCATGCCGCCGGTGGCCAGGTGCGAAAGCAGCGTGTACCGGCCGAAGGGCTGCGGCCGGAAGGGACGCAATCGGGCGGGTTGGTTCGAAGAGCTCATGCGGTGCGGGGGTCCACCACGGGAAGCACATTGAACCCCGAGCGGGGCTCCGGCTTCAACCCGTCAACCGGCCGCACCGGTCGCTTCACCGGATGCCGGGGTTGGTCAGCATGCCCATGTCCTCTTCAATCACCTCGAAAACCGCCACCTTGTCCTTGGGCGAGCGCACCACCCGCTCCCCCAGGGGCATCACGTCGAAGCGCGCCCCCGTCGCCGCCAGGAGCTTGCCCGTCATCAACACCTGACCGGGCCCGGCGGTGGACGCCAGCCAGCCGGCCACGCCCATGCCCTCTCCCACGGCGGTGTATTCCATGCGGGCGTCGGTGCCGATCATCCCCACCAGCGCCTTGGTGGAGTGCAGCGCGATTCTCAGGTCGCAGCGCTCGTCCTGGGGCCGGCGCGCCATGCCCCGCTCCCAGTCCGCGCGCAGCGCCAGGGCGGCCCGCACGGCGCGCACCGCGTCGTCGCCCTTGGCGAAGGGCACGCCGAACAGCGCGCGCATGGACTCGCCCAGGAAGCCCTCCACGGTCGCCTCGAAGCTGAAGACGATGCCGCTCATGCGCGCGTGGAAGTCGTTGAGCAGTTGCGTGGCCCGCGCCGCGCCCAACCGGGCCACGACGGCGCCGAAGTCCGCCAGTTCCGCGTGCAGCACGGTGAGGTTCTTCTCCTCCAGCCCCGGCAGCTTGCCGCCCACGCGCTGGGCCTCGGCGGCGCGGCGCTCGGCCGTCTCCGGCGAGTGGAAGCGCTCCAGGTTGCGGCGCAGCCGGTCCGTGCCCGAACCGTCGCGCACCGCGAAGCGCTGCACGCCGCTGGCCACCATGTGGGCCACCGCGGTGCAGGTGTCCAGCATCAGCTCCAGGCTGGTGTCGCCCTCGCCGGGGACGTTGACGTAGAGCACGCCCGCGAAGGGCGGCTCCGTGCCGATGGGGATGCACAGCACCCGGTCCACGCCGTACATGATGACGCTCTCGCGGCCAGCGAAGCGGCGGTCGTCGCGCACGTCCCCCACCGCGAGCGCGCGGCCCTGGCGCAGGGCCTCGTCCACGATGGCGTCCGACACGGGCACCTCGCCCTTGGCGAGCCGTCCCCGGTGGCGCACGGCGGCGGGCACCAGCGGCCCCGCGGCGTGCTTGAGCAGCACCACCGCCGTCGTCGCGTCCGTGCGCTCCAGGAGCCGGTCCATCGCGGACTCCAGGAACGCCGTCAGCGTGCGCGAGGTGGCGAGCGCCTCCGCCGCGTGCACCAGCAGCACCAGCGTCTCGTAGGAGACGCGCGGGGTGGCGACGGACGAGGAGGGCCCCACCGGCGAGGCCCCGGAGAACGCGTCGTCGAACGGCAGCGGGCCCACGTTGTCCAAGAGGCGCAGGACCTCCGCGTCCTTGACGTTCTTGGCCAGCAGCACCGCCGGGCCCACGTCCGTGCCGTGCCCGAAGCGCACGACGCCGCCCGCGCCCAGGTCCATCATCTCCGTGGCGGCGTTCTCCACCGTGTGCGGCTGGCGCACCGCGAGGGTGTTCTCCCCCAGCGCCACCGTGTCGCCCGCGCTCAGGTGCTTGCTGCCCTGGAGCGGCGCACCGTTCACCCGGCTGCCGTTGCGGCTGCCCAGGTCCTCGATGCGGAGTGCGTCGCCTTCGACATAGAGGCGCGCGTGCCGCCGCGACACCAGGTCACCGCCCAGCACGATATCGTTCTCGTCCGCTCGGCCGAGGCTGGTGACGCCCTCGGGCAGATCGTACGACGTATCGAAGTAGCCGGGCCCGTTGATGATGATCTGCCACATCGGGTGCCAGACATTACACGACCTCCCAATCTTCCGAGAGCCCGAGACACTTTCCCGTCACGGGCCGGGCGTCCGGCCGCCGGCCCGGGGTCCTCCCGCATCGCGTCATACCCGGGGGACCCGGGGTCGGACTTCACCTCGGGCGGGGGCAGGCGGCGCGGGTCACCCACGCGCGGGGTGCGTTCCACGGTGGGCGGGAACCGGTCCACCCCACCCGCCTCCGGGTCTGACGGAGGCCTGTCTCTTAT
>NZ_RAWB01000073.1 GCF_003612055.1 Corallococcus llansteffanensis
CCCCTACGCCCCCCCAAAACAACCTGAAGCGGCCCCGCGAAGACGACGCGGCCGGGCCTGAGGGGCCTTCCAAGAAGCCGCGGCTGGATGCGGACGACTTCAGCGAGAAGGGGGGGACCCGGACCCAGCGCGCCTACGACCGGGCGTCGACGCGGAAGAATGGGGACACCCAACTTCCGGAGGACAGCTTCAAGAACATGACCTCCAACATGAGTCGCACGCGCAAGCAGGACAATGCGGGCGTCCTCCAGACGCCCTTGGGACCGGTGACGGTCGCCAAGGGCAACACCCGCGATCCGGCCAACTTCATCAAGACCCGTAAAGGCAACTACGACGACAACGCCGTGGGCGACGAATACTCGAGCATGATCAAGTCCCTGGTAAAGCCCGGCGACGACCAGAAGGGGATCGCGAGCGACCTGCTCAAGGCCTCCAGGAGCAAAGAGGTTTTCAGTGACCTGAAGAAGCATGGCGGGGATGCCTCGAAGCTCCAGCACCACTTTCCGAACATCAAGACTCCGGCTCAGCGCAACGCCGCAGCCAAGCTCCTGGGGGCCACCCACCTGTCGGAAGAGCAGCGGGCCGGAGGCAGCTCCAAGCACGCTCGTGCCACTCTGGAGCTCATCAGCGAGGGCAAGTCCTCCTTCCAGGAGGGCTTCGGCAAGAAACAGCCCACCTTCGGCATGGCGGACAAGGCGGACTACTACCGGAAACACTATGACGTGGGGGAGGTGAAGAACCCGAAGAAGATCGACGCCACCGCGCCCCATCACAAGGACAAGGTCGAGGGTGCCTTCTCCGACAGCAGCGATGGGGAGTAACGCCTTGGCGTTGGGGGCGCTTCATTTGCTCTCAACCCGTCCCTGCGGAGTTGGGCTCGTCATCAACTCCGCGCACGCCACGGGCCAGGCACGCTCGTCGGGGTAGAGCGCCGTGCGGAGGTACGCCCACGTGAGCCGCTGGACGGCTGCGACTCTCGCGGGGTTCTCGTCGGTCGTTTCCGTCACGAGATACCCGGAGATCCCACCGAGCATGTGCTCGGCTCCAAACAGCGTCAGGAGCGACTTGGGGCCCGGGCTCAAGGTGTACGCGTCCGTGAACCATTCCGGACCGCAGACGGTCAACGGAGAATCGTCCCGATCGCCCGCGACGACGAGCGTCGGCGTGGTCATCTCGGCATGGACCTGATTCAAATACGGAAAATGCTCGCGCGCGAGAGGGCTCAGCGCGTCGCCCCCTCGGCCACCTGCGCAAAGCAACACGCCGACTTTGAACCGAGGATCAGACAGGTCGTCACCCAAGCGGCCGCCGGGCCCCCTCATTCTGGCGCCGAGCAGCATCCCCGCAGTTTGAGCCCCGAACGAGTGCCCAGCCGCGGCGATCCGGCTGCGATCGACGCGGCCCGTGAGTCCCGGAACGGAAGCTTCGATGACGTCCAGGTTATCGAGGACGCGCGTGACATCTTCGATGCGGAGTTTCCAGATCGACGGGGTCCGCGGGTCGTCCGGTCCGAGGCCGAACGTCCTCGAATCGAGAAAGGTTGGCTGGACCACGACGAAGCCACGCGCCGCCCAATAGTGTGCGAGGGGAAGATAGCCATCCGACGACGACCCATGGCCGTGCGCGAAAACGATGATTGGCAAAGCGCTTCCCGTTACGGGCGCGGAGACCCGCACTTCCAGATCCGCGCCACGCCCCGGCGCCGACAGAATGACCGGACTCACCGACACCACCGGAGCGGGCGCGGCGAAGGCCCCGCCTTCAGCTCGAGTGATTGGCTTGCTCATAGGACCGCTCTCCCGGTGTGTGACCTGGTCTTTGAATACTGCCTGCGCTATGGACGATCCATGCGCAAAACTCCAAAACAGTTAGCTGAAAAGCCAACGCCGTTGGAGCTTCGAGATCCACGTGGAGACGCGGTCGCCGACGTGCTCGGCGCCTCGCTGATCCGGCACGCTCTCTACAACCCCCTCGAGGCGCGCGCGCCGTGGGGGCTTCGCATTCCCCGCCGGAATCGCGCGAGCTTCTACCTCGTCGCGCACGGCAGCGCACGGCTTGAGGTCGAGGGGGCGCGAGCGCACGTCCTATCGTCTGGAGAGGTTGGGTTCGTCCCACACGGCACGGCCCACACGCTGCGCGATTCGGCTGACAGCGAGTCGCTCCCGGTCTGCGACGGACCTTATTCCCTCAGTGGGGCGCCACGGCGCATCGGGGGGCGCGGCGCAGCCACCGGCATTGTCGCGGGCTTCTTCGAACTGAGCGACGGGCGCGGGCCGGTGCTCCTTCAGGGCGTGCCGCCGCTCGTCGTCTTGTCGGCGAGCGACCCTGCCTCGGGGCCATGGATCTCCGCTGCGGTTCAATTCATTCTCGCCGAGAGCGCGTCGCCCCGACCGGCGAGCAACATCGTGCTTCAGCGTCTTGCCGACGTGCTGTTCGTGCTCGCACTCCGCTCGACGGTGGGGGATGGCCAGTGTAGGCGCGGCGCCATCGCCGCCGTTGCCGACCCACGGGTCTACGAGACGCTGAGCCTCATGCACGCCCGCGTCGCCGATCCTTGGACCGTCGACATGCTCGCGCGACGCGTGGGCATGTCGCGCTCAGGGTTCGCGGCGCGCTTCACGGAGCTCGTGGGCGAGTCCCCGCTCCAGTACCTCGCGCGCTGGCGCATCGCGCGGGCCGCGGAGCTGCTTCGCGACACCACCGAGAAGGTGGAGACCATCGCAGGCCGCGTGGGGTACGAGAGCGTTCCTGCGTTCAGTCGCGCGTTCAAACGTTGGCAGGGCACTGGCCCGGCAGCGTTCCGGCGCGAGCCCTTCGCACACACAGATCGGCAAGGCTGTACGGTTACGGATCACTGACCTCGCGCGCGAGCTCTCAGAAGGTGGAGTGGGTCTGCGCGTTCCTCGCGCGGATGGCCTCTTCGGTCCTCGGAACGAGGCTCTCGAGCCCGGTCCTCACGGCCTCCGCTTGGACCTGCTCGATGAACGGGCGGAAGCGCTCGTTGTAGGCTCGAAACGCGAGCTCGAAGTCGCGGTCGTGCTCTCGCATCGCATCCGCCAGTGCGGCCGCGCCATCGATGGCCAACGAGCCCCCCATGCCGGCAGCGGGTGAAGGGCAGTACCCCGCATCGCCCACCAATGCGACCCGGCCTTTCGTCCAGGAAGGCATTCGTATCTGGCACAGTTTGTCGAAGTAGAAGCTCTTCGAGCTCCGCACTTCTTCGAGCAACTCCGCCGTCCTCCAGCCCACCCCGACGAACTGGTCCGCGATCATCCGTCGTTGCTCCTCCTCATCGCGACGGTCGTACGGGAGCTCCTTGTCGGAAGCGAACGCGAAGATGATGTCCGTGTTGTTCTTGTAGGCGTTGAGCATCACGGCCTTGCCCGGCACGTTGAACATCTGCGCGGTGTTACGCTCGATGAGCAACTTGTCCACGATCGTGATCGAGGAGTACTGCCCGAGAAAATACATGTACTGGGCTTCGTCGCCGAACCAGAGCCTCCGCACCGCGGAGTGAACACCGTCGCAGCCGAACACCAGGTCGAACGTGCGTCCCGCGCCCTTGGCGAACGTGGCCGTGATGCTGTCTTTCGTCTCGCTCAGCGCAGTAATGCTGTCGTCGAAGACGACTTCGACGCGGTCCTTCACGGCGGCGAACAGCATGTTCAGCAGAACGGTTCGTTCGATCTCGAACTCGTCGTCCGAAGGTGCTTCGCCTTCACCTCTCAGCACCAATGAGCGCTCCGTGACATCGCGCTCGTTCTTCATATCCCATCGCTGCAGGCTCAATCGGTTCGACCGGATTTGCTCGAAGAGGCCCATGCGCCGGACGATGTCGACGGTGTTGCCTTTGATGTCGACGGCCGTACCGCCCGTCCGAAGCCCGCGCGCGACCTCCACGACGGTGACCTCGTAGCCGAGGCGGCTCATCCAAAAAGCGGTCGAGAGCCCGGCGAAGCTCGCGCCAGAGATGAGGACCTTCTTTCCATTCGCGCTCATGACGTCTCCGTGGGATGGCCGCGTTCTGGCAGCCCTCAAGTCCGTTGATATTGTACCCGGTAAATATTTTCGCAAGAGATTCGTTGACCGGGTATAAAAAATCCATGGTCCCTGCCGGCTGCGCTTCGTTAGAATCCGGCGCATGGGCGAGCGACGCGAGAACAAGAAGCGCGAGACCAGGCAGCGGATCTCCGATGTGGCGACGGAGCTTTTCTTCGCGCGGAGCTTCGAGGCGGTGACGCTCGACGAGATCGCGGCCGCTGCGAACGTCTCCAAGATGACGGTCTTCAACTACTTCGCGCGCAAGGAGGACCTCATGCTCGATCGCCAGGATGACTTGAAGCTGCTCTTCTTTCGCGAGGCGATCCGCGCGAGGCCGCAAGGGCAATCTCCGATCGCCGAGCTCCGCGCTCTCATGGGCAGGCTGCGAGAGCAGAAGCATCCGTTCGCCCACTTCGACCGCCATACGGCTGACTTCTGGCGCTTCGTCGCGGCGAGCCCGTCGCTCGAGGCGCGGCTCCGTGAGCTCAACGACGAAGCGGCAGAAGGGCTCGCGATCGAGCTCGCCGGTCCGAATCCGGATGGCCTCGCGCGGCTCGCAGCCGGCATGATCGTGCTGACGGTGCGCACGGCTCGCCAGGAAGCCGTCAGCGTGTTCGAACGCAGAGGCTCCGCGAAGAAGGCGAACGCTGTGTTCTTCGCCTTGATCGATCAGGGCTTCGCGGCCGTTCAAGGAATGGCCGCGACCGACGCGCGTGGCCAGTCATCGTGAAGTGACCGATCCTCCGCCCCAGGATTTCTTGAGACACCTCACTTGCCGGGCGTGGTCCGCGGAGGCAAGCGAAACGCGTTACGTCGCACGCGGCGGCCCGAACCACCGGGTCAGGGCCTCACGCAGCCCCGGGTCCGTGCCCTCCCCGACCCACGCGACGTGTCCGTCCGGTCGAATCAGCACCGCGACGGGCGCCGTGACCGCGCCGAGCACCGGGAGCTCCCACGCCCCCGTGTAGCGAGCAGCGACCCTCCGAACCCGGTCCGCCCAGGGCGTGATGTCGAGCGTGCCGGGCTCGCCCAGGTCGAGCAGCACCGGCCGCGCGTCGTGCAACAGGTGGAACACGCGCCGGGGGCCGTCGGCGGTGACCAGGTCGAGGTCCGGCATGCGGCGCCCGAGCAGCGGGTGTCCGTCGCCCAGGTCGTAGTGGACGTCCAGCCCCGACATCATCGCCGCGTACTGCTTGCGGGGCCCGTCCATCCGCAGCAACTCCGCCAGCGTCTCGCGCACAGCGTCCATCCGCGCGTCACCACGGCTCAGCGCGGTCTGAGCCATCGTCTTCCGCAGCGCACGGGCCGCGACGGGGTGCCGCTCGGCCTGGTACGTGTCGAGCAGGTTCTCCGGCGAGACGCCGCGCACGACCTGGGCCAGCTTCCACCCCAGGTTCACGGCATCCTGCACGCCAAGGTTGAGCCCCTGTCCGCCCATCGGCGAGTGCACATGGGCCGCGTCGCCGGCCAGGAGCACCCGCAGATTGCGGTAGGACGCCGCCTGCCGCGTCATGTCGGTGAACCTCGAGAGGTACGCGGCGCTGCGCAGGCCGTAGTCCGTCCCGTAGAGCGCGACGAGTCCCTCGCGCAGGCCCTCGAGGGTCGGCGCGTCGCCCGTGCCGACCTGCTCCTCTCTGAGCACGACGCCCACGCGTCCGTCCTCCAGCGGGCCCATGGCGTAGGTGCCCTTCTCGTCCCGGCGGATGCCGAACGCCGGTGCTCCGGTCATCTCGACCTCGGCGATGAGGTAGCTGATCGACGCGTCCCACCCCGGGAACTCGATGCCTGCCGCCTTGCGGATGAGGCTGCGGCCCCCGTCGCACCCGACGAGGTACTTCGCCCGCAGCGCACGGCCGTCGGACAGCTCGACGTCGACGCCGGTGTCGTCCTGCGCGAAGCCCGTCACCTCGCACCCACGGTAGAGGGGCACCGCCAGCTCGCCCACCCACTCCGCCAGGATGCGCTCGAAGCGCTCCTGCAAGAGCGCGAGCCCATGGTTGTGACGCGTCGGGAAGTCGCTGAGGTCCAGAGGCGCCTGCCCGAACGCGACGTTCTGGACCGCTTGCCCTTGCGAGACGAAGCGCTCGACGACCCCGCGCTGATCGAGCACCTCCAGGCTGCGCGCGTGCAGGCCGCGCGCGCGCGAGCCGGCGACCTCCTGACTGGCGCGCCGCTCGACGATGGCCACGTCCACCTGCGCCAACGCCAGCTCCGCCGCCAGCATCAGGCCGGTCGGGCCCCCTCCAGCAATCACCACCGCGTGCTGTGCCACCACGTCCGCGTGCATTTGTCGGTCCTCCCGCTCCTGGAGCGAAACGGGCAATGGTGGAGCACGGCCGGGGGGGCTTGCGGCAATACCCGGGGTCTGGCATTTGCTGGCAGTGGAGAGAGCGGAGAGGGCTGCCGTGGCTCCTCCAGCGGCCCGTCGCGGACCCGGAAAGCGCGCACGCCTGACCTCGTGCGTGGGGAGGCCAGGCGCTCGCCTCCGTTGCCTCCCCGAAGCCTCGGAAGTTCTCGCGGGTGGCGGACAGCAGGACCCCGAACCTCAATGTGGCCCTGTACCGTTGGCGACCCCGCCTACGCCTCGTTGGCACAGGAGCTCAACAGTCTCGCGCACCTCGCTCACTCGCACTGACGTAAAGGGCATCGGGGCTCCCTGTAGCAGGGAAGAAGTCGCCTCAGCGGATTCGCCGAGCTGACGGAGGGCAGGGCGGCCGAGGCGGCGAGCGAGAGCGCGAGGCATCCCGCGAAGAGGGCGGACGACGTCATGGGCCTCGGCATACGTAGCGCGGCGCCGCCCCACGCGCACTCCGGCGACGCTGCGAGACGTTGGGCGACGCGCACCCCACGCGCCGCGCCGGCCACCGAATCCTCTTCTCCGTAACGCCCCTTCGGAGGAACGCCCATGCGTGCCGTGCTCCTGCTCTGCCTCATCCTTCCGCTGTCCCTCGCCCAGGCCCAGAGCCTCCAGGTCCAGCCCCACACCTTCCAGGCCCTCACCGTGCCCGCTGTCGCGGCCGCGCGCTCGCCCGCTGTCGCGCCACCGCCGTTCATCCAAGTCATCGAGCACGAAGTGCCGGCCCTCATGAAAGAAGCCCGTATCCAAGGCGCGGCCGTGGGGCTGATTGTCGGCGGCAAGCTGGTCTACACCAAGGGCTTCGGCTTCGCGGACCACGCGGGCAAGCTGCCAGTGACGTCCGACACGGTGTTCGTCGCTGCCTCGCTGGCCAAGCCGATCGCCAGCTGGGTGACGATGCGTTTGGCCGAGCAGGGGCGCGTGCAGTTGGATGAGCCGGTGGCCGATGTGCTGTCGCCGTGGCCGCTGGCGCAGAGCCCGTTCGACCCTCGCCTGATCACGATCCGCCGCCTGCTGTCGCACACCGCGGGCACGACCTTGGGCGGGTATCAGGGCTGGCTCGATTACAAGGAACTGCCGAGCCTGGAGGAGTCGCTGGCCGGCAAGACCAATGGACGCGGCGCGGTGGAACTGTTCGCGCCGGCCGGTGTGAAATTCCAGTACTCCGGCGGCGGCTACACCCTGATGCAACTGGCCATCGAGCGGACCACGCAGCGCAAGTATTCGGACCTGGCGCGCGAGCTGGTGTTCCGGCCGCTGGGCATGAAACACAGCAGCGTCGCCATGACGCCGGAGGTGCTGGCCGGCGCAGCGCAGGGACACGGCGACGATGGCAGGCCGGTGCCGATGCGTTACTACGTCGAGCAGGCGCCTTCGACCCTGACCACCACCGTCCGCGACTTCGCCCGCTGGATGATTGCCGGCATGGCGAACACCGCCGGCGCGCATCCACTGACCCAGGCGCGACTGGCCCAGATGTACACACCCGCGGAGCTGAGCACGCCGCGCGCGCCCGATGAGGCGGTCTACGGCCTGGGCCACTTCATCGAACGCCTCGGCGACGGCAGTACCGCCGTCGGTCACGACGGACGCAACCAGGCCGGCTTCCGCGCCAATTTCTTGATGCGCCCGCACTCCGGCGACGGCATCGTCTTCTTCAGCAACTCCCGCAGCGGCCTGGCTTTGGACCGCGTCGTCTGCCTGTGGGGCGCCGACGTGGCCAAGGTCGATCCGGTGACGACCTGCAAGAAATAGCGACCGAGGCTTGGGGAGGCACAGCGGGAGCTCGATGCGAAACACGGCGGCGCTCGCGGCGTGTGGGTCGGTCACTCGCCGCGAGCCTGCCGCGCCGCGCTGCGGCTACGCCTTGCCGGGCTTTTCGCCGAGCCGCTTGGCTCGCTCCTCGGCCTCGCCCGGCACGTCGAACTCCGTCGGGTCGAACAGCGGCCGGAGCTCGACCTCCCACTCCTCGCCGTCTTGCACGAGGAGGCCGAACGGCGCGCGCCGGGCCCACTCGATTGCCTCGGCGAACGTCTTGACTTCGAGCAGGCTGTAGCCGGCGATCAGCTCCTTGGCTTCGGCGAACGGGCCATCGATCACCTTGCACTGGCTCTTGCTGTACCGCACGAGCGCGCCGCGGCTCATCGGCGTGAGGCCGCCGAGATCGAGCAGCACGCCGGCCTTCCGCAACTCCTCGTTGAAGTGGTGCATCGCGACCAGCGCCTCGTCGGTCGGCTTCTGACCCGCATCGGCTTGCTTGTTCGCCTTCACCATCATCATGACTTTCATCGCGTGTCTCCTTGCTACCCGGTGGGTGTCCGCGAGGCGACGAACAGTGCGCAGCCGGATCGACAACCGCGATGCAGATTCTTGCTGCGAGCGAGGGAAGACGTAACGCCCAGGTTCTACTCGGGCGCATCCTCGGCGCCGCCTTCCCTGCCCAGAAGGCCCGAGCGGGCATGAGCGGTGAGGCGGAGCAGGGGGCTGTGGCGGCCGAAGACTCGGCCAAGAGAGTCTGAGAGCCGTCTCACAGTGAGTGCGTGGCGATGCGGTGCTCGCGGGCTTGAGGGCGAAGCGCCAAGGTGGGTGAAAGTCGCATGCCTTCGAGGCACGCGCAGGCTCAGTCGGTTGAGGTCGAGACGAACTCGATGCACGAGGTGGGCAGTCCGGAGTCGGGCCGAGGGGCGACCAGCCTTGTCGGAAGCTGCTCGGTCGTGCAGCAGCGTTCGAGATAGGCGACCACCCGCCTGCCTTCGTCGCTGTCCGCGGACACGTGCATCGGCTCGTTGGCCGGATTGATGATCGCGGGCAGGAAGCCGGCGGAGATGCGCCCGGACGGCGCGATGTGGATCACCGCCGCGCCGGTCAGCCTCGAATCCGGGTGGAACGGCAGCAGTGGGTAGCCTTCCCGCGGGCGAATCATGAACTCGCCGAACTTGCGGGCCCATGCCGCCATCTCTTCCGGCCGTCCCACGCCCAGGTAACCGTCTCTCGCGAGGCGCTCAGCAAGGTTCGGCAGGTCGAACACATAGTGTCCCAGACCGTAGAAGATGGGTTTTCCGGAATGGAACTCGACACCGCGGAGCATGTGATGATGGTGGCCCACGACGACGTCGGCCCCGTTGTCGATGGCGAGCCGGGCCGTCCGTCGTTCGTGGTCGGTCAGCGAGAACGGCACGGTTGAGTCACCCCAGTGGAAGCTGACGATGACGATGTCTGCCTTCGCGCGGGCTTCGGTGAGGCTGTTGATGAATGCCTTCTGGTCCTCGACCAGCGGCTCGGTGCTCACCACAGGGGCCATGCCCGGATTCCATGCGTTCAGATCCACGGGAGTGTATCGGGTGTGTGCACGGAAGGGAGCCAGACCGGGGACACCCGGGCGCGCCTCATAGCCGTAGGGAAACACGGAGCTGAAAGCCAGAAAGGCCAGCCGTGTTCCATTGCGCTCGAGATACACGGGCGCGGTGGCCTCCGCCAGATTCGCGCCCGCGCCCACCGTGGCGATGTCCAGGTCGGCCAGGGTCCGGCGCATGGACAGCAGTGCGGCATGTCCCCCGTCGAGACTGTGATTGTTGGCCAATGACATGATGTCGAAGCCCGCCTTGGCCAATGGGGCGGCGTTCGCCGCGGGCGCCGTGAGCGTCGAGCCGGCGCTGGGGGCACGCTGGATGTCGTCGCTGAAGACGCCCTCGCAGTTGCCGAAGACGACGTCACCGGAGCTCAGGACGTCGCGGGCGGAGTGGAAGGCCGTCGCCGGGTCGTCGCGGTCCACGAAGACATCGCCCACAGCGAAGAGCGACAGCCCGAGTCCAGGGGGATGAGCGATGTTGTTCGAGGCCACGGTGCACTCCTACATCCTGCTCGTATGCGTTCCTCGCGCCTTCTACCAGATGAGGGGGCCGCGGATGCTCATTCGCTGTAGGACAAGGCCCGGGGCGTCCGTGAGACAAGGGCCGGATCCATTGAAGGCTGTCGCAGTGGATTTTCGCGTGTTAGAGGTCCGGGGAAGCGAGCTGTGCCGGACGACAACTCCGCGCGGCAGCCGCGACGTGTGTCATTGCTTCCAGGAGCTCCCTTGCCCCCCACGCCCCCGTCCGCCCTGGTGACAGGAACCGAGTACGAACGCCTGCTCGCCAGCCTCCGTCTGAAGAGTCCCTGGGCGCTCGAGGGTCACACCCCGGAGGAGGTGCGGAGGGTGCTGGATGGCGAAGCGCAGGCTGCCCGCGTGCAGGGCGGAAGGGTCGACCATGGACCGTGGCGTTCGGTGGTGGACGTCATCGCCGCGCAGTGCCGGCGGCATGCCGACCGCGTCGCGCTCTCGGAGGGGGCCTCTGAAACCACCTATGCGCGGCTGGAGGAGCGGACCTGTGCCCTGGCCGCCAGCCTGCGGGCCCGGGGCATCGGGCGCGGAGACGTGGTCGCGGTGGTGCTGGAGCGGGGCCCTGCCTTCGTCGAACTCGCCATCGCCGTCTGGCGCGTGGGTGCGGCCTATCTGCCCCTGGCGCCGTCACATCCCCAGGCGTGGCGCGAGGACATCCTTCGCAGGGTCGGCGCGGCGCTCGTGGTGGGCTCGCCCGCCAGCGAGGTGCCGGGGATGCCCTTCCTGGAGTCGGGTGCCGACGTGGGCTCCGGCGTGGCGGCCGTGGAGGACACGGCGCTTGTCCCGGAGGATCTCGCATACATCATCTGCACGTCGGGTTCGACGGGCGAGCCCAAGCTGGTGATGACCGAGCATCGCGGCGTCGCCAACCTCCTCCATGCGCAGCGGGACTTCCTGGGCGCGTTGGGGCCGGACACGCGGGTGCTGCAGTTCTTCCACCCGTCGTTCGATGCCTCCCTGTTCGACCTGCTGATGGCGCTGCCCAACGGAGGCCGGCTGGAGACCCTGGATGCGTCGCCGCTCTCCGGAGCGCCGCTGGCCCACGTGCTGGTAGACCGGCGCATCACCCACGCGGTGCTGCCCGCGACGGTCCTGCGCACGCTGCAACCGGGCGGCTTCCCCGACCTCCAGGTGGTGATGAGCACCGGGGACGTGTGCCTTCCGGAGACGGCCCGGCAGTGGGGCGCGCACCACCGCTTCGTCAACGGCTATGGCCCGACGGAGGTGACGGTGGCCAGCACGCTCCATGCGGTGCACGCCGTGGAGGGGGAGCGCGTGCCCATTGGCCGCCCCCTCTCCAACGACCACGTGGTCATCCTCGATGAGCACCTGCGCCTCGTCCCCGACGAGGTGCCGGGCGAGCTGTGCATTGGCGGGGAAGGTGTCGGGCGCGGGTATCTGGGGCGGCCCGCCCTTACCGCCGAGCGGTTCATTCCGGATGCGTTCGGTCCGGTGCCGGGAGGGCGGCTGTACCGCAGCGGCGACCTGGGCCGGTGGTTGCCGGACGGCACGCTGGAGTTCCTGGGCCGGCGCGACGACCAGGTGAAGATTCGCGGCGCGCGCATCGAGCTGGGCCAGGTGGAAGCGGCCCTGGCCGCGCTGCCGGACGTGCGGGACGCGGTCGCCCTCATCGACGACACGCGGGAGCGCCTGCTGGGCTACGTGATGCCCGTCACCGGAGCGGCGCTGTCCGGCGACGCGGTGCGCGCGGAGCTTCGACGCAGTCTGCCCGGCTACCTGGTGCCGGATGTCGTGGTCGTGGTGGAGCTCTGGCCCCTGAACACCAGCGGCAAGGTGGACCGGGCGCGGCTGCCCCGCCCTCCCCGCGCGGAGCGGACGGACTACCAGCCGCCGGAGTCGCCCGGCGAAGTGGCGCTGGCGGCAATCGCCGCGGCGCTGCTCGGGATGGAGCGGGTGGGGCGCGATGACAACCTGTTCGAGCTGGGAGGGCACTCGCTGTTCGCCACCCAGCTCGTGGCCCGGGTGCGACGTGTGCTGGGCGCGCAGTTGGAATTGAGCGCGGTGCTCCAGGCCCCCACGGTGGCCCGGCTCGCGGCGCGCTTGAAGGAGGCGCAGGGTGGGGTGGACCTGGGCCCTCGGGGCGGCGCCGCGGGAATGGCGCTCACGCCTTCGTTTGGCCAGGAGCGGGTGTGGCTGATGCACAAGCTCAACCCGGACGCGCGGGCCTACCACACGCAGGCGGTGTTCCGTCTCGCGGGCGCGCTGGACCTCGCCGCGCTGCACGCGAGCCTCACCGACATCGTGCGTCGCCACGACGTGATGCGCTCCCGCTTCCCTGAAGTGGATGGAGAGCTGCGGTGTGAGCTGGAAGCCCCGTGGGAGGTGGAGCTCCCCCTCCAGGACTTCAGCGGCGTGGACGAAGCGCTGCTGGCCACCCGGGTGGCGGAGGCTGTCCGGGACGCGGTGCAGGCCCCGTTCGCGCTCGCCGAAGGCCGGCCCTTCCGCTGGCGGCTGCTGCGACTGGGCGCGCAGGAGCACCTCTTCGTGCACGTCGAACACCACATCGTGCACGATGGCTGGTCCTTCAACGTCTTCGTGCGCGAGCTGCTCAACGGCTACGCCGAACATGTTCGCCACGGCCAGGTGCGACGCCCCGCGCTGGCGGTGCAGTACTCCGATTATGCGCGCTGGCAGCGGGAGTGGGTGGGGACCGAGGCCGCCGCGGCGCAGCGCCGCTTCTGGCGTCAGGAATTGGAGGGCGCGCAGACCCGGCTCCAGCTCCCCCGCCGCGCGGCTCCCGGCGGAAGACGGTTTCGTGGGGTGGCGCCCCGGGTGGAGCTGGACGGCGACCTCGCGCGCCGCCTCCAGGCCCTGGCGGACCGCAACCACGCGTCCCTCTTCACCACGCTCCTCTCCGCGTTCTTCGTCCTCCTGCACCGGTACACCGGCTCCCAGGATCTGCTCGTTGGCTCCTCGGTCGCCAACCGGCGCTGGCAGGACACCGAGGGCATGCTGGGCATGTTCATCAACACGGTCGTCCTGCGGGGCCGGCTGGACGGGGACCCTTCGTTCGAGGAGTTCCTGGCGCGGATGCGGCGCACCACGCTGGAGGTCTATGACCACCAGGAGCTGCCCTATGAGCAGATCTTCGCGCAGTCGCCCGCGCGGCATCAGGGTGGCTTCAATCCGTTGATCCAGACGATGTTCAACTTCCACGACTCGTCGGTGGGCACGCTTGACGCGTCACCCCTCGACGTCTCCTTCGTGGAGGGACTGGGCAACGGCTCGGCCAAGTTCGAGCTGTCCGTCGTCGCGGTGCCGCTCTACGCCGAACCGGGGCACATCCAACGGCTGGCCGGGGACGTGGTGAGCATTCCCCGTTCGGAGGCCCCCGTGCGCTCCAGTCCCCGCTCTTCCCTGAGCGGCATCCTGCTCTCGTGGGAGTTCGACTCCGACCTCTTCGAGGACTTCTTCATCACCGGCATGCTGTCCGCGTATCAGCAGCTGTTGCGCTCCATCACCGACGCGCCGGACACCCGCGTGTCCAGGCTGTCGCTGCTGAACGACGTGGACCGGCGCGCACTCGTCAGCGTGGGCCCACGCCAGGAGGCCCCCTCGTACCGGGTGCCCGACCTGTTCGCCCGCTGGACCCGCCTCGCGCCCGATGCCCCCGCGGTGAGGTCCGGCGACCACGTGCTGACCTATGCCGAGCTGACGCGTCGGGCGGAGCACCTGGCGCACCACCTGCGCGGCCTGGGCGTCAGCCGTGAGGCGCTCGTGGCGGTGTGCATCCCCCGCTCGGCGGAGCTGGTCGTGGCCCAACTGGGAATCCTCATGGCGGGGGCGGCCTTCTTGTCGCTGGATCCAGGCGCTCCTGCCGCCTGGCTGGAGCCGCTCATGCAGGAGGCCGGGGCCCGCGCCCTGGTCACGACGGCGGTGCTGGCGGGCCGGCTCACCGGCCTGCCCACCGTCGTGCTGGATGCGCTGCCCCCGGCGTCGTCCGGGCCGCCGCTGCAGGAAGGGAGTCCGTCGGACCTCGCCTACGTCCTCTACACGTCCGGGTCGACGGGCAGACCCAAGGGCGTTCAAATCGAGCATCACTCGGTCGTGTCCTTGCTGTACCGGACGGCCCTGGCCGAGGACCTGGGACCTGGCAAGACGATGCTGGCGATGGCGTCGGTGTCCTTCGATATCTCGGTGCTGGAGGTCTGGGGCGCGCTGCTCAACGGCGCCGCGGTCCACTTCTTGCCGCCGGGCTGGGACGTGCCGGGGCTGGCCCGCTGTCTCATCGACCAGCGCATCACGCATGCGGTGATCCCCCCCGTGGTGCTGCCCCGGTTGGCGGCCGACGCTCCGGAGGCCTTCGCCGCCCTGGACCGCGTGGTGGTGGGCGGGGATGTCTTCCCCGTGGAGGCGTTCCGCACGCTCCAGCGCGGAGGCTTCACGAAGGTGACGAACGGCTACGGCCCCACGGAGATCACCGTCATGGCCAGCGGACACCGGCTCGACGACGGGCTCGACCCCGAAGCCACCCACGTGCCCATCGGGCGACCGCTGTTCAATGCCCACCTCGTGGTGCTCGACGCGCACGGGCAGGTGGCTCCGCCGGGCGCCGTGGGGGAGCTCTGCATCGGTGGGGCCGGTGTCGCGAGGGGCTACCGCGACCTGCCGAACCTCACCGCCGAGCGGTTCGTGCCGGATCCCTTCGGGTTACATCCGGGTGCGCGGCTCTATCGCAGTGGGGACCTGGCCCGGTGGTTGCCCGGGGGCGTCATCGAGTTCCTGGGCCGCCGTGATGAACAGGTGAAGGTCCGTGGCGTCCGGGTGGAGCTGGCCGAGGTGCGTGCCGCCCTGGCCGCGCATCCCGGCGTGGTGGATGCCCTCGCGCGCGTCGACTCGCGCGGGGAGGAACCCCGCCTGGTGGGCTATGTCGTGGCCGGGTCGGCAACCCCGGTGTCGGCGCAGGCCGTGCGCGAGGACCTGGCGCGCAGGGTTCCGGCGCATCTGGTGCCTTCGGAGGTCGTCGTCCTGGAGTCCTGGCCGCTGACTCCGAACGGGAAGGTGGACCGCTCGCGGCTGCCCGCGACCGACCGGCGCCCGGACGCGCCCTACACGGCGCCGAGGACCGAGGCCGAGGCCCGCGTCGCGGCGGTGGTCTCCGAACTCCTGGGCGTGAGCCGGGTGGATGTCCATGAGAGTCTGCTCGCGCTCGGCATGCATTCGTTGCAGGCGATGCGGCTGGCCTCTCGGCTGAGCCGGATGGTGGGACGGGAGGTCGGGCTCGCCACGATCCTCACCGGGCCGACCATCGCGCAGCTGGCCCACGCGCTCGCCGAGGCCCCGGTCGCCAGGCCCCTCATCCAGAGGCTGCCACGCGGATGACGACCGCGTTCCCGATGTCGTTCGCCCAGCAGCGACTGTGCTTGCTGCACCGGATGGACCCCACCGTGGCGGGCGCCGCTGCCCGGCTCGAGCGAACAGGAGCACCCCGATGAGCCCTTCCTATCCCTTCCCCAAGGACTGGAGCCTCCCACTGGAGCCTCCCGCTGAATACAAGCGGCTGCGGCAGGAAGCCCCGGTCTGCCCCGTGCGGTTGTGGGACGGAAACACGCCGTGGCTGGTGAGTCGCTACAACGACGTGTTGACGGTCCTGGGAGATCCCCGGCTGGTCGTGGACTCCACACTGCCAGGGTTCCCGCACCTGTCGCCCGCGGCGGCGGCACGGCAGGGGAGGCCGCTGGCCTTCTTCCTTCGCCCTGATGCGGAGTACCGGGTGCAGCGGGCCATGCTCGTGCAGGAGTTCATGCCCCGGCGGATGGAAGCCCTGAGGCCGCGCATCCAGGCCACCGTGGACGCGGCGCTCGACGCGATGCTGGCCGGCCCGAAACCGGCGGACCTGATGGCGGCGTTCGCGCTCCCCGTGGCCCTGCAAGTCATTGGCGACCTGCTCGGCGTGCCCCATGACGGCGCTGACGACCTGCATGTCCTCAGTCGGACCGTCGGCTCCCGCGCGTCCTCTCGCGAGGAGGCGAGGGCGGCCCTGATGGCCCTGGATGATTTCTTCCTGCGGTTGGTGGAGGCGAACCTGCGTGAGCCTGGCGACACGCTCATCGGTCGCGTCGTCACGGAGCAGGTGGCGACGGGAAGGCTGAGCCCTCCGGACGCGGCCTCCCTGTTCCACTCGCTGTACTACGCCGGGCACGGACCGTCCGCGTACATGTTCGGCCTGGGGACGCTGGCGCTGCTCATCCACCCCGAGCAGCTCGGGAAGTTCCGCGAACTGGAGGACCCCGCCGCCATCACCGCGGCGGTCCAGGAGCTCCTGCGCTTCGTCAATGTCTCCCATCTCGCCCGGCAGCGCGTCGCCACGGTGGACGTCACCGTGGGCGGCCAGCTCATTCGCGCCGGGGAGGGCATCCTCGCGCAGCCGGACTCCGCCAACCGCGACGGAACGGTCTTCGAGGAGCCGGACCGCTTGGACCTCCACCGGGAAGCGCACCGCAACTTCGCCTTCGGCCATGGCATCCACCTGTGCACGGGGCGCGCGCTGGCTCTCATTGAGTTCGAGGTGGTGTTCAAGACGCTGTTCCAGCGCATCCCCACGTTGCGGCTGGCCGTGCCGCTGGAGGAGGTCCGCTTCAAGAAGGATGAGAACCTGCTCGGCGTGCACGAACTGCCGCTCACCTGGTGACCCGCTTCCCTCTACTCCCCACGATGACCCGACCGCGCACCGCGAGCGTGAGACTCGACGCCATCGCGCACGAACTCAACGGGCGCCCGCGTCAAACGCTTGCATGGCGAACGCCTGCCGAAGTATTCGCGTCAGCTGTTGCGACGACCGCTTGAGAGCGCCGGAGCAGGCCCATTTCACGCTCACAGCCGCCTGACCCCGTGAACACTTACATCCCGAGGACTGGCGCATGCCCAAGAGGACCGTGCCTACTCCTGCGTCGCCTCCACCATCCGCGGCGGCGGGGACACCGTGAGGATGCTGCTCGTCCCCGGTGCGCTCCGCGCCAGCACGCGGCCGTCGGAAGACACCACCGCCGCGACGCCTCCCAGCGAGGCTCGCACTGCGGGCATGCGCAGCTCCACCGCCCGCATCACCACGCCGCCGATGGCCTGGTCCATGGCGAAGCGACTTCCAGCCAGGGGCAGATCACTGGCCAGGACCGCGAGCAGCTCTCCTCCCGCCTCCCGTCCACGCAAGGCGGTGGCGCGGCTGAAGGCCTCGTAGCAGATGAGCGGAATCACCTTCCGCCCCGCGAGGGACAGCAGCGGTCGCGCCTGGCTTGCGATCAGCGGCTCCCCTCTGCCCTGAAGCCCGAAGATGGAGCGCTCGCCGATGGGGACCAGGATGGACTTCCCTCGGGTCTCCTGCAGACGCCCGTCCCCATCAAAGGCGGCGGCGGCATTGAAAAAACCCTCGGGCGTTCGGAGCGTCAGCCCCGCGATGGCGGGGACCGGCAGGCGCGCATCGAAGGCCTCGATGACCTCCGGCCGTGACACACGCCCCTCGGTCCCCCGCTGGAGCCCCCGTACCGTGGACTCTGGCCAGATGAGCCGCTCCGTGGCCTCGGGCACCGACTCCGGCACCCGCACGGAAGATGCCATGTGGACCACGCCCGTCCCCTGGAGCGCATCGTCCGCCACGGGCAGCCGGGGCAGCGCGGCCATGGCCACCATGACGCCCACGGCCGGCAGCAACAGGCGGCGCGAGCGCAGGGCCACGGCCTCTCCAACGCACACGGCGGCGAGCAGGCAGAGCACCAGTGTGGGCACCCACCCCACGAAGCCCACGGCCCTCAGGATTGGCGGCTGCATCCACTGGGAATGCAGCACGTGCGTCATGGAGAAGCCGCTCCACGCCTCCAGCCCCGCCTCGCCCAGCACCCATCCCACCGGCAACCAGTACCTTGGAGGCACCCGCTTCACGGGCAGCGCCGCCAGCGCCAGCAGTGGCACCTGGGACAGCGCCCCCGTGGCCGTCCAGCCCAGAAACGCCACGATGAACGGAGGAGGAAGCCAGGGGGCCGTGTAGAACCCCGCCGTCCCCACCCACCAGTGCAGGGCCACGCCCTGGCGCACCAGCGCAGCCAGCAGCAGCGCCGCGGCGGCCTGGCGCCAGCCGTTGGCGCGGTGGAGCGCCCACCCCAGCAGCGCGATGCCCACCCAGGCCAAAGGCTGCGCCCACGTCCACAGGAAGGCGCCGCCCAGCGCGACACCCGAGCCCAGGGCCAGTAGCAGGCTCATCGCTTCCGGAACCTCTCGGGCGGAACGGGGACCAGCGCCGTGGCCTCCCCCGGGAGCGCCACCTTCACGAGGTTGGGGTGCTTGCGCGCCAACCGGGCCTCCAGCACCGCGGGCTCCCAGCGCGACACCTCTTCGAGGGCCGTGTCCATGGCCTTCGCATCCAACCGCCACAACTCGAGCGCCTTGCCAGAGCGCGTACGGACGAAGCGAGCGCGCTGCTCGGGGCTCCCGGCCTGGAAGAAGCCCTCGTCATAGAGCAACCCATCAAGGGGCAGCTTGTACGTGGAGCCCAGCACCCAGGCCCCCGGCGCCTCTTCCGCGAGCGCCGTGAGCAGCGGCGTCGAGAAGCCGTAGCAGGTATCCAGGACGATGAGGTCCGGGCGGTAGCACCGAGCCACCCGCGCGAGGTCCTCCGGGGACGCGTTGAGATAGCTCGGCGGCAGGCTGTGTCCGCTGAGCACGAGCACCTCGGCTCTCACTCCAGAGGGACAGGAGAAGTCCTCGAGGGCCACATGCGGGCAGCGGCCATCGGAGCAAGGCGACTGCTGCAGCTCGGCGACATCCGCTCGTGAGTAGATCGCCACGACACGCTCCTGCACACCGGGGGCCTGCTGACACGCGCAGGCCCCCAGAAGCAGGGCCAGGAGCCAGTGCCTTGCCAACACAGTCATGGACGGTTCCAGTTCCTGGCTCGAAACACCGGTTGGCTTGCTAGCAGCGGCACCAATACGAGGCGCACCACGAGCGGCAGTAGTTGCTCAGCCCGGTGAGCTTGCAGCCGTTCCGCCTGTACTGCTGGGAGCAGCCGACGGTGGAGCCCACGTACCAGACGCCCACCGCGATGAGGACGACAACCGCCGCGGCGCCGCCCTTCCCCGTCTTGTCCTCGGGAAGGTACTTGCTGATGACTTCAATCATCGTGAACAGGGAGTACTCGGAGACGCTGTCCAGCTCCCCGGTATCGAGGAGGATCTTGGCCGCTTCCTCCTCGTTGGCAGCCAGCTTGTCACCCACCATGATGGTCTTGTCCGCGTTGAAGACCATGTGCAGATTGCCGCCTTCATGGTGGACCCAGGCGTCGCCCGTCTCGTTGTTCACCGTGTAGATGGTGCGCTCCCCGGTCTTCTCGTCATACACCTCGAGGACGGCGTCCTCCGTGCCGCGGACGAGCGTCTGCCGCAGGACGAAGTTCATGAAACGGGGCACCTCGTCATGCATCGCAATGCCCAGCCGGCCAAACCGCTCCAGGCTCCCGTCGACGACTTGCGCGGGCTCCACGGCGCTGAAGACGATGTTCGAGGCCAAGGCCTCGCGCGCCTTGGTCATCGGGTTGGCCTCGGGAGCACGGCTGCAGCCAATCTGAATGGTGAAGACCGCGAGCATCGCGAGCGTTACCGCGCGCAGGCCGTTGGAAGAACCACGGTGTGACTCAGCCGGATGAAACATGTGGGGACACTCCTCTTGCTGCGGGGATCTCGCACCCGGCTCAAGGCCGGGTGCGATGGTTGCGGCACTCCCCGTAAAAGCAGGAAGTGTGCCATCTCCGGCTTCCCTCGAATCTGTGTTGCTACGCCGGTGCCGTTGTTGCGTCCGCCGCAACAAACCATCGCTCTCCGTGACATCCGGCGCTACACCCCCCCACTGCTCATCCAGTGCGCGCAGCGGCGGCAGCCCCAGTCCTCGTCGTAGTGGAGGAAGCCGTACGCGTCGTCCTCATCGACCTGGCGTGGCCATGAGCCTGACGATGATTTCAGACCCGCTGGCAGCGCGGAGACGTGCGAAGCCCGCGCACTGCTGACTCTCACCGATGTCGAGACGCGGGCGAAGGTGCTCCGGCGTCCCCCTTCCTTGAAGCGCCGAGGCCCGCGAGGTAGACAACGACGCCTCATCTCCGCAGGGGGCGGGGATTCAGGGCAGGGACGCCTTCATGAACCCACGTGGCGCCGAGAAGGAATACCTCCAAGAGGGCCTGCGCAGCGGCCTCAAGCTCGACGCGCGCTTCGACGCCCTGACGCCCCACCTCCACGTGGCGTGGATCTCCTGGGACAGCGGCTTCCGCGGTTCGGGACTGCGCGTGGGCGACCGGGTCATCGCCATCGACGGTCAGCCCGTCGTCAAGCCACCCGACCTGGCCACCACGCAGCGCACCGTGCCCTTCATGCTCGGCCAGTACGCCGAGAACCAGACCTGGGACAAACAGGGGCGAAAGGAGGGTGACAAGGTCCAGGTGCGAATCGTTCGCCGGCGCGAGCCCGGCGAGGGCTGGGAGGAGCACGAGTTCAGCGGCGCCCTGCTCCATGAACGCACCTGGAGCATCGCCGATACGACGCGGCAGATCATCGGACCGGGAGGACCCGAGCGCATGGGTCGCGACGGCTTCGACGAGGCCTGGATGTCATGGCTCGAGAAGCGCGTCTTCGACTGGGAGCGCCTGCTCGACAGCACCTTCGGCGCCTGGCGCACCTCGCGAGGGACGCGCGCGGAGCTCGCGAATCACCTCGGACACAAGGCCCGCGTCGACTTCCTCGTCGAGCATCATCCCGGCCCCTTCGCGACGGCGATGCGCGAGGACTGGGAGACGGTGCGTGCCTGTCTCGAAGGAGACCTCGTCACGCTCCCGGCGGATGCCCTTGAGTTCCGCACCCGGGGCGAGGAGCAGGTGAAGGCCATCGGCCTCCATGCCGCGGCGGCGTGGAAGGTCCTGCTGGAGGCGCGTGCAGGGGAGACGCTCGGCGCCTTCCCCGTCGTCGACCCCTTCCGGGGTGACCGCTCGGCGGTGACCGGCAAGCTGGTCTCACTGCCGACGCTGACGCAACGGGAGTGGCTGGTCGACATGGGCAAGGGCTACCTGGCCTGGAACCAGTCCGGCGCCTGGGTCTTCTGCCCCGCCAACACCCCGGCCATGAACAAGGTCTTCTCCGCCATGCAGCGCTACCAGAAGCGCGTTGCCCCGTCGGTGAGGCTCGACATCGCCGTGCTCGGCCGCATCCTTCCGGATCCCCGCCTGCTCGCGGGCTCGGGCCGCACCGCCGCCGGCCTGGAGGTGGAGCCCGTCGCCGCTCTGGTCGGCGGCGTGGTCTGCGTCGATGTCAGCGACCCGAGCGAGGGCGGACCGCGCTTCGCCGGAGAGGAGACGCTCAGCCAGGAGAGCTTCGGCGCTCCGGCCGACGACGCGAGCCCGCGCGAGGTCCTCACCGCGATGATTTCGGCCGTGAAGCGCGGTGACCAGGAGACCTGGAACGGCCTCTTCGCGGACTGGCGCGCCGTGCCAGACGCCGACCGGCCCATCTACTACCCGGTCTGGACCTGGAACGGCCGCGACAGCGAGTGGGTGCGCGCGCGGCGCCTCATCCTCGACAAGGTGCTCGACGCGCGGGTGCGCTGGATTGGCGAGGTGCGGGTCGTCATCCGGGGCGACGAGGCCCCGGGCCTGCCGCGCGTCGAGGAGGTCGAGTTGGAGCTGGACCACGTCGGCCTCTTCGAGGGCCAGACCCGCACCTTCAACTCAGTCGACGTGCGTCGGCGCTGGACGGTCCAACGCCGCAACGGTGGCCCCTGGCGCATCACCAGCGAGCAGAGCCTGTAAGGAGCACTCCATGGGCTGGTACTCAAGCCGCGTCTCTGAACTCAACGAACGGTTGAACCGCGCCTCGGAGGGCGCCCCCGACACGGTGAAGCGCGCTTTGAGCGACGCCATCGTGAAGGTTGGAAACGCGGCCGATCAAGCCCTCTCGGCCATGCTCGACGCCAGCGAGCGCACCAGCGCCGGCAATCTGGGGACGCAGCGCAAGTGGCAGGAGCGCTGCGCCACGGCGACGGCCGACATCAGCCGCGCCTTTGGCGATGCCGCCAAGGACAACATGCTCTCGCCCGCCCTCCAGCTCTTCTGGTACCAGGCGCTGGAGCACGAGATGGCCTTCTTCGACTCCCTGGCCAAGGTGCAGACGCCCCAGCTCCACGACGACCTGCTCGTCCACCAGGACCTGCTCAACAAGATGCTGGGCGAGCTGTGGGACAAGTGGACCTTCCTGCTGTCCAAGGACGTCATCTTCGAGAACGACCAGCGTCAGGTGGTGCAGCAAGTCTCACGGATGGCGCAGTCCATCGTCGACGAGCTCGCCCCGGGCGTGCTCAAGCGCACCAGCGAGGGCGTCTCGCGCGCCACCGCGAAGTCGCTCGACGTGGCCCTCAAGCTCGATGACAAGCTCCTGGGCGGCAAGGGCGTGGACCTGGCCAAGCTCGTCGCCTCGCTGTTCGATGTCGACATCCCCGACGAAATCGACCGCAACCTGCTGGACGCCGTGCAGGGTGGCTCCGAAGTCTACCAGGTGCAGAAGGGCCACTACCGCAACCTGGTGTCGGCCTACCAAAGCCTGGTGCAGGCGGAGAAGGGCAGCGTCCTGCTGCTCTTCAACGCGACGCGGGCGGAGGTCGACACGTACCGTGACAAGAACGACCTGGGGAATGCCAAGGTCATGCTCGACCAGGCCAAGGGCTACCTCTCCGACTGGGCCTCACGCGTGCCCAGCTCGGCCCAGCGAAGCGAGGCCTCCAGCTTCAAGGACAAGGTGTGCTCGGCCATCGACACCGACTGGAGGCTCACCGAGGAGCTCGACAACAAGTTCCGCGACAAGTTCAAGGGCATCTTCGTCCAGTCCCTGGGCAGCGAGACCCTCGAGCAGCTCGCGGAGTCCTACCTCTTCCGTCAGCACCTCGAGGAAATCACTCGCAAGGACGCCGCCGGCAAGCTCAAGGCCCTGCCGGGCAACCTCCAGAGCGAAGTCGACAGCGCGCTCGAGCGGGGCCTGCGCCCCCTCGACGACCTGGTCAACCGCGTCCCGGAAGAGGTGCGCGAGCTGGCCCGCATGAAGAACCAGCGGTTCAAGGAGCACGTGCGCGCAAGGCTCAAGGACCGCATCCAGGCCCTGCTGCCGGCCATCGTCGAGCTGGCCGCCCTCTGGGACCCGAACAACCTCTCGAGGGACTTCAGTCGCGAGGAGCTGGAGAAGGCCCTCCGCTGAGATTGGACGGCGTGACTCAGGGCCGCGCGTAACTCCGCTTCACCCTCTGGGACTTGAATCCATCCGTGTACGGCACTGCGTCCTGCCTGCTCTCGCCCCCAGGGCGTGGTCATCCCGGCCGCTCAGCCGAGGCGACAACTTCCCTGACACAGGGGGGCAGCCCCCTCGAGTTCGAGAAGACCGCCTCACAGGTGCCGTTGGCTGCGTAACCCACCTGTCCACGAAGCCCGGGCAAGCTCACAGGCCGAGGCTGCCCTCTCGCCGCGTAAGGACGAACTGCGCGGCTTGGGACGCAGTCTATCGATCGGGGGCAGGCGCCCAACTCGGGTCGGCGCTCGCCTGAGCCGGTTACCTGATGCCTTAGTCCTACAGTTGCAATTTGAATCGAGCCCCTCGGGCTCGGTAGTGACACCGCATGGCTACGGCTTGGTGGTGGCGCCGCCAGCGACTCCACGCCAGGACGTGCGCGAGCGGAGCGACCGCACGCCACA
>NZ_RAWB01000740.1 GCF_003612055.1 Corallococcus llansteffanensis
CCCCTGTCCCAGCCGCACGTCGGCGTACGCATCCCGCAGGTGCACGGGCAGCGACGCCAGCACCTGCGCGCGAAGCCGCAGCACCCGTCCCGCCCACCCCGCGCCCAGCGACAGCCCCTGCTGTCCCCCGGGGTGATACCCGTCCAGCGCCGCGTGCAGCCCCACCTGCACGAACGCCCCGTCCTCGGCCGCGACGGCCACCGGCACCGGAGGCGGCGGCGCGGGGGCCACCACGACAGGCGGAGGCGGGGACGCGACGACCTCACCCAGGGGTTCCCCCGCATCCACCGCGCGCAGCGCCGAGCGCACCGCGAGCGCCAGCGCCTCCGCCCCGACGGACCACGTCAGGGTCTCCGGCGTGCCCTCCACGCGCGCGCTCCGCACGAAGAGGTGCCCCGTCTGGGGCGCGGCCACGAACACGCGCAGCTCCGCCCCGTCGCGCACGAACCAGAGCACCGCGCGGGCCTCACGCCGCAGGGCCACCCGCTCCGCCTCGCGCCACGCGCCGTCAGGGCTCGCCTCCGGGGACGGACCCGCTTCCTCTTCCAGCACCACCGGCAGGTCGCTGCTCTGCCCGCGCACGCGCTCCAGGAGCGCACGGTCCTCGGCGGACTCCACGCGCGCGACGGCCCGCCACGACCCCGGGGGCGATGAGGGGCCGCCCAGGGCCCACATCAAGGTCAGCCCCACCACGCGCTGCACCACCGCGGCTTGCAGCAAGAACATGCGGCAAAACCTACCTTCCAGGGAATTCTTCTGGAAGCTCCCTGCCGTGTGGATCGACCGGCACCCCGGGCCGGGTGTTTGTCGAAGCCCTACCAGGTGACCTTGCTGGCCTGCCGGCTCAGGGCCAGGGCCTGGAGGATGAGGGGCTCCAGCATGTCGAGGCTGGAGAGGGCGGACTCCTGTTGGTCCTGGGGCGTCAGCTCTCCGTCCTGCAACACGTCGCCCAGCTGTTGCACGAGCATGTACAGGACCAGCCAGACATCCGGGCGCGCGTTCTTGTCGTGCAGGCGCGTGATGAGCATCTGGATGGCGTCGTAGATCTGCGACTCCTCCTCATCGAGCTCGCGCAGAGAGTCGTGCGCCTCGACGAAGGTCGTGAAGGCGTCCATCCCCCGGTTGTCAGGGTCGAGGTCATCCGCGGCATCCAGCAACGTGCCCATCTGCTGGGGGTCGTGCACGGCGTCGCGGAAGGCATCGAGCCAGGTGATCACCGGATGGGCCGGGATGGTGCGGAAGCTGCCACCGAAGTCGGCGGACTTGCCCGTCAGCCCGGTGACCCGGAAGTTCGTGGGCGCCCGGTAGAGCGCCATCAGGTTCCCCCGCAGGCGGAGGGCCGGCGCCTCCAGGAGCTCCGGCGGCGCGACGCCGGACAGACAGGTCATGACGTGGATGCGCGCCACCGTCGCGGGCAGGCCGTTCTCGTACAGCCGGATGGCCAGATTGGCGGGAGCCCGGTCGCCCACGGTCCATTCATCCCCGTGGCCGACGAGGTACAGCGTACCGCCCGCGAGCTGGGCGAGCGTGTGGCGCAGGGCCGCGGACTCCAGTGGGACGGGCTGCACGTTCGCCTGGTGACGGGTGAAGAGCTTCCGCGCCACCCGCGCCGCGCCCTCCATGACGCGCGGATCTCCCGCGGAGAGGACCACGATGGCATACGGAGGAGGGCTGCTCACTTGACCTTGATCCGTTCCCTGGGCTCTTGGATGGTCCACCCGAACTGGCCCTGGACCGTGACGCGGGAGAGGGAGGCCCGGATCATCTGCGAGCTGCCGAGCTTCGCCGTGACGAAGCTGTGATGGCCCTTCTTCTTGGCCTCACCCGTGTACCCGATGTACCCGTGGACCCGGAGATGGGTGTACCCGCGCTCATAGAGCGCGATGCACAGCCGCCTCACATAGAACGTCAGGCTCCTCGGCTTCCCGGGCCGCTTCATGGGGTCTTCTTCCTCGGCATCGGGCACCACCTCGCCGTCCGGCTGCTGCTCGTCCGGCACCGGGACGCTGGTGGCCTCCAGCTTCATCTCCGGTACCTGCGAAGTGCCGCTCTCGGGGATGTGGATCGTGAACTGCGAGGCGGCTTCCTGGGGGCCGGGCTCTTCATCCACCGTCGTCGTGGAGGTGCCCTGGGGCTCATCCTCCAGCAGGTGCGCGGTGTTGGCGGAGCCCAGGTAGCCATACTTCCTCCAGCCCCAGCCCGAGTTGCAGGTCATCACCTTCAGGTCGGTGATGGTCTTGGGCATCCCCGCCTCCGCGAGCTTCCTGGCGAGTCGCTCCGGGGAGATGGAGATCGGCCCCCGGGTGCCAATCACGTCGGGATTCCCGTGCGCGGTCACGTAGAGGGTGGAGTGGGTCGAGTCGAACGGAACCTGCTTGAGGTCGAGACCCTCCCGCTCATCCCCGAGCCTCAGCACCTTCTTGTAGACCCTCCGGGTCTGGTTCTTGAGCTTGGTGGGATGCGCGCGAATCCGCTCGAGCAGCCCCTTGGCGAGCGACACGACCTCTTGCTGCCCCTCATCCGTCGGGTCGGGAGTGAAGGGAACCAGCACGGCGTGGGTGTACATGGAGTGCGCTCCACCTGGGGAAGAAGCAGGACGCGACAAAATCTACCCTCCTCGGAGCCCTCCTGGAAGGCGGGGATTCCGGGGAGGCAGGTGGGCCTTCACCGGACGCTTGCTCCGCGCCCGCCGAACCCCCCTAATTGCGCGCCATGACACGCCTGCGGGAGTTGCGCTCGGTCCTGAACCTCACCGTCCTCGTGGCGGGGTTGGGGTACTTCGTCGACCTCTTCGACATCACGCTGTTCGGCGTGGTGCGCGTCGCCTCGCTGAAGGACCTGGGCCTCACCGACCCGGCGGACATCCTCGAGAAGGGGCTCTTCATCTACAACGCGCAGATGGCGGGGATGATGGTGGGCGGCGTCTTCTGGGGAATGCTCGGGGACCGCAAGGGCCGCCTGTCGGTGATGTTCGGCTCCATCCTCCTGTACTCGACGGCGAACCTGGCCAACGCGTTCGCCTGGGACGTGACGAGCTACGCGGTGTGCCGCTTCCTCGGAGGCCTGGGGCTCGCGGGCGAGCTGGGCGCGGCCATCACCCTGGTCGCCGAGTCGCTGCCGAAGGAGAAGCGCGGCCTGGGCACCACCGTGGTCGCGACGCTGGGCATGTTGGGCATCGTCGTGGCGGCGCTCGTCGCGCAGCACCTGCACTGGAAGACGGCCTACGTGACGGGCGGCGTGCTGGGGCTCGCGCTGCTCTTCACCCGCTTCAAGGTGTCCGAGTCCGCCCTCTTCACCCACAAGGCCGGCCCCGCGAAGGCGAACCCGCTGCTGCTCCTCCAGGACGGCCGCTTCATCCGCTACCTCTGCTGCATCCTGGTGGGCGTGCCCATCTACTTCACCACCGGCATCCTCTTCGTCTTCGCGCCGGAGCTGACGGCGGGGCTGAACGTCCAGGGCACGGTGACGGCGGGCAACGCCATCCTCTTCGGCAGCATGGGCCTGACGCTGGGCGACATGCTGTCCGGCCTCGTGAGCCAGTGGCTCCAGAGCCGCAAGCGCGCGGTGGCGCTGGGGCTGTGCGCCTGGTTCTCGCTGGTGCTGGTGTACGGGCTCGTGCCCGGCCTCACCTCCACGGTCATCTACGGCCTGAGCTTCCTCATCGGCCTGTGCGTGGGCTACTGGGCCGTGCTGGTGACGATGGCCGCCGAGCAGTTCGGCACCAACATCCGCGCCACCGTCGCCACGACGGTGCCCAACTTCGTGCGCGGCAGCGCGGTGCTCGCGGCCAGCGGCTTCGGCTACCTGAAGGGCCACCTCACCGTGGCGCAGGCGGCGCTCACCGTGGGCGCGGTCTGCTTCGGCCTCGCGCTCGTCGCCCTCACGCGCCTGTCGGAGACGTTCCACCGCGACCTGGACTACGTGGAGTCCGCGGAAGGAGCCGCCGCGGGCGCGGCCTCCCGGCCGGAGTCCGTGGGCTGACGGCGCGAGGAGGGCGTGTCAGTCCGGCGGCGGCACGCGCAGCCGCCACGCGAGCACGCGTCCATCCAGGCCCAGCACGAACACCAGCGGCCCGCGCACCACCGGCCGGGTGCGCAGTGACGTGTCCGCGCGCACCGTGAACGCGGGCGTCCAGCCCGGGGCCCTGAGCGCCAAGAGCCGCCCCTCGCGCCCGGACGTGGGCACGAGCAGCAGGTCCTCCAGCCCCACCTGCACC
>NZ_RAWB01000741.1 GCF_003612055.1 Corallococcus llansteffanensis
GGAGTGTGCCGACGTTCCCCGGACTGGGGGAGCACTTGTTTCAGCTCCGCCCGTCCGCGTTACAGGAATCAGCAATCCAGGACCGCTGTGAAAGTCGCGTATGGGAGGACCCTGACTTGAGCCGCCGTGCGATTCGTGGCGACATGCGGGCTCCTGGGGCAGGGAAGGGCCGGGGCCGCGCAGGGAATCCTGTCGGGGGGCGGTTTTCCATCCCCGCAGGGCGCGCCGGAGGAGATGGATGTCCGCGACCGACACGACCGTGCCCCTGCCGCTCCCGGACACGCTCCTGTCCGCGCTGGAGGAGGCCGAGCGGGAACACCCGGAGGCGTGCATGGTGCTGCGCGCCGTGCGCGCCGTCAGCGGAGAGATCCTCGACTTCGAGTGGCTGTGGGCCAACCCCGCCGCGTCGCGGGCCCTGGGCCAGGAGCCCACCTTCCTCCGGGGCCGGCGCCTGAGCGAGGTGTCCACGCCGGACGGGCTCGCGGGCCGCCTGGACGTGCTGCGCCAGGTGTTGGCGTCCGGCCAGCCGCGCGCGGACAACTTCGCCGAAGGGGACGTCTGGTTGCAGAGCACCGCCGTCCCCCTGCGCGACGGGGTGTTGGTGCGCCTGCGCGACGTGACCAGCGCCCAGCGGATGGAGGAGGGGCTGCGGGACACGCTGGACTGGGTGCGCGACGTGCTGGAGAGCATGCCGGACGCCTTCTTCACCGTGGACACGGAGTGGCGCCTCACCTACGTGAACCGCAACGCCGCCGCGCTCACCGGACGCACCCAGGAGGCCCTCTTCCGCCGCGTGCTGTGGGAGGCGTGCCCGGAGCTGTCCGGCACCCCCCTGGAGCGCGCCCTGCGCGAGGTGGCCGCCGAGGAGGGCTACCGCCTCTTCGAGCTGCGCACCGGGAAGGACCGCTGGCACGAGGTGCACACCTGGTCCAGCGGCCGCAACATCTCCACCTACGCGCGCGACATCACCGACAAGAAGCGCGTCCAGGCGGAGCGCGACGCGCTGCTCGCCCGCGAGCACTCCGGCCGCCTGGAGGCGGAGGCCCTGGCTCAGCGCCGCACGCACGAGCTCATGGCCGCGCGCGAGCGGCTGGTGCAGTCGGAGAAGCTGGCCATGGCGGGGCAGCTCGCCGCCGGGGTGGGCCACGAAATCAACAACCCGCTGTCCTACGTCGCCGGCAACCTCCAGTTCGCGGTGGAGCAGCTGACGCCGCTCGCCCGCCGCGCCAGCGTGGGCCCCGCGGCGCAGGGGGCCCTGGACGAGGCGCTGGAGGCCCTGCGCGAGGCGCGCGAGGGCGCGGAGCGCATCCGCGTCATCGTGCGCGACCTGCAGACCTTCGCCCGCGCGGATGAGCTGCGCCTGTCGCCGGTGGACGTGCACACGGCGCTGGAGTTCGGCGTCTCCATGGCCATGACGCACCTGCGCAGCCGGGCCCAGGTGGAGCGCTCCTTCGGGCAGGTGCCCCACGCGCTGGCCCACGAGGCGCGCCTGGGCCAGGTGTTCCTGCACCTGCTCATCAACGCCGCGCACGCCATTCCCGCCGGCGACTTCGACCGTCACCGGGTGACGCTCACCACCCGCCGCGAGGGCGCGTGGGTGCTGGCGGAGGTGTCCGACACCGGCCTGGGCATGACGCCGGAGGTGCTCCAGCGCGCCTTCGAGCCGTTCTTCACCACGCGCCCCGTGGGCGAGGGCTCCGGCCTGGGGCTGTCCATCTGCCTGGGGCTCGTGCGCAGCATGCACGGCGAGCTGACGGCCACCAGCATCCCCGGCATGGGCAGCACGTTCCAGGTGCGGCTGCCCGTCGCGGAGACCGTGGCGCACCCGCGCCCGCCCGCGGTGCGGGATGCGGAAAGCCCCCAGCGCAAGCGCGTGCTGGTGGTGGACGACGAGCCGCAGCTCACCTCGGTGCTGCGGCGCATCCTCGGCCGGCAGCACGACGTGGTGGTGGCCCACAGCGGCCGCGAGGCGCTGGCGCTGCTGGAGCAGGACGACGACTTCGACCGCGTCTTCTGCGACCTGATGATGGCGGACCTGACCGGGATGGACGTGCACGCGGAGCTGGCGCGGCGCCAGCCGGAGGTGCTGTCCCGGTTCGTGTTCATGACGGGCGGCAGCTTCACCGAACGCGCCCGCGCCTTCCTCCAGGGGGTGCCCCTGCCGCGCATCGAGAAGCCCTTCGAGCCGGGGCTGCTGCACGCGCTGGTGGAGGCCTCGCCGCCGCGCACCGGGGGCGCGCGGCGGCTGGCGACGACGCCCTGACTACAGCTTCACCTCGTCACGCTCCGGCCGGGTGATGTACTCGGCGCCCGGCTTCGTCGGATCCGCCAGCTTCTGCATCAGCTTGTCCATGCCGTTGGAGCGCGAGAAGGCCATCTCGTTCTTCGTCACGCCCACCAGCGTGAGCAGCTCCACCTGACCGCTGGGCAGGGTGAAGTGGCTGGGCCGCGTCGCGTCCTTCACGAACACGAAGCCCGCGAGCTTCGTCTCGCCGCCGGTGAGGGTGCCGTCCACCGGGTAGCGGTGCCCCATGGCGAACAGCCGCGCGCACACGAGGTTGTAGGCCATCATGTCCAAGAGGCGCAGCACCGGCCAACGCTCCTCCTCGGGCGTGTGGATGACCATCTCGTAGCCCAGGCCGCTGGGGCCGGACTCCGCGACCTCCTCGCCGGGCGAGACCGTGAAGGGGTTGGACAGGCCGGACGTCACGTAGGTCCAGTAGGGGTACTCGGGGCTGGGGGGCGCCACGCGCACGCCCATGGGGAGCCAGTTGGGGTCCAGCGTCTGACCCTGGCTCAACTCGCTCTCCAGCCACCCCTCCAGCACGCCGGTGCCTTCCAGGAGGATGACGTCCTCGCTGATGGCACCGAACAGCTTCGGGTACTCCACCTCGTCACGGTCGGCCCAGCAGTCTTCGTACCACTGGATGAAGTCTTCCTCTGTCTCCGGGACTTTCATGGGGGCGGACTCTAGAGGTTCACCCCGATTTCACAACTTCAACCGAGCGCCGTCGGCTTCCGACCGGTGGGCTGGCGGACAGACGTTCAGTTCGACCCGGGAACTCCGGGCGTCTAGGGGGGCGTTTCGGGCGGCGTCACGGGCGGCGTCACGGGGTTCCAGGGCTTGAGGCCGCAGATGCGCTCGGCCTCCTCCACCGCGGGTGCCAGCCGCTGGCGCTCCATGCGCAGGAAGCCCCGCACGGCCTTGTCCAGGCGCTTGTCGAAAATCAGGTGGGCGCTGTGCACGGCGGTGGGCTCGAAGCCGCGCGACACCTTGTGCTCCCCGCCCGCGCCGGGCTCGAACACCTTGCGGCCCGTCTGGATGCAGTCGTCCACGGACTGGTAGAGGCAGACGTTGAAGTGCAGGAAGGGGTGCTCCTCCGTGCAGCCCCAGTAGCGGCCGTAGAGCCGCTCCGGGGTCACGAGGTTGAAGGCGCCCGCGATGACGTGCCCGTCCTTCACCGCCTCCACCATCTCCACCGCGTGGGGCAGGTCGCGGAAGACGCGCTCGAAGAAGCCCGGGGTGAGCTGAACCTGGCCCCAGGCGTGGCGCTCGCAGGTGGACGTGTAGAAGGTGTACGCGCGGTGGGCGTGCTCCGGGCCCAGGTCGTTCTGCCGCACGGTGCGCAGCTGGAGGCCCTGGGTGGCCGCGGCGGCGCGCTCGCGCTTGAGCTGGTGGCGGCGCTTGGAGTCGAAGCGGGCCAGGTAGTCGTCGTAGCTGCGATAGCCCGGGTTCTTCCAGTGGAACTGGAGGGTGATGCGGCGCGCGAGCCCGGCCTCCTCCAGGAAGTCCGCCTCTTCGTCCGTGGGGTAGAGCACGTGGACGCCCGAGCAGCCCGCGTCCTCGGCGCTCGCCACCGCGGCCTCCAGGAGCGCGCGGCGCAGGGGGGCGGCGTCCTCGCCCGGGGCGGTGAGGAAGCGCGGCACGGTGGCGGGGGACAGGGGGCCGCCGACGAGCAGCTTCGGGTAGTACTCCACGCCCAACTGGGCGGCGGCGTTGGCCCAGCCGAAGTCGTAGATGTACTCGCCCATGCTGTGGAACTTGAGGTAGGCGGGCGCGGCGGCGACGAGCTTCGGCCCCCGCCACAGCGTCAGGTGGTGGGGCGCCCAGCCGGTGTCCTCGGTGGCGCTGCCGCTCTCCTCCATGGCGGACAGCCACGCGTGGCGCACGAAGGGGGG
>NZ_RAWB01000742.1 GCF_003612055.1 Corallococcus llansteffanensis
CCCGCCCACCGCGGGCTTCCCGGACGCCTGGGGCGCCCCGCCCTCCTGCAGCGCCTTCACGGACAACGCCAGACGCTTGCGCGCCAGGTCCACGGTCAGCACCTTCACCGTCAACCGGTCGCCCACCTTCGCCGCCTCCGACGCATCCTTGATGAAGCGCGTGGACAGCTGCGACACGTGCACCAGCCCGTCCTGATGCACGCCCACGTCCACGAACGCTCCAAACGCAGTCACGTTCGTCACCGTGCCCTGCAACACCATCCCCTCCTTCACGTCCTCCAGCGAGCGCAGGTCATCGCGCGTCGCGTGCGCCGTGAAGTCACCGCGCGGGTCGCGGCTCGGCTTCTCCAGCTCCGCCAGGATGTCCTTCAGAGTCAGCTCTCCCAGCTCCGGTCCCAGGTAGCGCTTCGCTTCAATCTTGCGCACCAGCGCGGCGTTGCCCACCAGCGAGGCCACGTCCACGCCCAGGTCCTTCGCCATCCGCTCCACCACGGAGTAGCGCTCCGGGTGCACCGCGCTCGAATCCAGCGGCTCCGGCCCTCGCACGCGCAGGAAGCCCGCCGCCTGCTCGAACGTCTTCGGCCCCAGGCCGCTCACCTTCAGCAGCTCCCGCCGCGTGGTGAAGCGCCCCTTCGCCGCCCGGTGCGCCACCAGCTTCTTCGCCAATGACGGCCCCACGCCGGACACGTGCTCCAGCAACTGCGGTGACGCCGTGTTCACGTCCACGCCCACCGCGTTCACGCACGAGTCCACCACCTCGCCCAGCTTCTTCTTGAGCAGGCCCTGGTCCACGTCGTGCTGGTACTGCCCCACCCCGATGCTCTTCGGGTCGATCTTCACCAGCTCCGCCAGCGGATCCTGCAACCGCCGCCCGATCGACACCGCCCCGCGCAGCGACACGTCCAGCTCCGGGAACTCCTCCCGCGCCACCTCCGACGCGGAATAGATGGACGCCCCCTGCTCGCTCACCGACACCACGGGAATCTGCAGGCCCAGTGCCTTCAGCGTGTCGCGCGTGAAGATTTCGGCCTCGCGGCTGCCCGTGCCGTTGCCCACGGCAATCAGCTCCGGCTTGTGCTTGCGCACCACCGCCTCCAACAACTTCGCCGCCCGCGCCCGCTCGTCCGCGCTGCGCTCCGAGTACAGCGTCGTCGTCTCCACCACCGTCCCCGTCACGTCCATCATCGCCAGCTTGATGCCCGTGCGGAGCCCCGGGTCCAACGCCAGCACCGCCCGCGCCCCGGCCGGCGGCGTCAAGAGCAGGTGCCGCAGGTTCTCACCGAAGACACCGATGGCGCCCTTGTCCGCGCGCTCCTTCAGCTCCGCGCGCAGCTCCGACTCCAGCGACGGCCCCATCAGCCGCTCCCACCCGTCCTCCACCGCCGCGCGCAATTCGCCCGCGAACAACGACTGCGGCCGGGTCACCACCCGCCCGGTGAACAGCCCCTTCACCTCGTCGTCCGGAAGGCCCAGCTTCACCTTCAGCACGCCCTCCTCCTCGCCGCGCAGCAGCGCGAGCACGCGGTGGGACGGCGCCTGGGACAGCGGCTCCTCGTGGCCGTAGTAGTTCTCGAACTTGGTCGTCTCGCCCTTCTTCGCCGGCACCACGTCCGAGCGCAGCGTGCCCCGCCGCGTGCACAGGTCGCGGGCCTCGCGGCGCAGCTTCGCGTCCTCCGCCACGCGCTCGGCGCAGATGTCGCGCGCGCCCGCCAGCGCCGCGGCCACGTCCGTGACGCCCTTCTCCGGGTCCACGTAGGGCTTCACGCGCGCGTCCACGCTCTCCCCGCGCTGCCCCTCCTGCTTCCACACCAGGTCCGCCAGCGGCTCCAGCCCCTTCTCCCGGGCGATGGCCGCGCGCGTGCGGCGCTTGGGCTTGTAGGGCAGGTACAGGTCCTCCAGCTCCGCGCGCGTGCGGGCCGCCTGGAGCGCCTTCGACAGCTCCGGCGTCAGCTTCCCCTGCTCCTCGATGCTGCGCAGGATGGTGTCGCGCCGCCCATCCAGCTCCGCCCGCTCCGAGGAGCGGTCGAGGATGGCCTGGATTTGAACCTCATCCAGGCCCCCCGTGGCCTCCTTGCGGTAGCGCGCGATGAAGGGGACCGTGCCCCCCTCCTCGTGCAGCGCGAGGGTCCGGTCCACCTGCTCCGGCTTGATGCCCAGCTCCTGGGCCAACGCGGCGGCATAGACGTGCATGGGCCCGTCTATACCCCGGTCCGCGCGCGTCTCCCAGAGACGCCGCGCCGCCTCCTACCGCCGGACGAGCCGGATGGCGTCCAGCGCCACGTTGTAGCCCGTGCTCGCCGCGTTCTTGCCCACCACCGTGAACGTGAGCGCCTTGGGCTCCAGGTCCGTGAACGTCACCGTCCCCAGCTCCACCTCCGCGTAGGCCGTGGCGCTGGCGTAGTCGTCCCGCGTCCCGCCCACCACCACGCCGCCCACATCCAGCTGGTACTGCCCGCGCGCGCTGTTGCGCTTGGTGCGCACGCTCACCGCGAACGTGCCCACCGTGCGCGGGTAGAGCGTGTACGTCACCTTCGCGCCCACGGCGCCCGTGTTGTGGTAGCGCAGGCCACCCAGCTCCGCGCCTGTCTCCACGGCCGTGGACGACACGTCCCCGGCGCTCGTCGGCTTCAGGTTCTCCGCCTGGTACACCAGCGCCTGCGCTTCGTGCTCCACCGCGCGCCCCAGGCGCTTCTGCACCTGATCCACGTAGAGCGACTGCGGCACCAGCTCATTGCCGGACGTCGCCACCTCCGCCAGGTCCGCCGGCGCCGTCTTGGTCGTTACCGACACGTCCACGGCCGTCGCGCTGCCACGCACGCCAATCACATACCCCTGCCCGTACTGCTGCGAGCGCACGATGCTGGTACCCCCGTAGGCCGGGGGCTTCGCCCCATTGGTGTTCCAGAACACGCTCTGCGTCGTGGTGACGCCGTGGCTCGTCGTGCCGTAGGGCGTCCGGTCCGCCGCCTCGAAGCGCTCCTGGTAGAGCGTCGTGTTGTCGACGAGGTTCGCCGCGCTCAGGTGCATGTGGAAGTCGGACACCTTCTCGCCGTTGGACGCCCGGTTGTTGAACAGCACGTTGCCGGTGGTGTGCATGGAGCGGAAGTCGAAGTTGTGCCGCCCGCCAAACGCCACGCTGTCCTTGATGAGGCTGTCACTGCTCCGAATCGAATACAGGTAGCCGTTTCCGCCACCGCCCTTGTACTGGGGCTTGTCCATCTCACACGCATCCACGGTGACGTTGCGCGAATAGTTCAGGTCGATGCCGTTGGACAGCAGGTGCACGTCCTGCGTGTTGGACGGCGGCCGGTAGGAATTGACGCCGCGGATCCACCCGTCCACCACGTGGTTCATCAGCACCGCCGTCGCCTCGTGCATCGCGTACGCGCCCGTGCCCGGCACGGTGTAGTCCTCCTCGCCCGTCCCGGGCGTGGGGTTCTCCCGCATGCCAATGGACAGGTGCTCGATGCCCACCTCCGACAGGTGCGCGGGGATGCGGTACACGCGCGCCGCGTCGCGCAGGAGCAGCCCCTGGCGCAGCGGGATGTCCAGCGTCAGCGTCCGCGTGGCCGCGTCCACCGCCACCACCTGCCGGTAGAAGGAAGGCCCGGGCAGCGACGTCCACGTGGTGCCCATGTTGAGCTCCTCGCTGCGCGCCGCCGTCAGGTCCGCCCGCACCACCACCCACGTCCCCACCGCGTAGCCCGTGACGCTCGCCACCTGCACGCGCGTCGCTTGGTTGGGCGCGTCCTGGGTGAGCGCCGTCGCCCCCGTCGCCCCGGACGTCCAGGACACGGAGGACTCGCGCGGGGCCACCATCACCACCCGCTTGCTGCGCATGTCCGTCGCCGCGTTGTAGAGGAACGTCGCCGTGGCGCCCTGCCCCCGCAGCACCACGTTGCTCTTGCCGATGTACAGCGCGGACGCCTTGCCCGTGGGCGGCGCCACCCGGTACGTGCCCCGGGGCAGGTACACCACCCCGCCGCCCGCCACGGCCCCCGCGTCGTCAATGGCCTGCTGCAACACCGCCGTCACATCCGACGCGCCCGTGTTGTCCGCGAAGTACGGCGCCTGCGTCACGTCCAGCACCCGGTCCATCCGCACCGGCGGCTCCGCCTGCCGCAGCCGGTAGCCCGCATAGGAGAAGTCATGCAGGAAC
>NZ_RAWB01000743.1 GCF_003612055.1 Corallococcus llansteffanensis
CCTTCGCCGCGCCTGCTCGCAGGGCGCCCTCGCCTCTCACCTGGGACAGCACGCTCGGCGTCCGCTCCTCCCAGCGCCCGCACCAGTTCCAGGAGGCAAGCGCGTACGCCGCCCCCGCCGTTAGCAAGGCGAAGGGCAGCAGGGTGTGGAGGACGGAGCGCCGGGAAGAGGACATGCCGGAAGGAGCCTAACCGCTCCCATCACCCGGACGGCTCCCACCTTTCCGGCCAGAGGCACCTTGCCTGGCCTACAGGGGCCGACGTCGACGGCGGGTGGAATACCCACCGTGAAGGCACGCGTTCCTGTTCCGCTTCGCGGTCGAAAGGGGTAAGGCAGCGCACCATGTGCGGCATCTTCGGAATCACGGGTCACGGAGAGGCGTCCAACCTGACGTACCTGGGGTTGCACGCCCTGCAGCACCGCGGACAGGAGTCCGCCGGCATCGTCTCGTCCGACGGCCACATCCTGCGCGCGCACCGGCAGATGGGCCTCGTGGCGGACATCTTCACCGCTCCGGTGATTGAGGGACTGCCGGGAGACGCGGCCATCGGCCACGTGCGCTACAGCACGGCGGGCGGCAGCCAGCTCAAGAACGCCCAGCCGCTGTTCGTCGCGTACGCGGGCGGCCAGTTCTCCATCGCGCACAACGGCAACATCGTGAACGCGGCGGAGCTCAAGGCGTCGCTGGAGTCGGAGGGCGCGCTCTTCCAGTCGGACGCGGACACGGAGGTGGTGATGCACCTCCTCGCCCGCTCCAAGCAGCCCACCTTCGAGGCCAAGCTGGTGGAGGCCCTGCGCAAGGTGGAGGGCGCCTACAGCATCCTGCTCCTCACCGAGGACAAGCTCATCGCGGTGCGCGACCCGCACGGCTTCCGGCCGCTGGTGCTGGGCAAGATGAAGGAAGGCGCCTACGTCGTCGCCAGTGAGACGACGGCGCTGGACCTCATCGAGGCGGAGGTCGTCCGCGAGCTGGAGCCCGGTGAGCTGGTCGTCATCGAGAACGGCGTGCTGCGCGCCAGCATGCCCTTCAAGCCCGCGCCCCGGCTGGGCCGCTGCATCTTCGAGCACGTCTACTTCGCCAAGCCGGACTCGGTGCTCTTCGGCACCAGCGTCTACGAGGTGCGCAAGCGCCTGGGCATGCAACTCGCCCGCGAGCAGCCCGCGCCGGATGCGGACCTGGTCATCGCGGTGCCGGACTCGGGCGTGCCCGCCGCCATCGGCTTCTCCCAGACGAGCGGCATCCCCTACGACGTGGGCCTCATCCGCAGCCACTACGTGGGCCGCACCTTCATCGAACCGCAGCAGTCCATCCGTCACTTCGGCGTGAAGCTGAAGCTGTCCGCCGTGCGCAGCGTCCTCAAGGGCAAGCGCGTGGTGGTGGTGGACGACTCCATCGTGCGCGGCACCACCAGCCGGAAGATCGTCAAGATGCTCAAGGCCGCGGGCGCCGTGTCCGTGCACCTGCGCATCTCGTCGCCGCCCACGCAGTGGCCCTGCTACTACGGCATCGACACGCCCAGCCGCACGGAGCTCATCGCCGCCAGCCACTCCACGGAGGAGATCGCCAAGTACGTGACGGCGGACTCCCTGGGCTACCTGTCGCTGGAGGGTCTGGGCGCCGCGGTGGAGGACCCGAAGCGCAACACCTACTGCACCGCGTGCTTCTCCGGGCAGTACCTCACGGAGAAGCTCTCCCGGGATTCGGACGTCGCCAAGCTCAGCGCCTGAAGCTGGCCCGGCCCCCTCAAGGGGCCGGTGTCTTCCCGGCGATGAAGTCCTCCAGGTCCTGCGGCAACGGTGAGACGAAGGTGACGGACTCACCGGTGCCCGGGTGCGGGAACGTGATGCGCTCCGCATGGAGCGCGTGCCGGGGCAGCCGCAGCCGCACCCACGCCTCGGGCTCCAGGGTGTGCTTGCTGAAGCGGTCGAAGTAGCCCGGATCCGGTCCGTACATCTTGTCCCCCACCAGCGGGAAGCCCGCCGTGTGCAGGTGGATGCGGATCTGATGCTGCCGGCCCGTCTCCGGGAAACAGCGCAAGAGCGCGAACGGCGCGCCGTCACGCACGAAGCGCTGGAGCACCTGGAAGCGCGTGCGGCTGGGCTTGCCCTGCACCGCATCAATCCGCACCGCGATGCGGATGAGGTCCGTGCCCTCCGCGATGGGCGCATCGACGTGGAAGGTGTCTTCGGGCGGGTGGCCCTCGCACAGCGCGAGGTACTCCTTGTGCACGTCGCGCGACAGGAACAGCCCGCCCAGCACGCGGCAGGACTCGGTGGTGCGGCCACACACAACCAACCCGCTCGTCTCCCGGTCCAACCGGTGCGCGGGCTCCGCGAAGCGCTCCCCGAAGCGCTCTCGCAGCAGCGTGACGAGGGTGCCCTTGTGGTAGCGCGCGGTGGGGTGGATGGGCAGCCCCGCCGGCTTGTCGAGCACCAGCAGCCAGTCATCGGAGAAGACGACGGGCAACTCGGTGGGCGTCGCGGGCTCCTGGCTCGCGGGGCGGCGGATGCGGAACGTCAGCCCCGGGTACACGGGCGTGGAGGGCTTGAGGCGGTACGCGTCGCAGAGGACGCCGCGCAGGATGATGCCCTGCACGCGCTCCAGGTCCATGCGGCGGATCTTCTCGCAGAGGTAGCGGTCCAACCGCCAGCCGGCGTAGTTCGGCTCGACGACGAACGGGATGTCGACGTAGCCGTCGGGAACCGACGAGGCGGGCGTCACCGGCTCAGGCACCGGATCACTCATGGCAGCGGGAGCGTCTTCTTCACGCATGACGTGGCTCCCGCTCTAGCACGCCTTGGAACGCGAAGACCGCCCGGCCCTCGCGCACGAAGACGCGAGCACCCGGCGGCCTGACTGCTTCAGGAAGATGCGTTCAGCCCATCCCGCGGCTCACCCGAACGCGCGCTTCGTCTCCACGCCCAGCACGCGCGCGTAGAGGTCCGCGATGCGCTCGCCGGTGCGGCCGTCCCACAGCTCCGGCACGCGGCCCTTCTTCGCGTCGCCCGCCAGGACGCGGTCGGCCGCCTCGCGGATGCGCGTGGGGTCGGTGCCCACCACCTCGTTGGTGCCCACCTCCACCGTGATGGGCCGCTCGGTCTCCTCGCGCAGGGTGAGGCACGGCACGCCCAGCGCGGTGGTCTCCTCCTGCAGGCCGCCCGAGTCCGTCATCACGAGCTGCGCCTGGGACGTCAGGGACAGGAACTCCAGGTAGCCCATGGGGTCCACCAGCTTGAGGCCGGGCGTCTTCTCCAGCTCGACCGAAAGGCCCTGCTCGGAGATCATCTTGCGCGTGCGCGGGTGCACCGGGAACACGACGGGCACCTTCTTCGCCACGTGGATGAGCGTGGACAGCAGGCCCGCCAGCAGCTTCGGGTTGTCCACGTTGGACGGGCGGTGCAGCGTCGCCACCACGTAGCCCCTCGGCGTGAGCCCCAGCTGCTTGAGCGTGGGGAGCTGGTCGGCCTTCTCCTTGGACGACAGGAGCGAGTCGATCATCACGTTGCCCACGAGGTGGATGCGCTTCGGGTCGATGCCCTCCTTCAGGAGGTTCGCGTCCGCGTCGCGCGAAGGCGTGAGCAGCAGGTCGGAGAGCCGGTCGGTGACGACGCGGTTGATCTCCTCCGGCATGTGCCGCTCGAAGCTGCGCAGGCCCGCTTCCACGTGGGACAGCGGGATGGCCAGCTTCGACGTCACGAGCGCGGCGGCGATGGTGCTGTTCACGTCGCCCACCACGGACACCAGGTCCGGCTTCTCCTTGAGGAAGATCTTCTCCATCTCCACCATCATCTTCGCCGTCTGCTCGGCGTGGCTGCCGGAGCCGATGCCCAGGTGGATGTCGGGAGCGGCCATGCCCAGGTCGGCGAAGAACACGTCGCTCATCTTCGCGTCGTAGTGCTGGCCGGTGTGCATGACGAGCTGCTGCAGGGAGGTACGCGCGGCGATGGCCTTGTGAATGGGGGCCACCTTCATGAAATTCGGACGCGCGCCAACGATATGGATGACCTTCTTCATGTCGCTGCGGAAAGTAGGCACGTCGCCTTTCCTGCCTAGTGGCACAGGGTGGCCACCGGCCCCGGTGCGAGTGCGGGACGTCCTGAATCTGATAGATGACGCCCCATGCCCGCCCCCCGGCCCGTGGCCGTCATCCC
>NZ_RAWB01000744.1 GCF_003612055.1 Corallococcus llansteffanensis
GATGATGGGCGTTCCTAGCGTAGCCCCGTGTCAGTCGTGTGGCGTCCGAGAAGAAGCGGGGAGGGGGCGCTTCTTCGCCGGGCGGTGGGCTGCCCTCCTTACGAGAGGGAGGCGAGATTGTCGTCGTGGAGGTGGTGGGTGTGCGCGCGCAGGTCGCGCCAGGTGGCCTCGTAGTCCTCGCGGGCGTGCGTCCAGGCCGCTCCGTGCGAGCGGCCCAGGTGCATGAGCAGGCCGCGGGCGTCCTGGAGGCCGCGCTTCAGGAGTTCGACTTCGTGGCGGGAGAGGAGTTGGGCGGCTTCCCACAGCGCCACCAGGGCGCCCAGGTGGCGCAGCTCGGCTTCGCGCTCACGGCGGTAGCCCGCGCGGAGGAGTTCCCACTGGTCGCCCGCGCGGTCGAGGGCGTCATCGAAGCGCGTGCGGGCCTTCTCCGCGTCGGCCTTCGCGCGGTGCCAGTCCTGATGATCCGCGTGGCGGAGCGCCTGGACTTCACGGTGGAAGTCATCACTGCGTTCCCGGGCGTCGAAGAGGAGGTCGAGCTCGTCCTCGCTCTCCGCGAGGCCCGCCTGGGCTTCGATTTCGAGGAAGCGAGCGGTCGCCGCGCGTTGCTCCGCTTCCATCGTCTGGATGTATGCATCCCGCTCCGTCATGGGCGTCCCCCCGGCACGTTGGATGGGAAGAGGATGGGAACGCGCGCGGGTGGATGCAGGGAGGGGCGGGCGTGAGGCGGAGCGCTCAGTCGAGGAAGCGGCGCTCCAAGCGGCGCCGGACCCTGACGAGGTCGTGCTCGTGGGGTTGCGGAGGGCCGGGATGCTCCTGGTACAGCCAGGATTCGAGCACGCGCGCGAGCTCCCGGTAGGCGGGGAGTGTCTGTCCGTGCTCGGTGTCACCGGCCTCCGGCCACGGGCCCAACGTGACGACAGCGCGGTCGGGTCCCAGTTCCTCCACGGAGGTGTCCGGGGAGTGGAGACGGGCGCGCAGGGCCGTGGCGCCTCCCAGTTCCGCGAGCACTGGCGGCCCCATGAAGTTCATCCAGGCGGGGCCAATCACGCGGGTGCCAATCCCACGGGAGCGTCCATCCAGAGACAGCACATCCATCGCAGGGTGACGGAGGGCGAGCTTCTCCACTTCGGAGAGGACGGACGAAACCAGGGGTTCTCCAAGGAAGGCGAGGCCCGCGTGGCCACTGCTGAAGGGGAGGGACTTCGCCATGTCGAGTGCCAACTCACGGACGCGTCCCGGGCCATGTGTCTCCAGGAACTCCGTGGGCAGCGAAACCGCCAGTGCGCTGACCTCCTCCGGCCCGTAAAAACCGTCCGGATGACCGAGTGGCTTCCCGATGTAATGGAAACCGAATCGATCATCCATTTGAGCTGCCTCCGTCAGATGGATCCTGGCGCCTGCCCCATCATGAAGCTCCCGAAACGTGAGTTCCCATGCCTTGGCATCAAGCGTCTGCCATTCACCCTCATGATCCAGATACGAGCCAAGCGAGTTCCTGCCGATGAAATCCCGATACGCGTCCAGCGTTCGCTGCACACCAGCGCTCAGGGCCTCGTGTGGGTGAGGCATGTAGAAGCAGATCTGGAGCCCATCGCGAGCAACCAGAATCTCTCCGTTTTTCACATGGAGGCGAATGCGAGGAATGGAACTGCTCACTCGAGCACTCCAAACCATGGAGCGATGCGCCAGACCTGCTGCGCGCCCAGGCCAAGTGCTTTCATGTAGAAGTCCTTTTGCGAGGGCGCCGTTCCAGGAGGCGAACCTGGTTCAGGCATCGCCCGCCAGTTGGGGGGATTGCTGACGTCGGAGCAGGGGAACTTCAAGTCATAGACAGATTGGGCCTGAAGAGGGTCGCCCTGGTGGATGACGACGTCGGGGACAAGGGTGCCCTTGAGCTGGGCACCACGCCCCTCGCGGAGCAGGGCATTCACTTCCTCCTGAGGGACATACTTCGTCTCGGGAATCCGCCGATCATACCGATAGGTGGGCTCCAGGCTGAACCTTCCTGGAACCACGGTGTCGAGCCGCTGCCGGGAGCACTCCAGGGCGACCTGGTGCATGGCGGTGCCCCACTTCATGGCCCGTGTCACGGGCTCCCCGCGCGCATTGTGTGAGACCACTTCGTTGCACTCCTCCTTCGTGGGGCTCCGGCCTCCGTGCTCACGAATCAGGACCTCCGAGCGGGCCAGGTCCGCGCACTCCTTCAGCACCTGCTCCACTGCCCGCCGTGTGTCCTCGTCCAGCACGGCTCGAGCCACTGCGACAAGCACGGCCACTTCCACCGCACGCGGCACCTGGACCACCGCCCCCTCGCCCACGCACAGAGCCGGGTTGTGGCGGCAGCTGTTCCACACCGTGTCGAAGCTCTGCGCATAGGTCGCTGGCGGTCGCGGCGCGCCCGCGCAACCGAGCCCCACCACCGCCAACACCCACAGCCACCCTGTCCGAAGTCCCGGCATCCCCCCATCCTGCCAGCACCTCGGGGGCAGGTAGGCCCCTTGGCGTGAGACAGCGACACCGCGCCTTTCCACCACACCTGTGCGAATGGCCCCCCTGCCGGGAGGGCCCATCGACGCATGAGACGTGAATCGGTACCCTGCGGCCCCGTGACCGTCGCCGAGAAGAATGAGAAAGCCGTTCGTCACCGCAAGATTGGCGCCTGCCGCGTGCTGGGAGAGCTGGGCCGCGGTGGCATGGCCATCGTGTATCGCGGCCTGCACGAGCTGCTGCAGCGCGAGGTGGCCATCAAGGAGCTGCTCCCCGAAGGTCAGCGCGACAAGGAGGCCCTGTCACGCTTCCGCCGCGAGGCCCTGGCGCTCGCCGCCTTCCGCCACCAGAACATCGTCACCCTCTATGACCTGGTGGAGAAGAACGACAGCTTCTTCATGGTCATGGAGTTCGTCGACGGGCCCACCCTCCACGGCCTCATCAAGGAGGGCCCGCTGCCCCCGGACGTCGCCGCCGTCATCTGCGCACGCATCGCCAGCGCGCTCGACCACGCCCACTTCCGCCGCATCATCCACCGCGACCTCAAGCCCGCGAACGTCATGCTCACCAAGTCCGGTGAGGTGAAGCTCATGGACTTCGGCATCGCCAAGGACGTGGGCCTCGAAGCCCTCACCCAGCAGGGCATGGCCGTGGGCACGCCCTCCTACATGTCCCCCGAGCAAGTCACCGGCGCCCCCATCGACGCGCGCACCGACATCTTCTCCCTCGGCGTGCTCCTCTACGAGACCCTCTCCGGCACCCGCCCCTTCGTGGGCAAGTCCGCCGGCGAGGTGTTCGCCCGCATCCGCGACGGCAAGTTCACGCCCCTCCACAAGGTGGCCCCCAACGTGCCCGCGCCCCTGGCGCGCATCGTCAAACGCGCGCTGGCCGTGAAGCCGGAGGCCCGCTTCCCGGACGCCGCCGCCATGCGCCGCGAGCTGGACCTGTTCCTCGCCCGCGAAGTGCCCGTGTCCCACCCCGCGCTGCTCGTGGCCTTCCTGCGCTACCGCCAGAAGCTCACCGAGACCGAGGCCCTCGCCCACCTCACCCAGCAGGAGCTGGGCGTGCTGGACGTGTTCGACGCGCCGAAGCCCCCTCGACGCAGCCAGCGCAAGTGGATGCTGGCCGCGCTCGCCGCGGGCACGGCCGCCGCCGGCACGGGCCTCTACCTCTCCCAGGCCCACTGGCTGCCCTTCCTGGAGCAGCTCAGCCGGTGACAGGGGAGGGAGGCCCACACGCCGGGCGTGGGCCTACTTCTTCTTGTCGTGCGTGACGGTGACGATGGTGCCGATGCCGCCGCGCACGAAGAAGTCGCCCACCACGGTGAGCTTGCGCGGCTGGATGGCCTTCACGATGTCGTCCGCGATGGTGTTGGTCACCTTCTCGTGGAAGGCACCCTCGTTCCGGTAGGACCACATGTAGAGCTTCAGGCTCTTGAGCTCCACGCAGAGCTGATCCGGCACGTACTTGATGGTGAAGCGCGCGAAGTCCGGCTGGCCCGTCAGGGGGCACAGGCAGGTGAACTCCGGGACGTCGAAGGCGATCTCGTAATCGCGCTCGGGGGCGGGATTGGGGAAGGTCTGGACTTCCTTGGACGGCATTGAGGACATGGGGTGTCGTGTAGCACACGTCCGCCGCCTGTCGCCGCTCCCGCAAGCGGTGCC
>NZ_RAWB01000745.1 GCF_003612055.1 Corallococcus llansteffanensis
CCGAAGTCCCCCCGGCCGCCGCCGCGCCCAACACCGCCTCCAAGCGCGAGGCCCGCCGCGCCGCGAACGACGTCCTGCTCGCGCGCTGGAAGGCCATCACCGAAGCCGGTGGCACCGACGAATGGGTGCACGCGCAGCTCGTGGCGAAGGGCGCGCTCGCGGACGAGGTGGACTTCTCCTCCCTGAAGGAGAAGGAGAAGACGGCCTGGAAGGAGAAGAAGAAGGCCGAGTCCGTGGAGCGCCGCGCGCTGGAGCGCCAGGCCCACGAGGCGTGGAAGTCCACGCACATCGACCACCTGGGCGTGGGCATCCACTGGAGCGAGGCCGAGGGCCCGGACCGCTTCGACCTGGAGCACCGCGAGGAGCGCGCGCGCGCCAACGGCCTGCCCGCGCTGGACACGGCGGAGGCGCTGGCGAAGGCGCTGGACGTGAGCGTGTCCAAGCTGCGCGGCTTCGCGTTCCACCGCGACGTGGACACGGGCTCCAACTACGTGTCCTGGCGCATCCCCAAGCGCGACGGCAGCCAGCGCACCATCACGTCGCCCAAGCCGGAGCTGAAGCAGGCGCAGCGCTGGGTGCTCTCCAACGTCGTGGAGCGGCTGCCGGTGCACGGCGCGGCGCACGGCTTCGTGGCGGGGCGCTCCATCCTCACCAACGCGCTGGCGCACCGGGGTGCGGACGTGGTGGTGAAGGTGGACCTGAAGGACTTCTTCCCCACCGTGACGTGGCGGCGGGTGAAGGGCCTGTTGCGCAAGGGCGGCCTGCCGGAGGGCACCTCCACGCTGCTGGCGCTGATGTCCACCGAGGCCCCGCGCGAGCTGCTCTCCTTCCGGGGCAAGACGCTGCACGTGGCGAAGGGCCCGCGAGCGCTGCCGCAGGGCGCGCCCACATCGCCGGGCATCACCAACGCGCTGTGCCTGCGGATGGACAAGCGGCTGTCGGCGCTCGCGCGCAAGCTGGGCTTCACGTACACGCGCTACGCGGACGACCTGACCTTCTCCTGGACGAAGGCGAAGGCCCCCAAGGCGCGCCGGTCCCAGGGCGCGCCGGTGGCGGTGCTGCTCGCGCGCGTGACGGACATCGTGGAGGCCGAGGGCTTCACGGTGCACCCGGACAAGACGCGGGTGGCGCGCAAGGGCAGCCGTCAGCGGGTGACGGGGCTCGTGGTGAACGAGGCGAAGGAAGGCACCCCTGCCGCGCGAGTCCCCCGCGACGTGGTGCGCCGGCTGCGCGCGGCCATCCACAACCGTCAGCAGGGCAAGCCGGGCCGCGAGGGCGAGTCGCTGGAGCAGCTCAAGGGCATGGCGGCCTTCCTCTACATGACGGACCCCGTGAAGGGCCGCGCGTACCTGGACCAGCTCGCGAAGCTGGAAGCCGCGCCGCCCGCCGGAGCGTAGCGGCGAGGGAAGCAGGCCCGCGAGGTCGCGCGGGCCATGACGCCTGACGCCTGACGCCTTCAGCGCTCCGTCGCGCCCGCCTTCGTCCGGCGCGACGGCTTCTTCACCGGAGCCTTGGGAGCCTTCTTCTTCCCCGGGGCCTTCACCGCGGGCGTCGCCTCCACGGCCGCCGCCTCCACCGCGGGCCCGGGCTTCAGCGCGCCGTCCGCGAACGCCCGCAGGCGGCGCGGGTACTCCTCCGGGGCCGTCGCGGCGAAGTTGCCGTGGGACGCGCCGGGGATGCGCCACGTCTGGGCATACGGGCCCACGTGCGCGAACAGCTCGTCCAGCAGCGGCTGCCCGGACTCCTCCGTCCCCGCGATGACGAGCAGCGGCCGGGGCCGGATGTGGTCCACGGCGTCAATCGTTCGCACCTGCTCCAACTGGATGCCGCGCCGCCAGAAGGGAATCAGCGCCCCCGTCTGCGTCACGACCCCGAAGCGCCGGAAGTCATACGCCGCCGCCAGCCACAGCGTGTTGAACGGAGACAGCAGCACCACCGCCGCGACCTTCTCATCCTTCGCCGCCACCTCCGCCACCGCCGCCGAACCGATGGAGAACCCCAGCGCCCCCACCCGCGCGGGGTCCACGTCTGGCTGCGTCCGCACGAACTCCAGCGCCGCGCGCACGTCCAGGCGCTCCTGGTCGCCCCACGTGGAAGTCTCGCCCCCGCTCTGCCCGTGCGCGCGCAGGTCGAACAGCAGCACGCCGTAGCCCGCGTCGCGCAGCACCCGCGCCTCCGGCACCAGGTCCATGCGAGTCTGCGACAGCCCGTGCGCCAGCACCCACGCCGCCTTGTTGCGCGACGGCACGTACCAGCCGCGCAGCTCCACCCCGTCCTCCGTGCGCAGCGTCACCTCCCGCGCGGACGCGAAGTCCGCGGGCAGCACCGCCGCCGGCTTCGGGTAGTGGAAGTACTGCTCGGACCGCCACGCGGCCCGGCCGAAGACGGCCAGCGCCACCAGCAGGCAGGGGAGCACCACCAACACCCCCAGCAGTCGCCCCCACCGAATCCGCTTCAGCACACCGGACATGTCCGATCCTCTCCCACAAGGGAGCTGCCGGGGGGAAGTCAAGGACCCGGGCTTGTGTTGGCACCGTCCCTACCTCTACACCCTCTAGGCACCAACAAGCTCCTGGTTTACAGTATATTCGAACTTTAGCAGCGGCGGTAGAAAGACCGTCCGGGTGAGTGCGGCAATGAAGGTGTCCAAGACGGTCTATGACGCGGTGGTGGTGGGGTCGGGAGCCTGTGGTGGTTGGGCTGCAAAGCAACTGACGGAAGCCGGCTTGCAGGTGCTGGTGCTGGAAGCCGGCCGGAGCGCTCAGGCGGACAAGGTGATGCACGTGGTGCACCGGCTGCGGCAGAAGCTGGGCTACCGCGTGGAGTCTGACGCGGAGCGCAAGGGGCGCCAATCCGTGCAGGCGACGAGCTTCGCCTGGCCCTTCCACCCCCACGCCTTCGTGGACGACGTGGACAACCCCTACACCACGCCGCCCGACGCGCCGTTCGCCTGGATCCGCGCGCGGCAGGTGGGCGGGCGGACCAGCGTGAAGAGCCACGGCCGCCAGTTCTACCGGCTGTCCGACTTCAACTTCCACGCGGGCAGCCTGGACGGGCTCAGCCCCGACTGGCCACTGTCGCACGCGGAGCTGGCGCCGTCCTACGAGGTGGTGGAGCGGTGGATGGGCCTGCGTGGCAACCCGGATGGCGTGGACACGCTGCCGGACTCCGTCTTCGCCGGCCCCGCGCCGCTGTCGCCTGGAGAGGTGCGGCTGCGTGAGAAGGTGAGGGCCCGCTGGCCCAACCGGCACGTCGTGGCCCGGCGGACCTCCAACGCCCCGGTGACGCTGCCCGCGGCGCTGAAGACGGGGCGGCTGACGCTGCGCTCGCACGCCATCGCCAGCCACATCCTGCACGACCCGAACACGGGCCGGGCGACGGGCGTGTCCTTCATCGACGCGAACACCGGCACCTCCGAGGAGGTCCGCGCGAAGGTGGTGGTGGTGGCGGCGGGCACCATTGAATCCACGCGGTTGCTGTTGCACTCGCGCAACCGGGCGTTCCCGGACGGGCTGGCGAACAGCTCCAGCATGGTGGGCCGCCACCTGATGGACCACATGTACCTGCAAGGGATTGAGGCGCGGATGGGGTTGCCCGCGCACCTGCAGCAGAAGGAGCACGGCTGGGCGTACATCCCCCAGTTCCGCAACGTCACCGAGCGCGAGCCGGGCTTCGCGCGAGGCTACGGCATCCAGGTCTTCACCTTCGACGACCAGGTGCACCTGGTGCCCTTCGGCGAAATGCTCCCGCGCGCGGAGAACCGCGTCACGCTGAGCGACACGGTGAAGGACCGCTGGGGCATCCCGGCGGCGCACATCGACTGCCGGCACTCCGACAACGAGTTGAAGATGACGGAGGACGCGGCCGCCTCCTGCCAGGAGATGCTGGAGGTGGCGGGCTGCACGGTGGAGCGCATCAACCGGACGCTGTCCACGCCGGGCATGGCCATCCACGAGGTGGGCACCGCGCGCATGGGCAGGGACCCCAAGACGTCCGTGCTCAACCCCTACAACCAGAGCTGGGACGTGCCCAACCTCTACGTCACGGACGGCTCCTGCTTCCCCTCCCAGGGCCCGCAGAACCCCACCCTGACGATGATGGCCGTCACCGTGCGGGCGTGCGCGCACCTGGTGGGTGAGCTCAAGGC
>NZ_RAWB01000746.1 GCF_003612055.1 Corallococcus llansteffanensis
TTGCCGGAGTTCACGCTGCCACCACCGCCACCGCCGCCCACCACCGCGAACACGCGCGTCACCTCCGGCCGGCTGGCGACGAAGTCCTCCGCGCGCTTGAACAGACGGTTGGTCTCCTCCAGGCTGCTGCCCACCGCCGTCTGCAACCGCACCGACATGCGCCCCTGGTCCTGCGACGGCACGAACTCGCCGGGCAGCGCCTTGAAGGCGAACCCGCTCAGCACCAGCATCGCCACCGCGACCAGCAGCACCCGGTACGGCCGCACCAGCCCCCAGGCCAGCACGCGCGCGTACAGGTGCTCCAGCTTCGTGAACGCCTTGTCCACCACCACGCCCACCCGGCTGCGGTGCTCGCGGGACGTCTTGAGCAGCTGCGCGCACCGCGCGGGCGCCAGGGTGATGGCCTCCACGTAGGACAGCAGCACCGCCACGCACAGCGTGACGCCGAACTGGAGGAAGAACCGGCCGATGATGCCCTTCATGAACACGACGGGCAGGAAGATGGCCACCACCGCCAGCGTCGCCGCCAGCGCCGCGAAGGTGATCTCCGCGGTGCCCTCGCGCGCGGCGCTCACCCGGTCCTTCCCCTCCTCCGCGTGCCGGAAGATGTTCTCCAGCACCATGATGGCGTCGTCCACCACGATGCCCACGGCCAGGGCCAGGCCCAGGAGCGTGAAGGTGTTGAGCGTGAAGCCCAGGAAGTAGATGACCGCCACCGTGCCCAGGAGCGACATGGGGATGGCGAGCACGACGTTCAACGTGCTGGAGAGCGAGCCCAGGAACACCCAGCACACGAACGCGGTGAGGATGCACGCGAGCAGCAGCTCGAACTCGATCTCGTGCACGCTCTCCTCGATGAACTGCGTCGAGTCGAAGTTGATGCTCGCGCTCATGCCCTCCGGCAGCTCCTTCTGGAGCTCCGCGAGCATCGCGCGGACCTGCTGCGCCACGGCCACCGCGTTGGCGCCGCGCTGCTTCTTGATGCCCAGCGCCTGCGCGGGCTCGCCGTTGACGCGCGCGAGCCGCCGCTCGTCCTCGAAGCCGTCCTCCACGATGGCCACGTCGTGCAGGTACACCGCGCGGCCGTTCTCCTCGCGCACCACCACGTCGCGCAGCGTCTCCAGGTCCAACGCCTCGCCCATGAAGCGCACGTTGACCTCGCGGCCCTGCGTCTCGATGCGGCCGGCGGGCAATTCCACGTGCTCGCGCTGGAGCGCGGCGACGAGGTCCGTGACGGTGAGCGCGTGCGCGTCCAGCTTCTCCGCGTCCACCCAGATGCGCACGTTGCGCTCCAGGAGGCCGCCCAGCATCACCTCGCCCACGCCGGGCACCGTCTGCAGGCGCTCCTTCACGCGGTAGCGGGCGAAGTCGCTCACCACCTGCTGGGAGAAGGGTCCGGCCACGCCCAGCCACATGATGGGCTGGTCCTCCGGGTTGGACTTGGAGACGACGGGCGGATCGATGTCCAGCGGCAGCCGGCGCTGGGCCTGGCTCACCTTGGTCTGCACGTCCTGGAGCGCCAGGTCCACGTTGCGCGACAGGTCCAGCTCCACCGTGATGTTGGCGCTGCCCTGGCGCGCGGAGGACGTGATGCTCTTGACGCCCTCCACCTGCGTCACCGCCTCCTCGATGAACTCGACGACGTCCGTCTCCACCGCCTCCGGGTTGGCGCCCTCCCAGCTCACGGAGATGTTGATGGTGGGGAAGTCCACGTCCGGGAACTGGCTGATGCCGATGCGCTGGGCCGCCACCAGTCCGAAGATGATGGTCGCCGCCATGATCATCCAGGCGAACACGGGCTTCTTGATGCAGACGTCGGTGATGCTCATGGGCGGCCCTCCGTGCCCGTGCGCGCCTCGGGGGCGGGCTGCTCCCCGGTGACCTTCGGCTTGGGGGCCTCCGACACGCGCACGGCGACGCCGTCACGCAGCGCCTCGGCGCCGCGCACCACCAGCGACTCGCCGGGCTTGAGCCCCTCCTTCACCTCCACCCGTCCGTCGGACGTGCGCAGGCCCAGCTCCAGGATGCGCTCGCGCGCCTTGTTGCCGTCCACCACGAACGCGAGGAAGCCGCGCTCGCTGGGGCGGATGGCCGTCTGCGGAATCACCGGGCTGCCCCCGCGCGTCTCCACCGGTACGCTCACCGTGGCGAACGCGCCGGGCCGCAGCTTCTGGGCCGCCTCGCCCGTCACCTCCGCGGTCACCGCCACCATGCGGCTCTGCTCGTCCGCGCTCGCGGCCACGTAGGTGATCTTCGCGGTGTACTCGCCCCCTTCGGAGCGCACCGTGAAGCGCGCCGGCATCCCCGGGGTGATGCGCGTCACGTCCGCCGCGGCGACATTGAAGCGCAGGAGCAGGGGCTCGCGCCGCAGGAGCGTGGCCAGCACCACGCCCGGTGTCACGTACTGGCCCGTCTGCACCGTGCGCGTCTGGAGGACGCCGTCCATGGGGGCGCGCACGTAGGCGTCGCGCTGGTTGAGCTGCGCCTGCTCCAGCATCGCCTTCGCGGCGGACACGTCCGCCTGCGCGGTGGCGGCGCGGGCCTGGAAGGTCTCCAGTTGTTCGGCGGGCAGCAGGCCCGGGCTCTGCGCGTTGACCTCCGCGCGGCGCTGGGCGCCGGCCTTCGCCTCCACGAGCGCGGCCTGGGCCTTCTGGAGCGACGCCTCCGCGGCGCGCACGGCGATGGCGTAGCGCGCGGGTTCGATCTCCGCGAGCGTGTCGCCCTTCTTCACCGCCTGGCCCTCGCTGAAGTTCACGCGCTCCAGGGCGCCCGGGACGCGCGCGGTGATCTGCACGCGCTCGAAGGCTTCCACGGCGCCCACGGCGTTGACCGCGTACTCCACGTCGCGCGCCTCGACGGGCGCGACCTCCACGGGGAACTGGAGGGCGCCCCGGCCTGAGGCGCCGCCCTTGCCGCCTCCCGCGTTCGCGGCCGCTTCCTTCTTGCAGCCGGGAGCCAGGGACAACACGGCCAGGGACACGGCCAGCACACCAGTGCGTCGCATTGCCTTCACGGTTCCTTCCCCAATGGATTCAGTCCGACGGCGGCCCGGAGGCCCAAGAGCGCCACGCCCAGACCGTAGCGGTTGCGAGCCAGGGCCACCTCCGCCTCGAAGAGGCTGAGCGACGCGTCCGCCACGGTGAGCGCGGTGGACAGCCCCTGGCGGTAGAGGATGCCCGTCTCGGTGGCGTTCTTGCGCGCGGCGCGGGCGGCCTGCTCCGTCTGCGCGAGCGCGGCCCGGGCCGTCTCCAGATTGACCCGCGCCTGTTCGATGTCCACCGACACGCGCCGGGTGGAGGCCTGGGTGTTCAGCTCCGCGGCGTTGGCGGTGGCCACGCGCTCGTGGCGATCCGCGTACCGCACGCCGCCGTCGAAGAGGTTCCAGGTGAGGTCCACGGTCAGGAAACCGTCGCCGACGTTGCCGTTGAGGCCCGCTTCGTTGGTGAGGCGGTACTGGGCGGTGGCCCCCAGCGTGGGGAGCAGGCGGGCGAGCGGCTCCTTCGCGAGCTCCCGCAGCGAGCGCACCCGCAGGCGCGCGGAGAGGATGTCCGGCCGCCGGTCGGTGGCCCCTTGCGTCAGCAGCTCCAGGGCGGGCGCGGGGCGCGCGGCGTCCGCGAGCAGCGGCTCTGGAGGTGCGAGCTCCCCCTTCACGGGTTCGACGAGGAGGAAGCCCAGCTCCAGCCGGCTCGTCTCCGCGTCACCGGAGGCCGCGGCGAGGTTGGCCTCGGCGGTGGCGACCTCCAGCTCGGCGCGGGTGACGTCGTTGGTGCTGGCGAGCCCCGCGTTCGCGCGGGCCTGGGCGTCGGCGAGGCCCTGGCGCGCGTAGGCCAGGCGCTGTTCGGCGGCCTGGTAGACCTGCTGGTTGGCGAGGGTGACGAGGAAGGCGTTGGCGGCCTCGAAGGAGACCTGCCGGCGCGTCTCCACGGCGTCGAGCTGGGAGGCTTCGCTCTCCAGCTTCGCGGCCTTGTAGAGGGGGAAGCCACGGGCGTCGAAGAGGGTCAGACGGCCGGTGAAGTTGGCGCCCAGGGCGTTGTACTTCTGGAGGACGACGGTCTGTCCGCCGACCTCGCGCGTGGATTCACGCAGACGGCGCGTGTAGGTGCCGCTGGCGCTGAGGCTGGGGAGGAAGAAGGCC
>NZ_RAWB01000747.1 GCF_003612055.1 Corallococcus llansteffanensis
CCGTGCTGCTGGGGCAGTGGCTGGGGGTCTATGGAGCCGCCTTCGGCGTCACACTCGTCGTGCTCCTGACGATGGTCGCCTTCCTGGCGATGATGCGCTGGAACGCGAACGCCCTGTCCCTGCGGGACGCGAGGCACTGCGAGGTGGAGCAGGCGCTGCGGCTGTCGGAGGCGCGCCTCAGTGGCATCGTCGCCCACGCGGCGGACGCCATCATCTCCGTCGATCCCGCGCAGCGCATCCTCCTGTTCAACGCGAGCGCCGAGCGCATCTTCGGCTATGCCGCGAGCGAGATCCTGGGCCAGCCCCTGGACGTGCTCCTGCCCGAACACTTCCGGACGGTCCACGCCCGGCACGTCCGACAGTTCTCGGAGGGCGGCATGACCTCCCGACAGATGGGGGAACGGCTGCCCATCTCCGGCCGGCGCAAGGGCGGCGAGGTGTTTTCGGCGGAGGCGAGCATCTCGAAGCTGGGCGTCAACGGGACCGGGCTGCTCACCGTCAGCCTGCGGGACATCACCGCGCGCAAGTTGGCGGAAGACGGGCTGCGCAACAGCGAGGAGCGCTTCCGCACGGCCTTCGAGTACGCGCCCATCGGCATGGCGATGGTCAGGCTGGACGGGCGGTTCCTCCATGTGAACGCCGCGCTCTGCGACATCGTCGGCTACTCGCAGGAGGAGCTGCTCGCCCGGACGTTCCAGCACATCACCGTTCCCGAGGATCTGGAGCTGGACTTGATGAACGTGCGCCGGCTGGTCCAGGGAGACATCGACTCCTACCAGCTCGAGAAGCGCTACTTCCACAAGGACGGGCACGTCGTGACCACCCTGTTGACGGCGTCGGTGGTCCGAGACGCCCAAGGCGAGCCGCTCCACTTCATCTCGCAGATCCAGGACATCACGGAGCGCAAGCAGATGGAGCAGGCGTGGCGCTTCCTGGCGGAGGCGGGCCCCCGGCTGGCGGCGTCGCTGGAGCCCCAGGTGACGCTGGCCACGGTGGCGGCGCTGGCCGTGCCGGCGCTGGCGGACTGGTGCGTGGTGCACCTCCTGGGGGACGAAGGACGTGTCCACCGGGTGGAGACCGCGGCGGCCACGCCGGAGCTGACGCGGAGCCTGCGGGAGTTGATCACCGCCTACCCAATGGATCCGCTCCGCTCGGGAGGGCTCACCAGCTCCGTGCTCCAGACGGGGAAGCCGGTGCTGATGCCGGAGGTCTCCCCGGAGCTGCTCGAAACCGCGGCGTATGACGCCGCTCACCTGACGCTGCTCCGCCGCCTCGCGCCCCTGTCCTGCATCGTCGTTGCGCTGCGGACCCCCGCGCGCATCCTGGGCGCCGTCCTCCTCGCGACCTCCGGGTCCGGGCGCCGCTACGGAGCCCGTGAGCTCGCGCAGGCGGAGGAGCTGGCGCGCCGGGCCGCGAGCGCCCTGGACAACGCCCAACTGCACGAGAAGTCCGAACAGGCCACGCGCATCCGCGACGAGGTGCTGCGCATCGTCGCCCACGACCTGCGCGCGCCCCTCAACGTCATCGCGCTGAGCGCCGGGAAGCTGGGCAAGCAGCTGTCCGCGACGCACGCCGTCCAGAAGCCCCTGGAGTCCATCCGGAAGTCGGTCGAGCGGGCGAACCGGCTCATCCAGGACCTGCTCGACGTGGCCCGGATGGAGGGCGGACCCCTGTCGGTGGAGCGCGAACCGATGGAGGTGGCACCGCTCGTCCGGGACCTGGTGGAGCTGCACCGCGCGCTCGTGGATGCGAAGTCCCTCCAGCTCGGGGCCTTCGTCCCGGAGGACGTGCCTCCCGTCCTCGCGGACCGGGAGCGCGTGCTTCAAATCCTCTCCAACCTCATCGGCAACGCACTGAAGTTCACGCCCGAAGGGGGGAGCATCACGCTGAGCGTCCAGCCCGAACCGGGTCAGGTGCGCTTCTCGGTGGGCGACACGGGGCCCGGGATCGCGGAAGAGGATCTGCCGCACCTCTTCGACCCCTTCTGGCAGGCGCGGGAGAAGCGCAAGGAAGGGGCGGGGCTGGGGCTGGCCATCGTGAAGGGGCTCGTCGAGGCCCACGGCGGACAGCTGGGCGTGGACAGCCGTCCGGGGGAGGGGAGCACGTTCTTCTTCACGCTCCCTACCGGGGCTCGCGCCGAGGCACATGCCGCGCCTCCCGCCTGACGCGGCTGCCCCAGAGAGGTCATCGGCCCTCCTGCATGGACGGTTTCCGGACTTACCCGGAGGGGCGCCCACGGGCCTGGTTACGCCTCCGAAGTGGTGCTCCCGTTCTCGTTCCGCATGGGCACCGTACCGGGCTGGACGCCCACGTATTGCTCGTGGGTATCCAGCACGATGCCCCTGGATTCGGCCTTGGCCAGCAGCACTTCCTCCGCGGCCTCCTTCGCGCCGTAGCGCTGGCCCAGCTCGGCAAGGCGCGCTTTCAACGCGGCACCCAGTTCCGCTCCCGTCTGGAATCGTTCGTCCGGGTCGTTGCGGAGGAGTCGGTGGAGGAGGGTCCGCGTCGGCGCGGGGACGTCATGCGCTGCCTGCTCCACGTCCTCGGGGCCGAAGGAGCGGGCCCGCAGCGCGAGCTGCGCCTCCCACTGCATCGTCATGCTCTCCGACCCACGCCGCTCCACCTGCTGCTGGACGGCCTCGCGTAGCAACTCCATCGACTCGGGGGAAAGCGCGGCCATCTCCGTGCCCAGCTCGCGCAGGTCCACATCCGTGAGCCAGAAGAGGTGCTGGCCCGTCAGCAGTTCCAGCAGCACCAGCCCCAGGGCGAAAAGGTCGGAGCGGTGGTCCACCGGGCGGCGCAGCAGTTGCTCGGGGGAGGCGAAGAAGACTTCCCCCTTCACGCTCGGCAGCGACGAAGCCACCCGGCCCGCCAGCCGCGAGGTGGCAAGGCCGAAGTCGGTGAGCTTCACTCCTCCTTGCGTGCTCAGGCGGATGCGCTCGGGGTTGATGTCGCGGTGGACGATGGCGAGCGCCCGGCCCTCCTCATCTGTGGCCGTGTGCGCGTGGTGCAGGGCCGCAGCCACTTCCGCGCCCACATAGAGTGCGAACGCCTCGGACACGAAGCGCCCGCGCATCACTGGATACGAGGACGCCTCGCGCAGGCTGTCACCCTCCACGTACTCGGACACGGCGTGTAAGGTGTTCCGGTGCGCATGGAGCCCATGCACCCGGGCGATGTTCGGGTGGTTCAGCCGCGAGGCGAGCCGCACCTCCTCCTCCAGCCGCTGGAGTGCCTTGCGGTCATCCAGGCGGCTCAGCCGCTTCACCACCACCCAGCCACCCACGGTGCGCGGGTGGCGCGGGCGGGCGAGGAACACGCGCTCGCCATGGGGGCCCTGCCCGAGGTGCCGGATGAACTCATAGGCCACGTCTCCGGTGGTGAAGAGAATGCCTCCGGGGATCATGGGGCCGGTCGTCTCGGACATGCGGGCGGAGCCTACCCCCCGAATCTCCAGGGAGGAACCCACCTCACCTCCTGAGGTCATCGGGCGCGGGCCAGTGGTGGACGGCCTCGATCATGAGAGCCCTTTCCAGCCGCACGGCTCCAGGCGCGGAGCCTTCGCCCCACTCCCATCCTTCGCTGCGGCCACTGCCGGCGAGGACGAGGCAGACGGGAACCTTGCGGTTCCCTGGGAGTTCGGCCTCGGTCCAGCGGCCATACACGATGCGCTCCTTCTCATTCACCCAGAGCTGTCCGTAGAGCCGCGTCCCCTTCGGAAGCTTGGTGCGGTCGGGCCTGTACACGAAGCTGACGATGGGGCCGGAGCGGTAGACACCCATATCGGGTCCCTCGCGTCGCGGATACATCTGGCCGACGTCAAGCCAGGCGGCGAAGGAGTACCTGTCCCACAGGTCCAGCTCCTCCATGGCCTCAATGGCTTCCTTGGGGCAGTCGCCGGGCTCGGGTCGCACCGGCGCTCCGGCGCACCCCATCTCCAGCCATATCGCTGTCCCGAAGGTGAGCGCGCACCTCTTGAGGAAGTCGTGCGTGCTGGGGGCCTTCTTGCCGAGGGCGGACGAGGAGGATGGATTCCTGGCGATGTCGGAAGTCTTCACGGTGGGGCCTTTCTTCTGGGCCGGGGCGAACAGCGGAGGGCCCGGCTCTTCCCCGGGAACATTCGCTGGGGTGGGCG
>NZ_RAWB01000748.1 GCF_003612055.1 Corallococcus llansteffanensis
AGCCCACGAAGGACGAGCTGTTCGCCGCCACCGGCCGCTCCATGCCGGACCTGCTGTCACCGGGCCTGCGCGTGCTCTTCTGCGGCATCAACCCCAGCCTCTATTCAGCCGTGGTGGGGGTGCACTTCGCGCGGCCGGGCAACCGCTTCTGGCCCGCGATGCACGCGTCGGGCTTCACGCCGCGCTTGTTTCATCCGTCCGAGCAGGGCGAGCTGGAGGCCCTGGGCCTGGGCATCACCAACGTGGTGGACCGGGCCACGGCGTCCGCGGACCTGCTGGAGCCCGGAGAGCTGGCGGCGGGCGCGAAGTCGCTTGCGCGCAAGGTGAAGCGCTACCGCCCGGCCTTCCTCGCGGTGCTGGGCCTGGGCGCGTACCGCACCGCCTTCGCGCGGCCGAAGGCGAGGTTCGGCCCGCAGGAGGAGACGCTGGGCGACACCCGGCTGTGGGTGCTGCCCAACCCGAGCGGGCTCAACGCCAGCTACCAGCTCCCGGACCTGGCGCGGCTGTTCGGCGAGCTGCGCCGCGCGGTGGACGCGGGCTGAAGGCCGCGCTACTTGAGGAGGCCCGCCTCGCGCGCCACCTGCGAGGCGACGGGCAGCACCTTGTCGAAGGCGGCGGCGTTGCAGGCCAGCAGGCCCCGGTGGTTCTGGAGCTCGGAGCCGTCGTAGCGGTACGGCGTGCCGGCGAGGTCCGTGAGGACGCCGCCCGCCGAGCGGATGACGGCCTCCGGCGCGCAGTTGTCCCAGCGGTAGCTCTTGTCGCTGACGTGCACGTAGAGGTCGCAGCGGGCTTCGGCCAGCAGGCCGCACTTGAGGCCCACGGAGCCGGACTCCGTCTCGCGGGTGATGCCCAGCCGCTGCACCACCGCGTCCGTCGTCTTCGAGCGGTGCGAGCGCGACACGACGAGCCTGAGCGCGGACGGCTCCGCCACGTCCGACACGCGCAGCGCGCGGCGGCCCTGCGGGTCTTCCACGTAACCCTGCTCGCCGACGACGCCCGAGTACAGGACGTCCCCGACGGCGCGGTAGACGACGCCCAGCGCCGCGCGCCCCTCCACCGCGAGGCCGATGTGGATGGCGAACTCGCCGTTGCGGTTCACGAACTCCTGCGTGCCGTCGAGCGGATCCACGTACCAGCAGCGCTCGAAGCGCTTCGCATCGGACGCGTCCTCGTTCTCCTCCGCGACCACGCCGTCGGCCGGGAAGGCCTTGCGCAGCTCGCCCACGATGAAGGCGTTGGCGCGCTCGTCGGCCAGCGTGACGGGACCGGCGCCGCCCGCCTTGTCCGTGACGGAGAAGTCGGTGGCGTAGACCTGCAGGAGGATGTCACCGGCCTGGCGCGCGATGCGCCGGGCCACTTCGAGCTCAAGGGCGAGTGCGGGCATGGAGGCGGGCGAGTCTGCCCGCTCGGCGCTGCTTTGGAAACCAAGGGAAGCGCCGGGATGGGGCGGATTGCCCCGAGGGGTGAAATGCCCCGCGCCCCCAGGGGGCGTCCCTCCCCGGCGGAAGCCCTGGCCCGGCGGCTGCAAACCCGGTGGGAGGGCGTCTTCAGCGCCGCGGGCCGTGCGCGGCAAGGAACCGAGCGATGATGAAGTGGCTGATGGGACTGGCGCTGCTGGGCGTCGGCGTGGCGCTGGCGTTCGCGGGCGGGCGGATGGTGTACCGCTCGAAGGTGAGCACCGGCTGGCCCACGGCGCAGGGCACGGTGGTGGGCTCGCGCGTGGAGACCCTGCGCAGCAAGCGCGCCGTGAGCTTCCGCCCGGAGGTGAGCTACCGCTACGAGGTGAACGGCACCCCGTACACCTCCGACACGGTGGCCTTCGACGGTCACGGCTCCGGCGGGCTCGTGGAAGCGCAGGCGGTGACGCGCCACTACCCGGCGGGGGCGCCGGTGACGCTGCACTACGAGCCGGACGACCCGTCGGTGTCCTGCATCCAGTGCGGCGCCACGGGCTTCATGAACTACGTGGTGGCGCTGGTCGGCGCGGTGTTCGCGGCGGTGTCCGCATGGGGCCTGATGGACCTGGCGCGCACGGGCCTCCTGGAGCGCAAGCGTCAGCAGTCGCCGTCGGTGCGCGCCGGGGTCCGCTAGGCCATAGTCTGGGCATGCCCGTCACCATCCGTCCCGCGAAGGCCTCGGACGAACCTGCCCTGGGCCGCATGGGCGCGGCGCTCGCGCGACAGCACCACGGCTTCGACCCGCAGCGCTTCATGGTCCCGGACGACGTGGAGGCCGGCTACCGCTGGTGGCTGAGCAAGGAGGCGCGCCGTCCCCAGGAGGCCGTGGTGCTCGTGGCCGAGCTGGACGGCGACGTCGTCGGCTACTGCTACGGCCGGCTGGAGGGCGTGGACTGGAACATGCTCCTCGACAAGCACGGCGCCCTGCACGACATCTGGGTGGAGGAGAAGGGGCGCGGCAGCGGCACCGGCCGCCTGCTCGCGGAGGCCATGGTGCAGCGGCTCACGGAGCTGGGCGCGCCCCGCGTGGTGCTCTCCACCGCGGCGAAGAACGAAGCCGCGCGGCGCCTCTTCGAGCGGCTGGGCTGGCGCCCCACCATGGTCGAGATGACCCGCGAGACGCCGCCCCGCTCATAGCCGCCCGGCTCATAGCCGCCCTTGTGGCACCCGGCCCTGCTGGAAGGCCTCCACCTGCTTGGGGGTGAAGGGCGGCGTGTAGAGCCCCCGGTCCTGCTGACGGCAGCGGAACACGTCCACGATGAGGTTCATCCGGTCATGCAGCGAGCCCCAGTCCCGGGCCGCGCTGCCCGCGGTGTCGTCCGGCGTCCGGTCCAGCTTCTTCATCAGCGACAGCAGCTCCGGGTGCTCCAGCCGCAGCAGGTCCGGCGGGAAGTCCCCGGTCGGCGTCAGCGCCGGGACATCCTGCCCCAGCCGCAGCGTCCGGTCCGGCAGCTCCAGCGTCATCAGCGCGCGCGTGGACAGCTCGCGCCAGCAGCGCTCCAGCCGCTCCGCCAGCGGCGTGAAGGCCGCGAGCAGCCACGTCTCCGGCATGCGGGAGCCGCGTGCACGCAGCGCGTCCAGCAGGTGGCCCAGGAACAGCTCCTTCAACGGGGCCCTCAGCGCACCGACGATGGGCTCCTGAAGCCGCACCTGCTCGTGATAGCCCACCAGCGCGTTGGCCAGGAACACCCACTCCGCGCGCCGCTTGGGGTGCGTCGTGCGCATGGCTTCCTGGTAGGCGCGCACCGCCTGGATGAGCAGATCCTGTCCGCCGGCCTCCACCGGGCCCGGCTTCAGACGGGACACCACGCGCTCCAGCGCGGCGGGGCTCGTCGCGTCGGGCTTGGAGAAGTGCTCCAGCATCGACACGTAGAGCGGCCCCAGCTCCTGGAACACGATGCGGTTGCCCAGGGCCACCTGCTTCGCCACCGCGTCCATCACCGGCTCCACCACGCGGGACACCACGGAGAACACGCCCGTGGACAGGCCCCAGGCGCCCAGCAACTGGGCCTGCACCCCCACGAGCGTGCGCAGGATGCCGTCCGTCCGGGCCAGCAAATCCCTCAGCAGCGCGGGCATCACGTCCTTGCGGATGAACGTCCCCGCCGTCTTCGACGCCCAGGTCGCGACGCCACACCAGCCCACGTCCGTCTCCCCCAGCAGGTCGGTGAAGGACACCACCAGCACGTGGTACGTGTGGGTGATGTGGAGGTTGCGCAGGACTCCGTCCTCCATGCGCGAGATGGCCTCCACCTCGGCGTGTGTCGGCGGGAGCCAGGGGCGCGGCAACGTGCTCGGTGCCATGTCGGGACGCTCTCCGGAAGACGGGGCAGGAAGGGCCGCCCTCCAGCATGGCCCATCCGGCGCGCGGCCCGCCATCGCCCGCGGAGAGCGCGTGGACTAGCTTCAAGGCCTCCATGCCCCACCCTTCCGTGCGCTTGTCCTGGCTGCTGTCCGTCACCCTGCTCTGGGGCTGCATGGAGGCCCCCGAAAACCCGTCCTCCGTGCCCGGGGCCGTGCCCACGGACGAGGTGGGCGTCACCACCGCCGCGCTCGACGTGACGACCGACGACGGCCCCGTCCGGGGCGTGAGCACCGGCGGACTCAACGTCTTCAAGGGCATCCCCTACGCGGCGCCTCCGACGGGGAACCGGCGCTGGGCCCCTCCCG
>NZ_RAWB01000749.1 GCF_003612055.1 Corallococcus llansteffanensis
ACCAAGCGGACTTCCGGTGCCTGCGCTTCGACGGCGGATGGTGGCTGCATGGGAAATCCCGCTCCTCCCCCTCATGTTTCTTCAACCGGAGGGCGACTGCGGTCTCTTCCAAACTACAACTGTAGGACTAGCTCCACTTCTTCCGCCTCTTCACCCGCTACGAGGTGAAAGCCGAGAACTCCATCGACTTTCTCCCACCCACCTGCGCTCTCATCCTCACGAACCAATTCCGAACTCAGTTTTAGCGTTTACATCCAGATTGCCTGCCCAAGCACGTTACGTATCCTCTGAACCATGGCATCTCCAATTTTCGGCAAAGCATCAAGCGTCTCATCATCCACTTCGGCCAAATCCCCAACAGTATGAATTCCAGCCTCAGTCAAGACTTGGATCTTCTGCCTTGTTAAGCCATACGGATAAGCAGGAGATTTTCCGAGCTTTTCAATTGGTTCATTGAAGATCGCCAGATCGGCAGACTCCGGCAAAGCCGGCAATGGAATCGACGCAAGCTTACTTGCCTTGTTGAATTGAACGGCCTCCTCGCGAGGAGCAGTCGTCCATCGATCAAATAGCTCCTTTGTCAATCGAGCACCAGGCGTCTGCTCTAGCAAGGCACAAAGATTAAGAGCGTAACGTGCGCCGCGACCACCCGATTTCATTGCGCGCGAAGCCTCACGCTTTGAGATGAACCCTGCATACTCAAGAATCTGAAGAGGCTTAGCCAGCCTCTCATCGATCTCGCGGTAAACCAACATATCACGAGGATTCCTTGGCTTCTGGCCGCACTCCTCGAAAACCAACTCCGCAATCTGCCGAGCGACCGACACCATCGGCTCGTACTTCCCTAGCTTCGGCTGAATTTCATCCAGCAAAGGCCAGTAATAGTTTCGCGCCAACTGAATCAAAGATTCGCCCAACTCAGGGAGCCCAACATTTCGACCATCAGCGCACACCACCTTCAGCGCATTACACGCAAAAACAAACCCCCTCATATTCCCAAGTGTCGACTGAGCAAGAAAAGTCGCCACCGCCTGCTTAGACAGGCTGGCTCGAAAAACATTCTCTCCAAACGCATCAGGATATCGAGCAGCCATCACCTCAAGAAAAGTATCCCCAAACCCAGGAAACTCCTCACTCCTGAGCAAATCGATAACGGTCGCGTCATTATACACATCAAAACGCACACCAAACCGAGTCACTCCAGGATAAATAGCGGCTTTGCATGAAACAGCGCTACTCGAGAGCGTTCGATAAATATCGAAAAACTCCTCAAGCGAAGCTTCACGCCCGAGGTGTGCAGCATCGTCGAAGAAGAGAACAATACGCTTGCCAAGTTTACTCGCAAGCTTCGAAAGCGCATGCTGCACAGAACCAACATCAGGAGATGGATCGAAATCCCCCGCCCGTCCGCCAAGGGTGTCTTGGACCTGCCGAATAATAATTTGAGCAAGAATCCTTTCATACGCATCCCCCGTACTTTTCAGAAGCGGTGCGTGACGAAGGCTCATGTAGATACCCACCGCAGTTGAAGTAGGCGTCAAGGGATCTAGTTGCCTTGAGGCCGCAATCATAAAGGCACTCTTTCCAGTTCCGCGCCCTCCACGAAGCAGTACGGGACCGTGGGCGATAAGTGTTGTTATTATGCGCCGATCATTCAGAGTTGAGAATCGATGCAATTCATCGAACAACTCTGGGGCACAATCCTCCGCCGCCAGGATCAACTCCGCTTGGGTTTCGGCTTCCTGGCTCATTTCATCACCTCAACGTTCTCAAATCGGTTAAATGCCGCCAGCGCATCAGCGTGACTCAACGAAGCAGATGCATGCGCAACAAAGTGGGATACCAACGCGATATCAGCAATCTGGTGTGTGGCACGCTGGACCAAGTCTACAACAGTCGCACGATCATACCGGGACCCGGGCGGCAACACAAACTCATGATGAATCCCCTTTGAGAGTGAAGAATAGAGCCGCCCAATTTCATCTCTTTTTCTATTCACAAACGAGTCGGGAGAAATAGCGCCAAGCTGTGCAAACCAATTCCCTCCACCCTGGCTTCCTCCGCCAAGCATGTATTGAACGGCTGGCCTCCAAATTAGATGATCGTAATAGTCCCCAAGAAGAGCCTTGGTGACTTTTTCGTATTCCAGCGCACTTCCCCATAGGCCTTGAATTTTGCTGCCCGAGAGGACATCTCCTTGCCATCGGATTGATGCCTTCCAGGGAATTTCCGTGTCATAGCCAGGCTGAGCTTGAACTTGGCGGACAACCAAGAGGCGCAACGGATCAAGTCGGCCAACCAATGCGGTGGCTGCTAGCTCAAGCAGCGAGCGCCCTAAGAAAGGGCCGAACATAGACACGCGCCCGCCATCCTGTTCGCTCAACCAGGAGATTTGGGTCATCACATAATCCATTGTACTCTGGATATGTGAGAGGATCTGGCCCAGCTCCGAATTTTGGAGAGCAGCGCCAGGATTGCCGCAAGTTAAGAGGCTAAGGTCGTTGGGCACGCATCCACTCCAGATTGTTCATTACTGACATGGTCACAGACGAACTCAGTCTTACATATCTGTGCGCCCACAGAGGCTTTTTTACACTCGACCGCAATAGCCTCTAGAAATTGCGTGCGTTCTTGGCTGGTGGTGCCCTGGACAAAATGTCTTCAGTCCGGACTTCTCCACTTTGGCTGGATTTCCTTGTAAGTTCGCACGACCGTCGGTGAGACTCTTGCTTGTGAACGCCCGCGCCCGACTCCTCTCCGCCGTCCTGCTGGCCGCCTTCGTCGGGGCCTGCGTCTCCTCGTCTCCATCGCCGTCCACGGACGCGCCGCAGGCCGAGGCAGGCTCCCCTGCGCGGCTGTGGCAGCGCACGGCCGCGACGGGCGACCTCGCACGCTTCACCCGCGACGGCACCCGCGTCGCTCCGGACGGTACGCTGGAGCTGGACACCGCCGCGAAGGAGGGCACCGACCCGTTCCCCGCGGGCGGCTGGCTGGACGGCGGCACCTTCTACAACGGCGGCACGTTCCGCTTCGGCACGGCCACGTCCGAGGTCCAGTCCGTCCCCGGCGGCTTCGACAGCGTGGTGCCGTCCTTCGACGCGCAGACGCCTCCGGGCACCTGGGTGAAGCTCACCGTCGCCGCGCGCATCGAGGGCTCCTGGACGAAGGACTATGACCTGGGCGTCTGGGCCTTCGACGCGGCCACCGTCGCGCGCCACAGCGTGGACGGCCAGGGTGACGCGGACGGCACCGTGCTCACCGACACGCTCAACCTGAAGCGCCGCGCGGACGCCCTGCGCGTCACCGTGTTCCTCTTCTCCGAGCGCCCCGACGCCAGCCCCCGCGTCCGCGGGCTCGCCGCCGCCGTCACCGACACGCGCATGAAGCCCGCCGCGGACGCCGCCGCGGACCGCACCGCGTGGGGCACCGTGCTGGACGTGCCCGGCTACTCACAGATGATCTACCCCGACGGCGGCGAGGTCTGGTGCTCCCCCACGTCCACCACCATGCTGCTCGGCTACTGGAGCCGGAAGCTGGGTGTCGCGGAGCTGGAGCACCCCGTGCCCACCGCCGCCGCCCACACCTATGACTGGGTCTACAAGGGCACCGGCAACTGGCCCTTCAACACCGCCTATGCCGCCCACATGGCGAACGGCGCCCTGCACGGGCTCGTCGCCCGCTTCGACTCCTTCGCCCCCGTGGAGCGGCTCGTCGCCGCCGGCATCCCCGTGAGCATCAGCATCGCGTACGAACCCGGGGAGCTCGCCGGAGGCGCCGCCCGCCGCACCGACGGCCACCTCATCGTCGTGAAGGGCTTCACCGCCGAGGGCGACGTCGTCGTCAACGACCCTGCTTTCGGCTCCAACGAGACCACCAGCGCGACGTACCGGCGCGCCGAGCTGTGGCGCGCCTGGCAGCACTCCCGGGGCGCCGCCTACGTGCTCTGGCCCGCCGGCACCGCCCTGCCCGCTCCGGGGCTCGAACCGCTGCCCTAGTCCTACAGTTGTAGTTTGGAAGAGACCGCAGTCGCCCTCCGGTTGAAGAAACATGAGGGGGAGGAGCGGGATTTCCCATGCAGCCACCATCCGCCGTCGAAGCGCAGGCACCGGAAGTCCGCTTGGT
>NZ_RAWB01000074.1 GCF_003612055.1 Corallococcus llansteffanensis
CCTCATGACGGTGGGCGGGGCGCTGTCCATCCTGGGGACCAACAGCAACACCGTGCTCGCCGGGCCGCGCTACCTGTACGCGCTGGCCCAGGACGGCTTTGGCCCCGCTGCGCTCGCCACGCTGCATCCGCGCTACCGCACGCCGACGGTCGCCATCCTCACGCAGACGGCCATCGCGCTGCCCCTGGCGTTCTCCGGCTCGTTCGAGGTGCTCGCCACGCTCTCCGTGGTGGCCCGGCTCGCCACGTACTTCGGTACGGCCCTGGCGGTGCCCGTGCTGCGCCGCAAGCTCCAGGCGCCCGCGAACGCGTTCCGCATCCCGGGGGGACCCGTGATTCCCCTCGCCGCCGCCGCACTGTGCGTCGTCTTCGCGCTGAGTGCGGAGCGCGAGAACCTCTTCGCCGGGGCCGTCGCGCTCGCGGTGGGCTTCGTGCTCTACAGGTTCCAGCGCAAGCCGGATGGGAAGGCGGCGCTCGGATAGCGCGGGATGTCGCCCAGGCCCTTCGGGAATTCAGCCCGTGTTGCTTCAAGGCAGGCTCATTCCCCTGCCTCTCTGCTCTCGCCCGTGCCGTGCCAGGCGCCCCGCTTCTGCGCTGCCGTGGCCGCCGAGCCCATCGGCGACCATGGCGCACCGGGCACCGACGGCCCTGAAGTCATCCAGGGCTGTCCGTCCGGGCCGAGCACGTAACCGTACTGCATGCCATTGGCGACGACGAGCACGCCCAGCGGCTCGGTGACATTGACGCCCGGGGGCGCGCCGAGATTGCACCAGCCGCCGGGGCCGTAGAAAGCATTCGCCCAGATGTTGCCGTCTCCGCCCAGCACCCAGACCCAGGGATTCCCCGGCTCGGGCGTGACGGCGCCCATCGCCTTGGCGACGCCCAGCGCGCCCTCCGGGAGAGTGAGGTCAAGGAGAAGCCGTGCAGCCCTCATGGGGCACACGCCCGCTCAGGCCGCGCTCCCCTCAGGGGCGCGGCAGGCGGCTTGGGCATGGGGGCCACCGCGGCCTGGCGCTCAACACCCCGCGCTCTGGGGTGGCCACCGTGCTGGGGACAGTCTCCCAGGCAGCGGGGGCAGTCCCAGGTGCTCCAGGAGGGCACGCACCCCACTGGGAGCCGTCAGATACGCCAGCACCCGGCGCCCGCCTCCACACCTGCCGCAGGCGAACACGTCGGCGGGCGCTCCTGGGTCGGCTCCTGTCTCGTCGCTGCCTCAGGCGGCTCACTTGCCTCTTCCGGCTTCGGCTCTGCCCACGCTTGAGGGAGCTCAGCGCGCTGCTTCCTCCGCACCTCCGCTGCTCCTGCCGGGGCCTCGCGGGGACGGGAGGAGGAAGTGAAGAAGCGGGCAGCCCTGTCGCCAGGGCCGCCCGCGCGGCACACGGTTGAAGTCGAGTCCAGGCTAGTCGCCGGCCTGCTTGAAGATGAACGGGTAGGTGACGATCACGGAGCCGCCACCCTTGGGCTCCGGGAACTTCCAGGTGCGCACGCGGCCCGCGACGCAGGTCTCCAGGTCCGAGTTGCCCGCCGTGGACTGCGCGACGTTGGACGTGGCCACCGAGCCCGTGGCGCTGATGATGAACTTCACTGAGACCTTGCCGCCCAGCTTGGGGAAGCGGTTGAGCAGGCTCTCGTAGCAGTAGCGGATCTGCCCGCGGTTGCGCTGGATGACCTGGCGGATGAGCTCCTTGTCCAGCGAGCCCATGACCTCCGGGTCCGAGGACGTGATGCCCACGTCCACGCTCTGCTTGCCGCCGAGCGTGCCCACGCCGGTACCGTAGCCGCCGATGCCGCCGCCACGGCCCTTGGTGACAATGCCGCCGATGCCGATGCTGTCACCGGTACCGCCGCCACCGCCGCTGCCGCGCAGCCCCATGCCGCCGAAGCCGCCCGCGTTGCCCACCTTGGCGCTGAACACGTTGCCCATGGCGCTCTTGAGCTCACCGCCCAGGCCGGACTTGCCGAAGATGTTGGAGATGCCGCCCTTGCCGCCGCCGAAGATCTTCGCGGTGAGGGCGCGCGCCTCGTCCTTCCTGTTCAGGTCGCCCTTGGACACGGTGCGGTTGTTGGCCTTGAGCTCGTTCTTCTTGCCCAGCTGGCCTTCGTCACCGCGCGTCTTCTGGGCCATCTCGCCCGACTTCTTCTCCTTCTGCTGGTTGAGCTTCTCCAGGAACTTGTTCTTCTGGGTCTCGGGGGCCTTGATGACCAGCTTGGCGATGCGCGCGTCGTTGCCCGCGAGCTCGTCCGCGTACTCATCCCCTTCCCCGCTGCTGTTCATCGAGTGGATGACGAACGCGGTGGCGATGAAGAACATCACCAGGAAGATGTTGAGCGCCGTGTAGTCGAGGTTCTCGCCCACGGGCACGACCACGCGCTTGGGCACCGACTGGAGCTGCGCCTCCAGCGTGAGGCCGCCCAGGTCCACCCAGAAGAAGTCGTCGGCCTCCAGCGTCACGCCGTAGGACTCGCCCTCATTGGAGGCCTTGCCCGACTCGATGACCGCTTCCAGGTCGAGCGTTTCGCCCTTGCGGGTCAGCTCGCCCTTCATCTTGCGCGCGAAGCGCACGGAGAAGGTCTGTCCGTCGGTGCGCAGCACTTCGAAGGAGGGACCGCCCAGCTTGGCGTCGTCCATCACGAAGTCCACGCCCTTGGCGCTGCCGACCGTGAAGCCCTTCTTCGCGCCCGGGGGCACGAAGAACTCGCCCACGCGCTGATAACCCCAGAGCAGGCGCAGCGACACGCCCAGCGGACCGTTGGACTTGGTGCGGCGCACGGTGCGCACGCGCGGCGCGGCCTCCTCGTCCTCGGAAGGGGCTTCCGGAGCCTCCTCGGGGGCCTTGGCGGCGGGCGCCACGACCTTGTTCTTCTGCGTGGGCGCGACCGACGCATCCATCGCGGCGGCGGCGGGCGGAGGCGGAGCGGCGACGGGCGCCGTCACAACGGGCGCGACCGGAGCGGCCACGGCCTGCGCGATGGCGGCGGCGGAAGCGCCGGCCACGGGGGCCACGGTGGCGTTCTTGTCGGTGGGCGCGTCCGCCTGCGCGACGGCGGCGGCCAGGTTCACCGCGGCGACGGCGGCCGGGTTCTCCAGGCGGATGGTGGTGCCGCCCACGCGGACCTCGTCACCGAAGGAGATCTGCCCCTTGTTGACGCGCTTGCCGTTGACGTAGGTGCCTTCGACGCTGCCCATGTCGATGATGGACATGGAGCCGTCGCCCGCGACCTCGATGACGGAGTGGATGCGGCTGACCTTGTCGTCCTCCAGGCACAGGTGCGCGGAAGACAGACGACCAATCTTGATGATGTCGCGCTCGTAGTCCTTGGAGGCGACCAGCGTGTCGCCCTTGAAGACCTTGAGTGTCAGGGGTACGGCCATGAAGGGGGCTCCCGGTTCGCTCTCGCGCTCGTTGGACAACGGGGCTGGCGGAAGGTTCCCGCCGGCAATTCGTGGGGAATTACAGCTCACCCACGGACTGCATGACCTTGTCTCGAAGTCTTCGCGGATGAGGTTCGAGTGCTTCGCGGACTTGCGAGCTTCGACGTACTCACCATCCGGCTTCGTGAGGTCACCTTCGATGGTGTCGTCCTGTTGCTGGAGCCCACGCCGCTCGCGTCCAGAACGGCGACCTGCTGGCCGTTCCAGTAGACGCCGATGCGGTTGTCGGCCACGGTGGGCCGGGGCGAGAAGGAGACGCTGAGCTCATAGACGCCGCCGGGGCGGGTGGTCAGAGCCTGCGCTATCGAGGAGGGAGCGGTCGAGTCGAGCTCCACCATCTGGGTGCCAACCCGCGCGCTCCAGCCCACGCTGTTCGACTGGACAGCTGGAAGTCGAACTCCCAGAGCGCGGACACGTCAGCCCGCTTCGCTGACACGTCAGCGAAGCGTGTCCATGGCCTTGAGCCCCTTCTCCGTCACCCCGCATCTCCTCTCACACGTGGGCTCCAAGGGTCTGGCCAGCCGTTTGCTGTGAGACAGCCGCAGAGCACGCCGACGAGACAGTCCTCGCAGGCGCGAGTCCCAGAGTCAAAACCCTTTTCAGATACCAGCCCTTGATGTGAGGAATTGATGACGATGCTCGCTTCCATTGCTACCGTCCTGCTGGCCAATGCGCTCGGCCAGGCCCCCACCAGCACCATGGCCGCTCCGGCGCCCTTCCCCTATTGCGGTATGGAGATCCAGCTCAAGTCGTGGAAGGCGGACTACCTGAACCGTTCCGACGCGGCCATTCCCATCACCGCGGCGGCCACCGGCGCTGCCGGCAACAAGTGGACCGCCGAGTGCACCACGGACGGCAAGGTGAAGCTGAAGTCGACGAAGGGGGACTACCTGAACCGTACCAACCTCGCCCAGGGCGCCACCGTCGCCACGGCGGCCACTGGCACCGGCACCGTGTGGACTCCTGCATTCACCACCGCCGGCAAGCTCGTGCTGCGGTCGTCGAAGGGGGACGGCCTGCACCGGCCGGACAGCCCCCCGGCCGTCACCAGCTGGGGCACCGGCATTGGCAATGAGTGGACCGTCGAGCTCGCCGCGTGCGGCAAGAAGGTGGTGCTGCGGTCGTCGAAGATGGACGGCCTGCACCGGCCGGACAGTGCCCCGGCCGTCACCACCTGGGGCACCGGCATTGGCAATGAGTGGACCCTTGAGTGCGCCGCGGACGGCAAGTACCTGTTCAAGTCATGGAAGGGGGACTACCTGAACCGTACCGACGCGGCCCAGGCCATCACCGCGGCGGCCACCGGCGCCACCGGCAACGCGTGGACTCCTGAGTTCGCCAGCGGCAAGGTGAAGCTCAAGTCGGTGAAGGGGGACTACCTGAACCGTACCGACGCGGCCCAGGGCGTCAACGCGGCGGCCACCGGCACCGGCACCGTGTGGAGCCTGGAAATGTTGCCGACCCCGTAAGTCCCACGGGCTGCTCCAGAATCGCCCGCCCGCCGGGGCCCGTGCAGGCGGCCCCGGCGGTGGGATTCGACTCTTCAGCAACGGGAGGCGGACTTACGGGGCGCGGTCCGGATCCCCGGAGAGGCAGGGCTCCATCTTCTCGGGGGCAACGAGGAAGAGCTCCTCGCGATCCAGATGCCGGGACATGCCCGGCGTGGCGAAGCCAATCTGGCCGCCGCCGTCATAGATCAGGGCCGTCCAGTCGTTCTGCGATGCGGGGAACACATCCGTCGCGACGCCGTTGCGGTTGAAGTCCAGCGCATAGGGGTTGAAGTCGTATTGGCGGTTGTTGTTGAAGTCGAGGAAGTCGGTTGCAGAGAACATAGACACCTGGGCGCCGTTGAAGCGCAGCCCGTAGATCTTGCCCAGGTCCGTCTCGGTGGTCGGGGCGACGGGCGCGAACGCGGTGAGCTCGTTGACGGCCGCCTCGCTGAAGGAAGCCACCTGCACAGACGAGTAGTCGAGACCGCCGACCGTGTTGCGAATTTCGAATCCATAGAACTGGTATTCGTAGTTCATGATGCTCAGGTAGTTGGGCTTGTAGTTGGCTTCCTCATTGCCACCGTGGCGCAGGCCCAGGTTGTGACCCAGCTCGTGCATGAGGGTGCCGGCCTGCTGTTGCTCGGTGCCATTGAAAGAGGCCACCGTCACCAGGAAGTCATGCGCGGGGAGGCCGCGAGAGATACCGCTGGAGAAGTTCCCGTCGTATCTGAACGCGAACACCATGTAGTGAAAGTAGGGCGCGCGGGCGGCGGCGAAGTACTTCGCCTTGATGACGTCGAATTCCGTCCACACGGGGCTCAGGTCCATGTCCGCGTCCGCAGCGGCGATCTGCTGATCCACCACCAGGTGCAGCGTGATGCCTGTGGACCCATTCGGATTGCTCACCGGCGCGCTGGCGAAAGCCGTGATGACCTTGTCCAGCGTGGCCTGGCTGGGCCTGAGGTTGGGATAGTAGTCCACCTCCACGAAGACGTCCTTCTTGCGCGGGTTGGCGCCGAGGGCACTCAGATCCAGGCCGCCGAAGCCGAACGTCTCTACGTAGTCGCTGAGACTGTCCCCATCCGTGTCAGCCTTGTTGGGATCGGTGCCCAACACAAGCTCCACGACGTTACAGATGCCGTCACCGTCTGTATCCAGTGAGGTCAGGAGGCAGCCAGCAGGGATCGGGAGAGGCACAGCCTCTGCCACCATCTCATCCTGGCGGGTGCTGCGCTGTGCCGCGTCCGGAGGGGACACGTCGCCACAGGCGCTCAAACCAAGAAAGGCCAGGGAGGCTGTCAGCAGACACTTGTGAAGCTGTGACATAATTATCCTTCGCATCAGGGATTGGCATTGCACCAATCGTCGCCATCATCACTGGATGTGCATGGAATTGGAACAAGTATTGGGCTGATGGAGCCGATTTCGAAAGTCCTACTCATGTCCGGCCAGAAGCACTGAAAAAAGACATACGGACCGTCGCGCCGAGTGTGGCGCATTTCATTTCAGACTCCGACATCAGTCGAGTGGCGTCCGCGCTCCGGACCGTACTCCGGCGGGAGCGCGATGCACGCTCGGAGCGGCCTCAGCCCGCCCAGTCTTCCGGTTCCAGGAAGGTGAGCGTCGAGATGCCAGCGGCTTCGATCGCGTCCTTCACCGAGGCATGCACGACGATCGCATTCACCGACTCGGCCAACCTGAACATCAACGCGCCTCGCGTCTTGTCCAGGTCGACCGCCAGCGAGTCGATGTCGGCGGAGCTCATTCGCTCCTTCCCCCCTGCCGCGAAGCGGGTCTTGCCCGCGTCGGCCGCCGCGACCTTGCCGACGAGGTTGAAGGCGACGAAGTCCCGGTACACCGTGCCGTCCTCAGGGTCCGTCAGCTCCACGGCATAGGCATCGAGATTGTCCACGCCGGCCCGCAGCAGGACTTCGTGCAGGCGCTTGGACATCACCGTGATCGGCGTGAGCCACAGCTCGCCGAGCACCCACCCTTCCTCGTCGGTGCCTCGCAGCTTGAGGGGAATCGGCGTTGGCGGCTGCTTGTCGAAACGCACGCCTGTCATCCAACTGCGCAGCGGGTGGTCACGCGTATAGGCCAGCCGGGCGCGGTAGCCGACGTCGGGGTCTTCCGCTCCCAACACGTAGTAGGACTCTGGCATTCGGACTCGCTCCTGGGGGCCTTTCCCCCAGTGTGTCACCCGCCCTCAGCCCGCTGCGAGCCCCAACGCACGGATGGCCTCCGTGGCGGCTTTGCACGCATTTTGTACCTTCGGGTCAACTACCCTGGAGTGCTCGCGCGGCGGCTCTCCAATCGAAACAGGACTCCCAGTGCGTCTATACTTGCCAGGGATTGAACGTCCTTCCGGGGGTACTGCATTGGCCTATCGAGTCTTGAGGATGTGTGGCGCGGTCTGGCTGGGAGCCTCGCTGACGGTTTGCGGGAGCCGGGCCCCCGCCGGAGATGACGAAGCACTGGCCCGCGCCCCCGAGAAGTCAGGTGCGGACATCCAGTCCTCGTTGAGCGCGCTCACCCGTGCCTCCGTGCGCGGAGTCCACGCGGATGGCATCCCGGACACCCTCCAGGGGGAGCTGGGGCGCTTGGAGCCAACGGTGTCCGCCCTGTCGTTGGAGCAGGCGGCGGCGCCAGCGGTGGCCGCAGTGGCCCCCGTGTTCCGGCTTCGGGCGGAGGACCTGGTCCTCCAAAGGGCGCGCCGGGACACCGCGGGCAATCACCATCTTCGCTACCGGCAGACGAAGAATGGCTTGGACGTCATCGGAGGAGAGCTCCTCCTGCACGCGCGTCCGGACGGCACCGTGTTCATGGTGAATGGATCCGCGCGTGACGGCGTGAGCGTCTCCGCGCGTCCCCAGGTGACGGCCGCTGTCGCGGTGGAGGCCGCGCTGAAGGACACCCGGGGGACGGGCCTGTCCATCCAGGGCGAGCCCCGCCTCGTGTACGTGCGTACCGAGGCGGGACCGTTGCGGTTGGCCTGGGAGACTCGCGTGGCCGGTGAAGGAGCGGACATGCCGCTCCGGGACCGGGTCTACGTGAGCGCGACCGACTCGACGGTCCTGCTGCGCGCGCCGGAAATCCACGGCCTCCTCAAACGCAAGGTGTACAGCTTCAACGGCACCCTTCCGGGCAAGCTGGTCCGCGTGGATTGGCCCTCGTATGACAGCATTGTCGACGCGAACTTCGACATGCTGGGCTACATGTACAACTGCTACAAGGTCAACTTTGGCCGTGACTCGTATGACGGCTCGGACCACACGATCATCAGCACCGTGCACTACCTCAATCAGTACTCGAACGCGTACTGGGATGGGAACCAGCTGGTGTATGGCGATGGTGATGGGGTGAACGCCGGGCCCCTGGGCATTGATGGCGACGTCACGGTGCACGAGCTGACCCACGCCGTCACGGAGAGCGAATCCAATCTCACGTTCGCGGGGCAGTCCGGTGCGCTGAGCGAAGGCATCTCCGACACCTTCAGTGCCTATTGCCAGAGCTGGCAGTCGGGCACCTGGAGCACCGCCGCGGATGTCTGGAAGATTGGCGAGGGCATCTGGACGCCCCCCATTGCCGGGGATGCGCTCCGCTACATGGACGACCCCGTCAAGGACGGAGACTCCATCGACTACGCGTCCGACTACACCTCCAGCACGGACGCGCACTACGGCTCGGGCATACCCAACCTGGCATTCGCGCTGCTGTCCAAGGGCGGCACGCATCCGCGCGGGCGGTCCAGCATCCACGTACCGGCCATCGGCGTTCAGCGGGCGGGCGGCATCTGGTACAAGGCCAATACGGAAATCTTCGTCAGCAGCACGACCTTCGAACAGGCGAAGGCGTGGACCATCATGACCGCCTCGCTCCTGGGCTATGATCAGGCCCACCAGGATGCGGTGAAGGCGGCATGGGAGGCGGTCGGTGTGGGCGTCAACCCGCAGCCGCCTCCGCTCGCCATCGCGCTGGGGAACGGAGTGCCGGTGACGGGGCTTTCCGGGGCGGCCACGTCCAAGGCGCTGTACACACTCGACGTGCCGGCGAACAAGCAGGTCGTCTTCACCCTCAGCGGTGGGACGGGTGACGCGGACCTGTATGTCCGCTTCGGCGAGGTGCCCATCCCCACGTATGACTGCCGCCCGTACCTGAGCGGCAACGCGGAGACGTGCACCCTGCCGGCACGTGCCACCGCCGGGAAGTACTACGTCATCGTGCACGGCTTCGCGGCCTACGCGGGGGTGACGCTCCAGGGCCAGTATTCGCCGTGAGCACCCACGCCGGGGCCTCGGCATCGCGAGGCCCTGGGTCTGCATGCGGAACGTTCTTCGCGCAATGCATCGCGACGGCAAGAACCGAGGCGTGCTCATTGCCGAAGCATCCCCTTTGGCAACAATCCGAAGCCCGAGTGACCAGGATGTCCGGGGTCGTGCGTATTGCTGGAACGCCGACACTCCAGGTGCCGGTGCGGTAGCGGTCGAGCGCCGGGCGACCGCGAAAAGGGGACTTCCATCCATGGACGGGTCTGTTTTTCAGGGGTTGCAATGCCAGCACGCCGCGAGAGCTCCCTCGCACGGTGCGCGCTCCCGTGCGGGCTGGCTGGGGGCGCTCGTCGCGGTGCTGACGATGTGGGGGTGCGGGCGCTCGGAGCCCGCCGAGACTGCCCGCGCCGCTCCCGAGCCGGAGGCGCCCCATGTCTCCCGCGCGGAGCTGGGGGCGTGTGCCCTTTCGGAAGTGACCAGCGGCTCCCGCGTCTGCACCGGCGGCCTGGGCTACAGCCTTGAGTGTTTCGCGTCACAGCGGGAGGAGGCCTGCGGCGCCGACACGAGCCCGCAGTCCTGCCTCGTCTACGGCACGTGCCAGCACCCGGACTTCGGCAAGATCCGCGGCACGTATACGCAGACGGTCAGCATCCCGGACGATCCCGGGCATTCCTGCCAGGACGCGGCGGATGCGCACCTGGCGCAGCTCTCCCCCGCGGACCGCGCGGGCGTCACGTATGTCATCGGGCCCCTCGGAGGCGGCGGCGAATCCCTGAAGGAGGGCGGCTTCCTCGCGGACGCGGCATTTTTCGGAGCGAGCCCCGTGGCGGCTCCCATCCTTCCTACGCGCCCCTGCGTCATCATCTATTCCAACTACCCCAACGCCGCGGTCGCGACGGGCACCGGTCCCCAGTGCGGGCAGAGCATCACCTCCTGCGCGCCCGCCTGCGTGAACCACCAGACCTGCCAGCACCCGGACTTCGGCATGGCCACCGTGACGAGCCTGGTGCCGTTCTTCGTCTCCGGGCTGCAGGGCGGCTCCTGCGACCTGGCGGCCCAGAACTACATCTTCTATCAGCTGCCCCCGCATCAGCAGGGCGCCACGTATACCTATACGTCCGAGCCCTACTCCGACGGGGAGTCGGAGGGCATCCGCTGCGACGTCACCTTCACCTACCCGGAGTACAAGTACGGCACCGGGCCCCAGTGCGGGACCGCGGTGGGCCCGTGTTCGGCTTCCAGCCTCTCACCCGTCTACAAGAGCTGCCGCGCGAGCGCCCACGGGCTGGCGCCGTCGGACGCGGACTGCGGCCCCGGCTTCAGCGGGACGACGACCGTGCCGCCGAACACGCCCCAGGCCGCCGTGGAGGCGCAGGCACAGGCGCAATGGGCCGCCTCTGGCACCCTTGGCTCCCCCGTCTATGACGAGCCCATCTTCTGCACCCAGTGCCGCGCCCCCTTCTTCCTGGGGCGCACCGACGTCCAGAAGCGCGTCTACACCGCGGCGGCCCTCTTCAAGAACAACCCCAAGCTGCACATCCTCGCGGGCACGGCGTACTTCCTGGCCCGGCAGAACCCGGGAATGTCGGCGGCGAACCTCACCACGCACCTCAACAGTGTGTCCGTCGCACTCAACAGCTACGCCTACGACCCGACGCGGGATGCCAGCGGCCCCCTGGTGCGGCTGGTGATCCGGATGCTCTCCCGGGCCGAGCCGGGGCTGGCGGCCTCACCGGTGGCCCGCGACGCCCTGCGGGCCTATTCGCGGGGGCTGCTCGGCACCATGAACACCGGGCTGAGCCAGCAGCAGCTGGCCGAGTCCGCGCATGAGCACGTGGGGCAGTACGGGCGGGGCGAGGAGTTCATCCTCGGGGCGTGGGATCAACTCTTCGACACCACCCTGGGCTCCACCGCGCTGGCGACGGCGGTGAATACCGGGATCATCGGCACCACGCTGGGCATCCACACCGACACGGACGCGCGCAGCATGCTGGATCTGTACCGCATGGAGCCGCTCCGCACGTTCGTGATCAATCACTGGCAGTCGGATGGCAGCATCGAGGCCACCGAGGCGGAGGTCCGCCAACTGGTGACGGACGCGAGCACGGCCGGGCTCGATGTGGCGAAGCAGTACGCCACCGTCCTCTACACGCTCAACGCGGCCGAGCAGAGGTGGCGGGACCGCACGGCCCTGCGTCCGGCCGGGGCCCCTTCGGCGCTCGCCGCCGCCAGCGCCACGACCCTGACCCCGGAAGAGGAGTTCAAGCAGATCCTCGAACAGGCGAAGAAGGACCGGACCCGGGTGAAGGACGCCACGACGGGCGTCCGCGAGGGAGTCTCGGGGGCGTTGGGCCTCGCCTCCATGCTGCTCCGGGGCTTCGAGCAGGGTGAGCTCGCCGGTGATATCGCGCGCTTCAGCAGCGCCCTGAACACCACGCTGCAGGCCATCGCCGGCTACACGGAGAGCTCCATCAAGATCGCGGACACCCTCACGGGGGCGCTGGGGTTGGGCGTCAAGGGCTTCCAGGTCATCAGCGCGGCGGTATTCACCGGGCAGATGGTGGCCGCCGTGGTGCAGTTCCTCTCCATCCTGAGCGGTGGAAACCAGCCGACGCCCGAGCAGCTCATCCTCAAGGAGGTGAAGGAGCTCCGGCAGTTCGTGGGCGAGGTGCGCGTACAGATGCTCAGCCGGTTCGACCGCATCGACCGGAAGCTCAACTTCATCTACGCGGAGATGATGAGCCGGTTCGACCTGGTGGACTGGCAGCTGGGGCTGCTCAACCAGGACCTCCAGGAGACGCAGTCGGCCCTGTTCAACCTGAACAGCAACCTGAACCGGATGGAACGGGACATCTTCGTTGCGCTGGAGGAGAACGCGCGCCAGCCGTTCCGGCTGGGCGTGGACCATTACCTCCAGTGGGACGCCTACCACCCGTCGCCCATGCCGAACGCCCCGGACTACACCAACGCGGAGCCGCTCTTCTTCTCCTGGGCGAAGACGGAGGCGCTCGGGGAGACGTTGGCTGGCGCCTATGGCCGGGACTACTCGGACGCGGGCATCCTGGTCTCGCTCACCACGCATACCGTGGCGCACAACATCAACTACCTGGCCCAGCTTCCGGGCCGGTGGCCCCCACTCTCCGCGCTGTCTGACAAGCGGCTCGTCAGCCCGAAGGACTGGGGGAACGGCGCGGAGGCGTATGCGCGGCTCACCGAGGAGCAGGCCGCCTACGCGGCCGCGCAGCCCATGACCCACCACGGGGAGATCATCACGGAGGGCGAGAAGCTCGACGCGGCGCTGCGCAACATCGGCAAGCCGCTCTTCGGCGCCCTGCATGACCGCTACACCGGAGACTGGGATGCGATGAAGGCGGCAATCAACGGCGCCGAGTCCGTCTGGCGGAACGATCCGCTCAAGAAGCTGTACGGCATCGACCTGTGGGGAGGGCCGGATCAGCAGCCGTCCCAGCATGCCCTGACGCCCGGGGTGAAGGAGGTGGTCCGGTGCGAGGGAGACGGGAAGTGGCCGGACGGCGACGGCGATAACGCGCCCGATCAGATTGGGCTCGCGCTGACGGTGTGGCGGTACGACGCGCTGCGCGCGCTGCTCATCGCGGACAACCTGGACCTGGAGGGGGCACAACTGGACGTGTGCGCGACGACCCGGTGGCAGCTCCACAGCTCCCAGCCCACGGGCCTGGGGACCTACTACGAGCTGAAGTACTGGCTCCGCCCCACGGTGTACGTCCGCTACCGGTACTGGGACGCGGCGACGAGCGCGGTGAAGTCCGAGTTCGTCTTCGCCCATTCCTTCTCCCCCACCACCGAGCTGGTGGACATCGTCCGGCAGGACCGCATCCCCACCTACAACCCGAACGCGACGGTGAGTCCGGACAAGGCGCTCGTGCAGAACTGGGGCGCCATCTCGGCCTTGCCGTCGAGCAACGCCAGCCTGCTGTCCACCACGCTGCGCGACCTGGTGCGGCCGAAGGTGGCGGCGAGGCTGGTGCGGGAGCAGCAGGACTTCTATGCCTCCATCGCCCTCCGGGTGAAGCAGCCGGGGGACGCGCTGAACGGGTACGCGCAGCGGCTGACGGGCACGCAGCTCCTGTGGAAGGCCTACGTGACGCTGGGGCTGCCACTGTCGGTGGAGCACGATGACGGGCTGCGGGCGCTGTTGTACGGGGACGACGCCGTGATGTCGGGCTGGGATGTCGACGACGAGGACACCGTGGATGACGACCTCTCGGACCTCTACGCGCTGTTCGCCGTCACCCTGTCGCCACCCGCCGAGAACCTCATCATCAAGCTCGACACCGAGGTGAAAGGGCGGGCCCAGCGGCTGCGGGCTCTCGTTGACGCCATCTACGACAACCAGGCCAGCTCGGGTGGGTCGGAGGCGTCAGCCTGGACGGAGTCGACCCTGTTGCACCTCCGCCTGAGCAACCCGCACTAGGTCTGGCGGGCGGAAAAAAGACGGCGGGCTGCGCGGGGGCTTTCCCTCGCGCGGCCCGCTCGAAACGCCTGGAAAGCGGACACGCGCTACTGCGCCAGGGCTGCACGGAGGCGTCATCTCTTCGATACAATCACACCGGCGATCCCACCTCCCAAGACAGGAACGACGCGTGACCTCCAGACCGTGGCGATGGCTCCTCGCACTGACCCTCACCGCTTGTGCCGGCACGGACCCCGGAGGAGAGGGGGGGCCGACCGGAATGGAGTGCACCACGGAGCTGCGGCCCCACTTCGACGGCGAGGGCTGCTGCGGCGAGCCGGTCGCGGAGCCGCTCTGCTCCACCGGCACCATCGTGTTCTGCGAGGTGCGTGATGCCCGCTCCGAGCCCGTCGGCTGCTACTACAAACACAACAGCACGAAGTTGCGCTGCACGAGCTGCCAGAACACCAACGACTGCGTGGCCGATGCAAACCGTGCCTGCGGGAAGTGAGTGCGGGGCGTCCACGCCCGCGAGCACCTGCTCGCTCCGTCCCGGCGCGCCCGAGGCACGAATGAGAAAGTTCGGGGCCCGTCATGTGGCGAGAGCTGTAGGGCGCGTGGGGACAGCTTCGACCCAGCCGTCGAGTGAAATCGACCCGCGTGGCGAGGCTGGCTGTTTCAGGGGGCAAGGTCAGAATGCAATGCCTGCCCCGTGAGTCCCTTCCCGGAGGAGATTGCATTGCCGCCACGCATGAATCGATTGCCCTCGTTCCTGTCCGTCGTCCTGTGTTTGTCCAGCCTGGCGTCTCCAAGCCGGGCCCAGCCCTCTGGCCTTCCGCCGGAGTTCGTCAGCGTCTCGCAGTCCACCTCGCAGGTTCGCCCGGAGGACGTCGCCCTGTTCGGCGCTGTCGCGAGCGACCCGCAGGGCAGTCCGCTCACCTTCACCTGGTCCGCCAGCGACGGCTGGCTGGATGCCCCGACACACGGCGCGAACACGAGTGAGGTCTCGTGGCGCCCACCGATGTGCCTCGCTCCGGGCAGCGCGCCCGTGAGCGTCACGGCGACCAACGCGCTCGGGCACTCCGCCACGGCGTCGTTCGCCATCGACGTGCAGCGGGACCTGGCAGAGGACCGCCAGGGCGACTTCCGCCTGATGGAGCTCGGGCTCGACGGTGTGCTGCTCACCCTGGACACGCCGCCGAAGCTGCGCCTCAACCACCACCGGCCCTCGCTGAACGGGGAGCGCATCCTGTTCCCGACCGAGCGGCAGCTCTCCGTGTCGTTCGTGAGCGAGCAGTCGGAGGCGAGTCACTCGCTCGGCTGGCTCTACTACGACGACCTCGTCTCCCGCGGCTACATCGACACGCGAAACACGCCCTGGGACTCCGCCGATGACCTCTTGCGGGATGCCAATGCCAATGGCGTCGCGGACCTGCACGAGGACCTCTACAACCTGGCGCCGCCCTCCGGTGGCCAGGCCCGTCCATACGTGGGTGGCACCCGCCGGTGCGTGCGGACATTCGTCTCCGGGGGACTCCTGTACAGCCAGCCCGAGCTGGCCCTGAACAGCACCTGCAACAGCGCCTTCGCCGCAGGGCAGTCCCTGGCGGATGCCCGGCCGGGGAAGACGCACCTCTTCCATACGACGGATGTGGTGGGCGCCTTCTCGACGACCCTTCCCGGAAGCGGCTTCTCGGACGGCGGGCTCTACGCGCGCATCCCCAACCTGCTGGAGCCCGCGGCTTCCGCCAATGGCTTCAAGGGGCTTGGACGGCTGGGCTTCCTGCTGGCGGACGATGACGACGACCTCACCGTCGCCTACGACGGCACGGGCCTCCCAAGGACCACCAACCCGGATCCGGGCATCAGCGACCAGGACCGCACGGTGGACCTGGGCTGGGTGGAGGGCGGCAAGGAGATCGTCCTCTTCCTCGTCGTCCATGACTCGACTCCGCACGACCCTCAGGTCGGCATGGTGTACCCCTGCCTGCGCAAGGCGGCTGATGGCCGGTGCACCCTGCACCTGAAGACGTCCACGTCGGTCTTCTTCTCGAAGTCGCGGTGGAATCTGGACCCGGACGTCGTCGGCACGCCCGTGGCCCAGCGCAACATGGGCTGCGAGTACCGCCCCGGATGCAATCCGAGCGCGCCCGGCCAATACAGCTGCACCCTGGACGGTACCAGCCAGAGGATGTGTGGCTGGCTGGAGCCAGACTCCCTTGATCAGCTCGGCTCGTCGGCCCACGGCCAGCTCATGCTGCCGAAGGCGGCGACCGGGGCCTCCTCGCCTGTCAGTGGGGGCACACCGCACCTCCTCCTCGGTACCCCTGGCACCACCACGAGCCAGTGGATTCTTGGCTTCGAGGACGTCAGTGGCGGCGGTGACCGCGACTTCAACGACGTCGTCTTCCGCCTCCACACGACGGGCACGGGAGGGACGGTGCGCTCCTCGGTCCTCACTGCTGACGTGCACCCCGAACTCGCGGACGTCTGCGACGTCTCCCGCGTGCGCTTCCGCGCGGAGGAGTACCTCGAGCCCGCCTGCGGCACCCCGGTGTCGCCCCTCATCACCTACTTCGTCGCTTCGGACTGCCGGGTGTGCAGCCAGGGCCTCTGCACCGCCAATGTCACGCCCAGCTGGGTGCCCGTTCCCCTTTCGGCGGGCCAGAACGAGGCCGTGGTGGACCTCACCCCGTTCCACGGCTTCCAGCTCTGTTGGAAGGCCCAACTGCGCAGCCCGAACTCCCAGTGCGCGCCCACCATCCTCGATGTGGACCTCGGCTACGAGCAGACCCCCGCCCCCTGAGCCGGGTGGACGGAACACGGCCGGTTGCCATGGGTCACGCTCCCTCGCCGAGCCAATGGCAACCGCGACCCACGCATCCGTCGAGCCTGCGGAAACCCCTTAACGCATCGTGCGAATAGAAGGCCTATTGAGGGTGGGGGCTGGAGCAGAGGTGCCGAAGAGGGACGCTGACGGGTGCCGCCGAGCTGTGCGCCTGGCCGGTCGAGAAGCCGTGCAGCCCTCATGGGGCACACGCCCGCTCAGGCCGCGCTCCCCTCAGGGGCGCGGCAGGCGGCTTGGGCATGGGGGCCACCGCGGCCTGGCGCTCAACACCCCGCGTTCTGGGGTGGCCCCCGTGCTGGGGACAGTCTCCCAGGCAGCGGGGGCAGTCCCAGGTGCTCCAGGAGGGCACGCACCCCACTGGGAGCCGTCAGATACGCCAGCACCCGGCGCCTGCTTCCACTCCTGCCGCAAGCGAACACGTCCAGCGCGAAACTCCTGCGCAGCAACCCGGCCCCATCCAGCCGCGGCGGGCGCTCCTGGGTCGGCTCCTGTCTCGTCGCTGCTAAAGGCAGCTCGCTTGCCTCTTCCCGCTTCGCCTCTGCCTCCGCTTGAGACCTTGATGGCGCCATGCTTTTGCGGACCGGGCTGCGGGCTCTTGTCCAGGGCATGGTCCTTGGGCCACGCGAAGACGAACTCAGGATCGAAGCCGACATTGCGGGTCCCCCCATTCGGGCTCGGGAACATGGGCGCGGGCTCCGGCTGACCTGAGTTCGCCCCAGGCACGATGTTGCTCCCCCACACGTTGAAGGTTCCCTGCATCGTGACCAGATACGGCCAGCCTTTCTTGAGCACCGTCTGGCTGGGAACAGGGGCGGCGCTCTGGGTGTCGAGCCACAGCTCTTCCTGCTGCCCCAGGCGGGAGTGGACAGCAACACCCCCACCACCGCGCAATGCGCGGCCAGTTGCGAAAAACCTCTCATGCGCTCTAGCTCCGTTGTCTTGAATAGGGACTGTGGGGTGATCCAGGAACGCTTCCGCGCGACATGGGTTTGCAAGCGAGGCGCCACAGGTCTACAGCCCGTGCATCCCAGCCCCGGCGCTCGGCCTGGGTGTGGATGGGGGCTCGCGGCGGTGCAGCCGCGGGAAGTCCTGCCCCGTCAATGACGCGTCAGCGAGGGTCATTGACGTGTTGACGGCTCGCGAGAGGGCTCCGCCCACTTCGCCGGGGCCCACGAGAAGGCACGCGGTTCAAGCAACGCGCAGCCTCAATCAGCGTACAGGCACTGCATCGTGACCGGGTCGAAGACCGCGTTCCGTCCTCGACCAAAGTCGACTCCGACATAGGGTGGAGTGGAGTGCATCAGCTGGATCCGCACAGGCTCGGGCTCCGACTCGAACCGGAGGGACACGGGATGCTTTAGAAACCACGCCCGCACCCGCTCGCGCTCCTCTTCCGACAACGATCCTTCCGTCCGCCCAATCATTTGTTGAACCCTGGCTTCGTTTTCCCTGAGCAGGGATTTGAGATGGCGCCATCCCCCGAAATGCCGTCCGCCAACCTGGGCCACTGTCGGAGACAGCGCCAGGAGCGACACCACGGTCAGAGGGGGAAGCACGCGCCGCCAGAGTCGGACGATCGGGTCGGCCTCATGTCGGGCCACGAAGAATCCACAGAAACCGATCAGGATGAACAGCCAGCCACAAAGCGCTACCTCCAGGAGCATATCCGCGATGGGCGGATCGCCCGGGAAGGCTGTTGGCTCAGCCGTCAGTGCCTGCAGCGCCCCCATCAAGCCGAGCGACACGGCGACGCAGGAAGAGGGCACGAACCAGCACACCAGCAACGTCAGCCCGAAGCGTTTGATAGTGCGAACCATCGGTTCGGAATTCATGGTCCCCCCCACTTCGTCGCCGGATTGCGGAGCATCCAGTCCGAAAGTCTCGGGCTCCGTCAAGGCGCTCTGAGCCGGAAACCGGGTCGCGGACAAAGAAGAACCCGGCGACCCTTGAGTTCACCGGGCTTCTCGACATCGCGCCGGCAGGCGCCGGATCAGACCAGCTTCGCCATGATGTCGCGCTCGCGCTGATCGAGCTTGATCGAGTCGAGCGTCCAATTGATGAGCTCGTCAGCGACCGACGCGTCGAGACCGAAGGCACTAGCGGTCTCCTTCACCGACGCGCGCTCCTCGGTCGCCACCTCTCCGTCGGAACAGGCCACCTCGACGAGCATGCGCAGCAGATGCGCGCGCAGCTCGCGGATTTCGATCTTGCTGACGATGTCGGTGAGGCGACCAGGCTTCTGGAACTCCGCCTCGATGAGCGCGGCGACCTGCTCGTCACGGGGCGACAGGCCGATGTTCAGCACCACCTCATCCAGCTGCTGGCGCTCGTCCTCGGTGATGCGGCCATCGCTCGCCGCCACGTTGGCCATGGCCTGCACGAACGCCAGCAACTGCTCCTGGGGATACTCGCGCGTCATATCGTCTCCTGGGTGGGCGGCGCGCGGCCGGGTCAAGAACGGCCGGACAGACGGGAGCCGGGCTGCGCGTGCCCCCAGGATAGTGGGCACCCGCCAGGACCGAAAACGGTTTCGTCCGAGCACCTGCGTGAGCGCGCAGCCTCAGGACGCAGGGGGAGCAGGCACTCGGCACATCACCCTCGGTCCCCCGCACGAGCCGAAGGCCTCAACGGAAATCGCTGTCGGGCGAGGGGGGCATGCCGGCCTGCGTCAGCTCCCGTTCGAAGGCCGGGTGCTGCTTTGCCTGGCGCCAGAGGAAGGTCCAGTCCGCATCGTCGTCCGCGCGGATGCGGACCCCCCCGGCGCGCAGCGCCTGGAACACCCGCACGGTTTCCTCCTCCGGACAGAAGTTCTGGTTGCGCAGCGCCGACGTGTAGGGGCCCGCGCCCCGCGCGGGCGCAAGGCGCCAGGGGACCTTCCGCTTGAGCAGCAGGGCCACCGTCTTCGGACTGCAGCTGCCCGCGGCCGCCTGGAGCAGGTGGCTCCCAGCTTGGGGCGTCCTGACATCCGCGCCGGCATCCAGCAGCAGTTGGGTGATGGAGGTGTCCTCCGGCTTGTAGGGGTTCCTGCCCACCGCGTGCAACAGGGGCAGCTGTCCGGAGGTGGCCTTCTTGTTCGGATCCGCTCCGGCTTTGAGCAGGAGCCGGACCGCGTCTACGTGCCCGTTCCTGGCGGCCGCGCTGAGGAGGGTTTCGCTGCCGTCGGCGTCCTCAGCGTCGGGGGAGGCGCCGGCCTTCAACGCGCGCGCCAGCAGCCCGGTATGCCCCTCTTCCGCCAGCTTCACGACCGGCGGTGGCTTCACCCCCACGTCCATCAGGACGCCCATGGTGGCCACATCGTCGTAGAGGAAGGCTTCGTCCATCCAACCGTCGCCCCGGGTCCTCCCGTCCCGGTCAGGCGCGGAAGGACGGCCTACCCGCAGCACCTCGCGCATCAGCCCGGCATCATGGTGCGCCAGCGCGAAACCGACCGCGTAGTCGGTGACGTTCGCGGGGAGCCGACCGTGCAACCGCGGGACCTGTCGCGAGACCTCCTCGACATCACGCTTCTGGACGGCCGCGAGGAAATCCGCCTCCCGCAGACAGGCAGGCTCCGGGGGGGCGCCTGCGGCAATCAGTCGCCCTTCAATGTCTGTCAGGTTCTTCCAGCGCGCGAAGCAGAGCGCGGACCAGCCCACCGGGGGCCAGTGGTCGGAGTGCCGGGGCACGGTGACGCTGGGGTCCGCTCCCGCTTCCAGCAACACCTGGGCGGCATCCGGCCGGCCCATCCCACAGGCCACCATCAGCGGAGATTGTTGCCTGTTGTTGAGGGCACTGCCCGGCCTGTTCCTGGGCTCGCCTCGCGCCAGGGCCGCGCGCAGGGCCGGCAGATCGCCGTCCTCGATGGCCATCACCACTGGATTGTGTTCGTGCCGGATGAAGTGGGACTCCGCCCGCGCCGTGGGAGCAGCCACGGTCAGCGCGAGGAGCATGAGGCTGGCGAGCCTTCGCGATAGAGACGGGGGCATGGTGGGCCTAGCGGCGCAGCAGCTTGTCCAGCCGCGCATCCTTCGTGCTTTGGGAAAGGGCTTGGAGGCAGGACTCGCGGTTGGGCCCTGACCGCGGGCGCCTTCCGCCCTGCGCCAGCGACAGACACCGCATCAACTTCAGGTCGAAGGGCGTGAGGGGGGAGATGCTGTCCGCGTCCTGGAGCTCATCCCACGAGTTGCGTCCCAGGACGGCCCACGTCCAGGCCCTCAGGCAGTTGTGGACGCGGTCCGCGTCGCCCAGGAACTCCAGGCATTGGTCGGGCCGTGTCGCGCCCTGGGGGACGTTGGGGTCTCCCTGTCTGGGGCCCTCCGGGTTCGAGCCGCGGTAGCGAATCTTCCGGCGCTTCTCGCCAACCGCGCAGTCCTCGGGGCAGTTGCAGCGCTGCTCCAACGTGGAACAAACGCCGTCGCCACAGGCCAGGCACATGGGCTGCTGCTCGGGGTCGCGCTCGTCGTTACAGGTCGTGTCCCCGGTCTTCTTCGCGCAGCGGGCGACGAGCCCTTCGCAACAGGCCACCTCTCCGCCGTAGTACCCCTCCTCGCCGCACGTCCGCCCCCGGGCCCGCCGCCGGGACGTGCAGAAGCGCTGCCCGTCGCAGTACGTGGCCGCGTAGCATTCCTCCGGAAACGCTCCACAACGCTCCGGGGACAGTCCCTCGCACCAGACGTCCGCGAGGCGACGCGTTGCGGTGGGCGCGGAGGGCTCGGAGGGCCTGGCGGGCGAGGGGCTGGAGGGAATGGGAGGCATCACCCGTCCCGCGTTCGGTCGGGGGGAAGGACGGGAGCGTGCGAAGAGCACGGCCCCTGCGATCCCCAGGCAGAGGGCGACCGCCGCGATGAGGAGGTTCCAGCGGACGCCCGGTGGGAGGGACCGCCGAGGCTCGGTAGGCGGAAGCATGCTGCATTCAAGCGCGCTTGCCTCGCACGACGGAAGAGGGGGAAAGCCGATAACGCTCGCGGCGCTCCGGGGTTTCCTGGCGAAAGGCCGACCTCCCGCCTACAGCTTGCCCGCCAATGTCCGCTGGCGGTCTTGAACCTGGATCATGCGTTCCTCGTACAGCCGCGGCGCCAGGACGGTACTGCCATAGGAGAGCATCAGGGTCCGCGTGTCCGGCAACCGTTGTCCCGAGAGCGAAAGCTGCGTGTCGGCGGTGGTCCACTGAGAGTGCAGTTGGTAATCCGTGCTCGACTGAAGCACCCGCAGCCTCGCGTCGGCCTCGCGCCGCCGCTCACGGTCATCAGGAGGAACGCATCGGGCGAAGAGAAGGCCTGTTGAGGGTGGGGGCTGGAGCAGAGGTGCCGAAGAGGGACGCTGACGGGTGCCGCCGAGCTGTGCGCCTGGCCGGTGGAGAAGCCGTGCAGCCCTCATGGGGCACACGCCCGCTCAGGCCGCGCTCCTCTCAGGGGCGCGGCAGGGGGCTTGGGCATGGGGGCCACCGCGGCCTGGCGCTCCGCTGCACAGCGGGCCCAGGCCCTCGAAGCCCGCGTCCAGGACCGCGTTCACGACGTCCAGCGGCTTCGACATGCGTCCACCTTTCGCCTTGAGCCTGGAGCGGGCCTCGACCTGGAGAAAGGAGACCGGAGGAAGCCCGCTCGGTCGCTCGCGACATCCCCGGCGAAGAGGGAGGGGGTGAGGCCCCTCCCTCCCGTCGTTCACTCAGAGCTCGTTGAAGATGAGCAGCCCGCGTGAGGAATCCACCGCGTAGACATACCCGTCGCCCGGGACGCGCATCCCCATGACGCCTTCGTAGACGACGGCCAGCCGGTTCCGGTCGGTCTCACGGTAGGCGTTGAAGTAGGCAATCTCCTTAGGGAGCGTGGGATTGGCCACGTCGAACACGCGCACGCCTTCCTGGTACCAGGCCACGTACAGCTTGTTGCCCTTCAGGATCATGTTGTGGATGGAGGTGGTGGGGCGCAGCCGGTGCTCGCCGATGAGCTGGATGTTCGCCGGGTCGGTGACATCCAGCACGCGAAGGTGCGCGCCCTCCTGCTCACTGCCCTCGAACGCGATGGTGCGGCCCGAGAAGGTTCCCACCGCGCTGGCATGACTGTATTGCCGGTTGTAGTGGTACTTGCCCAGCTCCTTGACCTGCATCGGGTCGCTCGGGTCGGTGACCAGGAAGCCGATGTCCGTGTGGTTGATGTAGAGGCGGCCCTCGTAGGCGAAGGAGTCGTGCGGATAGCTGGTGACGAACTCCTCGGACGTGAAGACGACGCGGTTGAGCAGGATCGGGTCTCGCGGGGACGTGATGTCGAAGATGATCGTCTGCGCGGGCCGCAACGCCATGGCGTAGAGCCGGTTGCCATCCACGAACAGGGTGTGCACATTCAGGGGCGCGCCGTTGGGCACGCTGCGGATGTAGGTCGGATCCCCCGGGTTTGAAATGTCATACAGGATGACGCCGGAAGCCTTGGTGGCGACGTAGAGGACGTCGTCCTTGGCCCACGCGGCGTTCCAGTACCCGTCGCCCGGCAGGGAGATGACCTTCTTCAACACGGGGTGGCCACGGTCGCTGACGTCGAAGACCGTCAAGCCTCCCGCGGGCATGTCCGGCTTGAGCTGGATGGACACCACGTAGGCATGGTTCTTCGTGACGTAGACATCCACGGGGAAGCCAAGGTCGACGGCGGACTCGGAGACGAGGTTCAGGCCCCCGGAGGACTCGGCCTCACCGCGGCTCAAGACCAAGCGGTCCGCGTCGAACGTCCCCTTCTCCGTGAGCACGCCGTTGGTGCAGACCGCATAGCAGCCGGTGATGTGGTGGGGCTGGGGCACGTCACAGCCCGCCAGCGCGGTCTTGATGGCCACGCCCCGGGGCGTGGTGAAGACGCTCGTGAGGAGCATGCCCTGGTCATCGAACTGCTGCCGGGTGAAGCGATCAAAATTCGAGGTTCCGGCGCCACCCCCTTCTGGGAGCAGGAGGCCGGCTCCGCTCCATGGGTACTCGCCGGATTCCGGTCGCAGCTCGGTCTGGTAGATGCCGTGTCGTGACGCCGTGCGGAGCGCGCTCGGGTTGCATTGCGACAGGTTGAAGAGGGCCGGGGTGTCGCAGTCGATCTCGGTTCCAAGTGGAGGGGTGAACTCGCAAGGGGCGAAGACGCCGCGGTCGATCCAATCGCTCTTCTCTTCGATGGGGGTGGAGGTGCCGTCCCAGGCTTCAGCGGGGGGAGTGCCGGCATCCGGCGTCACCTGGGGATCGTCGTCACACCCCGCGGCGAGGGCGAGGAGGACGACGGTGAGGTACACCCATGACGGCTTCGACCTTGGTGTCATGGGTGAAGGAGGCCCCGGTGAGGGGAATGATGCAAAATGAGAACGCATCAGGCGAAGAGAAGGCCTGTTGAGGGTGGGGGCTGGAGCAGAGGAGCCGAAGAGGGACGCTGACGGGTGCCGCCGAGCGGTGCGCCTGGCCGGTGGAGAAGCCGTGCAGCCCTCATGGGGCACACGCCC
>NZ_RAWB01000750.1 GCF_003612055.1 Corallococcus llansteffanensis
GCCCTACGTCTGCTACGGCCTGATGGCCGGCGCGGTGGCGATGTTCTTCCTGGGCCGCTCGCTGGGCCAGACGCTGGTGGCTCCGGACGGGACGGTGGTGGGGGTCCTGAAGCCGCTGGCCCTCTTCGGTCCGTCGGTGCAGGCGGGCGAGTACTGGCGCCTGCTGGGCATGGTGTTCGAGCACGGCAACGCGATGCACCTGTTCTTCAACATGTCCGTCGTCTTCACCATGGGCATGACGCTGGAGCGCGGCATCGGCAGCCTCCGGTTCCTGGCGCTGTCGCTCGTCACCGCGCTGGGCGGCTCCGCGTTCGCGCTCTTCTTCAACTTCAACGTCCAGACAGTGGGCGCCTCCGGGATGATCCTCGGCTGGGGCGGCGCGATGCTGCCCATCGCCACCCAGCAGGGCCGCAAGGACCTGTACTTCTGGCTGGTGCAGGTGGCGGTCATCAGCCTGCTGCCCGGCGTGAGCTGGGCGGGACACCTGGGCGGCTTCCTCTTCGGTCTGCCCTGCGGCATGGCCCTGCGCCAGGGCCCCAGGTTCTTCTCGCGCGCCATCCCCGTGCTGCTGTTCATCGCCGCGGCGGTGGCGCTGGTGGCCGCCCACCCGGAGCGGCGAGGAGGCTTCTGACATGAGCGAAACGAACGTGCGCAGCGTCTGCGTCTTCTGTGGCTCGCGCTCCGGCGTGCGCGCCGAGTACCGCGAGGCCGCCACGAAGCTGGGCACCGCGCTGGCCCGGCGCGGGCTGACGCTCGTCTACGGCGGCGCCAGCGTGGGGCTGATGGGCACGGTGGCGGACGCCGTGCTCGCGGGCGGTGGCAAGGCCGTGGGCGTGCTGCCCCACTTCATGGACGCGAAGGAGCTGGCCCACCCGCGCCTGACGGAGCTGCACCGGGTGGACTCCATGCACTCGCGCAAGGCGCTGATGGCCGAGCGCGCGGACGCCTTCATCGCCCTGCCCGGCGGCTTCGGCACCCTGGACGAGCTGTTCGAGATCGTCACCTGGGCCCAGTTGGGCCTGCACAGGAAGCCCATGGGCCTGCTGGACGTGGACGGCTTCTTCCAGCCGCTGCTCGCGCTGGTGCGGCGCATGGTGGAGGCCGGGTTCGTCCCGGAGACGCAGGCGCTGCCCTTCGCGGTGGAGCCATCGCCAGACGCGCTCCTGGACCGCCTGCTCGCGGGGCCCACGATGCCCGTGACGGCGAAGTGGCTGAAGGACGGCCAGCAGACCTGAGGGCCGCGGGCCGCCCACGCTTTCAGCGCGCGTGCACCTTCAGCTCCGCGTTCCCCAGCGACGAGGCCACGCGCAGCATCACCTGCTCGGTGCCCTCGGGGATGACGGGCTCACCGCTCGTGAAGGTGAGCGGGAAGCGCACGCGGTAGCCCACCCAGAAGAGGCTGGTATACGGGTAGTAGGCTTGCACGTTGAGGTCCACCCGGCCGATGCGGCGGATCTCCACGGGCGTCACCTCGCCTGCGGGCGTCACCAGCGCGATCCGCCAGATGCTCTTCTTGTGGGCGAAGTCGTCGTAGCGGAAGTCGTTGACGTGCACGCCCAGGAAGAACTCGTGGAACTTCGCGGCTTCCGCCTGTTCCTCGGCGAGCAGCGCTTCTACCTTCACCGCGGGCAGCGTCTGGAAGAGCGCCCGGCGGCGGACGCGGGCGTCGCGGAAGGCGGGCGTCTGAATCGTGGCCCCCGCGAAGATGCGCGTGTCGAAGCCGTCGTAGATCTCCTGACGGTCCGAGTACCGGTCCAGCACCGCCATGTAGGCGGCCTCCGCCTTCGGATCATCCAGCGTGGGCGCGAGCTCCCCGACGACGGGGGGCGTGTTGGCGCAACCGCCCAGCACACCCAGCAGCACCACGGCCACCAGCAGCCTTCTCACGGGATGAAGTCCTTGCGCGTGAACAGCGTGGTGAGGCGATGGCCCGCGGCCTCCACGGCCTCGCGTCCCCCCTCCAACCGGTCCACCAGCGCGAAGGCGCCCAGCACCGTCAGGCCCTCCAGCTTCGCCCGTTCAATCGCCTTGAGCGTGGACGCGCCCGTCGTCACCACGTCCTCGACGATGGCCACCGGCGCGCCGGCAGTCAGCGCGGACAGGCCTTCAATCCACTGCCCGGTGCCGTGGCCCTTGGGCTCCTTGCGCACGATGAACGCGTGCAGCGGCTGGCCCTCCAGGAAGCTGGTGAGGCTCACCGCCGACGCGAGCGGATCCGCGCCGAGCGTCAGCCCGCCCGCGGCCACCGCCGACGGAGCGTCGCGCCGGATGGCCTCCAGGAGCAGCCGGCCGATGAGGTAGTGCCCCTCGGCGAGCAGCGCCGTGCGCTTGCAGTCGATGTAGAAGTCCGACTCCTTGCCGGAGGAGAGGACCACGCGACGGCGCTCGAAGGAGCGCTGCGTGAGCACCTCCAGGAGCCGGGCGCGGTCGCGCACGAGCGGTTCCGCCATGGCTACAGACCCTCCAGGTACGCCACCAGCTGCGCCGAGTAGCGCAGCTGCATCAGCAGCTCCGCGCGGCGGGACTCGTCCAGCGCGGCGAACACGTCCGCCAGGAGCGACAGGTCCTGGTTGAGGGCGCCCATGCGCTGGGCGACGTCCGACGCCAGCTCATCCGCGTCGATCTCCTCCTCCACGCCCTCCGGCGCCAGCGTCTCCTCGGTGGCGAGCGCCTTCTCCAGCATGTCGCGCACCGGCGCCGTCAGCCGGCCTTCGGCCTCCAGCGAGTTCCGCTTGGCCTCCAGCACGTCGTGCTCCACCGGTGAGGCGTGGATGGCGTCCGCCAGGGACAGCAGCAGCGCGTCCTCGTCGGACAGCTCCTCGTGCACGCGGACCTGCACGTGGTCGCGCTTGAGGAAGCGCAGCGCCGCCACGCGCCGGAAGCCGCAGATGAGCTGGTAGCGCTCGTCTCCGCGCGGGCGCACGTCCACCGGGAACAGCTGTCCCAGGCGCGCCAGGTCCGTGGCCAGCTCGGACACGTCGCCCTCGTCCCGCAGGCGGAAGGTGGTGTCCTCCTCCAGTCGCTCCAGCGGCAACACCATCGCCGTCACCTGTCCCATCACGCGGGGCTCCACGGCCTCCACGCGGGGCTCTTCGCCCGGGGTCGCCACGTCTTCGGATCCATCAGCGCCCGCGGAGCCCGGTTCCTCCTGGCTCGCGCGGCTCGCCACGTCCCAGATGCCGGCGTTGAGGAGCGCGTCGTCCACCCCCGACACCGGGCCGGACCGCGGCTCTTCCTGCACGTCCTTCGCCTCACCACCGCCGTCGCTGCCAGCGCCGGGGCTTTCTGACTTGTCGTCGCCGGACGACAGCTCCACGTAGCGACCGGTGCTCGTGGGCTCCGAGGAGGCCTGGGCGTCCGTCGGGGGCGCCGCGCCTGCGCCGTGCTCCGCGGCATCGTTCGGGGAGGCAGCGTCTTCGTCGGTCGCCACGGCGCTCTTCGACGCGCCCGCGTCCTCGCGGTGCTCCGCGGCGTCCTTCGGGGAGTCAGCGCCCTCGCCGGACTCCGCGGCGCTCTTCGACGCGCCCGCGCCTTCCACGGACCCGGTCGCTTCACCGGCACCGCTGCCCGGGTCCGCGCTACCTGCTTCGCCCTGACCCGCGCCGGCCGCGTCACCCTGCCCGGCAGGGTCCGTCCCGGTCGCTTCCACCTGCGCTCCACTCACGGCCTCGCCACCCGCTCCCGCCTGAGAGGCGCCTTCGGAAATGACTTCCCCACCCGCGCCCTGCGCGTGCGAGGTCCCTGCAGCGCCCTCGCCGTGCTCCGGCGGGGCTGCGTCGGACGCGCCCTCGTGCTGGGACGGCGTCGCGTTCTCCCCAGGTGTGCCTGACATTCCTTCCTGTCCCTCGGCCCTGTGCTCGGCGTCCATGGTGGCACCCCCGGTTGTTCCACCCCCGCGCCGCCGGAAACGACGGCGCGGTGGGCGGGCTCTAGCGGGACTTCTTCACCACGACCTTCTTCTTCGCGCCAGCAGCCACCACGCGGGGCACAGGCGCGGCGGCACTGCTCGCCTGCTCAGTGGACGCCGGACGCGGCGGCTCGGCCGCGCGCGGGGTGAACGTGGGCGCGGCGGGAGGAGGCGGCGGCAGCGGCTTGCTGGCCGGACGCGACACGACGG
>NZ_RAWB01000751.1 GCF_003612055.1 Corallococcus llansteffanensis
CCACCCGCTTGCCTTGTGCGCTCATGGACGTGTCCTCAGGAAGCACGACGCGCGAGCCGGGCGATGAGGGCGTCCAGCAAATCCCTCATGCCGTGGGGGTTGGGCAGGGTGGACAGGCCGCGGCGCGCCAGCCGCGACGCCCGCTCCACCGCGCGCTCACACGCGACGCGGCCTCCGAACGACTCCACCAGGGCCCGGGCCCGCGCGAGGGCCGCTTCGTCCTTCTCCTCCACCGGCAGCGCCCACAGCCGCTCCAGCTCCTCGCGCCCCGCGGGCGTGGCGCGCACGTACGCCGCCATCACCGGGAAGGTGCGCTTGCCCTGCGTGAAGTCGCCGTCGCACGCCTTGCCCGCCACCGAAGCGTCGCCGAACAGGCCGATGAGGTCGTCTCTCAGCTGGTAGGCGAGCCCCACGGAGCGGCCCACCTGCTCCAGCCCCTTCTGGAGCGAATCATCCGCGCCGCCCAGCATCGCGCCGCACACCAGCGGGGCGCTGAAGCCGTAGCGCGCCGTCTTCAGATGCGCCACGCGCAGCGTCTGGAAGAGCGTCACCTCCGACAGCGGCATGCGCGACAGGTCCAGGTCCAGGTACTGCCCCGCCGCCGTGTGCCGGCACACGCCCAGGTAGTACTGCACCACGCGCGACACGCCCGGCAGCCCCGACTCCAGCATCGCCTCCAGCGAGCGCGCGAAGAGGTGGTCGCCCATGACGACCGCCAGGTCCTCGCCCGGCCGTCCCGGCGCCAGCATCCGGTGCAGCGCCAGCCCGCCCCGCCGCAGCTCCGCCTGATCCGCCACGTCGTCGTGGATGAGCAGGAAGGTGTGCAGCAACTCCAGCCCCGCCGCGAAGCGCCACAGCCCCGGCGGCACCGAGGTGCTTCCCCGCGCCAGCCCGTACCCCGCCAGCACCAGGGCCGGCCGCAGCCGCTTGGCGGGCCGCAGCGCGTAGCCTCGCGCCTGCTCCACCGCCCGCGTCCAACGGGGATCCAGCGAGGACTCGTCCGGCAGCTCGAAGAGCAGCGCGAGCGCCGCCTCCACCTGCGCCTGCACGAGCTGCAGCCAGGCCTGCTCCGGGGGTGCCACGCCGCCGGGGGTCTGCTGCACGTTGGGAAGCGGGGTGGCCATACAGCGGATCTCCGAAGTCGGAAGCACGGCAGCAGCCTTTCCACCTAGAGGTAGCGTTTGCGTCCAGAGATTGTCAAGGCTATGTCTAAGGTTTGTAAGAACCTTGTACACAGGAGGCTCCCCATGCGGGCGTGGATCGCAGGTGCGTTGACGGTGACCCTGGCGGCGGGGAGCGCGAGCGGCGCCGCCCCAGCCCCGGAGCCGGTGGATGCGACGTTAAGCACCTCCAAGGGGGAGCGCGTCCGGCTGTCACGCTGGCGTGGAAAACCCGTCATCCTGTTCTACGAGGACAAGGACTCCACGACACTCAACCTGCCCCTGAAGGACGAGCTGTTCACGCGGGGGCGCGAGCGGGGGCTCTTGCAGAGCGCCTGGGTGGTGGCCGTCGCGAACCTGGAGAAGTACGACTTCTTTCCCGCTCGGGAGATCGCCCTCTCGTACGTGCGGGATGAGGAGAAGAAGGCCGGGGTCCCCATCCTCGTGGACCTGGACGGCACCCTGGGCGCGGCGCCCTGGAAGCTGCCCACCAAGACGTCCAACGTGATGCTGCTGGACGCGGAAGGGACGCTCGTCTTCCGCCACTCCGGCCGCATGAAGCCGGAGGACCGCGCCCGCTTCTTCACGGCCCTGGGGGCGCTGGTGGGCCAGGACCTGCTGGCCGAGCAGCAGCCGCCGGAGGCCCGCCCGTGAAGGTGGCCTGTACGGGTGCCAGCGGCTTCCTCGGCCCGGGGCTTGTCCAGGGTTTGTTGAATGCCGGCCACACCGTGCACGTGCTCAGCCGCAACGTTGAACAAGCGCTGGGCAGGCTGCCCGCCGGAGTGACGGGGTCCTTCTTCGATGGTCAGACGCCGCTGTCTCCGGACGCGCTCGCCGGGGCGGAGGCGGTGGTGCACCTGGCCGGGGAGCCGGTGGACCAGCGCTGGACGCACGACGCCAAGCAGCGCATCCACCAGAGCCGGGTGGAGGGCACGCGGGTGGTGGTGGAGGCGATGAAGCAGGCGGGCACCGTCCGGCACTTCGTCTGCGCCTCGGCGGTGGGCTACTACGGCGGCGCGCGCGGGGACCAGCCGCTGACGGAGGACGACGCGCCCGGGGACGACTTCCTCGCCCACGTGTGCCAGGGCTGGGAGGCGCAAGCCGCGCGCGCGGCGGAGGCCGGCCTGCGCACGGTGCGCCTGCGCATCGGGGTGGTGCTGCATCCGGCGGGCGGCGTGCTGCACCGGATGCTGCCGGTGTTCCGCATGGGCGCGGGCGGCCGGGTGGGCAACGGTCACCAGTACGTGAGCTGGGTGCACCGCGAGGACCTCTTCGCGCTGATGCGCTTCGCGCTGGAGCACCCCACGCTGGAGGGCGCGGTGAACGCCACGTCGCCGGAGCCGGTGACCAACGCGACCTTCGCGCACGCGCTGGGCATGGCGCTGGGGCGGCCCGCGGTGTTGCAGGTGCCGGGCTTCGTCCTCAAGGCCCGCTTCGGGGAGATGGCGCGCGTGGCGCTGGAGGGCCAGCGGGTGCTGCCCCGGCGCGCGCTGGAGGCGGGCTTCCAGTTCCGCCACCCCGCGCTGGACGAAGCGCTGCGCGACCTGCTGCCGCACGCGGGCCCCTGAGGCGCCCCCGCGCGGATGTCCGCGGGTGGACGCAGGAGGCGCGCGGCGCCACCGCGGAGGGACGCGCTGCATACAGTGCCCGGCACGCATGGACACGAAGACGCTGGAAGCACGCGCGCGCCGCGAGGGCACGCCGGTCATCGACGGGGACACCGCCACCTTCGTGTGGAAGGGCAACAGCCGCGTCTTCCTGCAGGGGGACTTCCAGGACTGGCGCGGGGAGCCGCTGCCGCTGGAGCGCGTGGACAAGGGCCTGTGGGCGCGCTCGCTGGCGCTGCCGGAGGACGCCTACGTGGAGTACGCGCTCCAGGACGCGCGAGGCCGCCGCGTGCGCGACGCGCTCAACAAGCGCCGCTCCGACAACGGCTTCGGCGACTTCAACCACTGCTTCTGGATGCCGAAGGGACAGGCCACGACGCTGGGCCAGCGCGTGCGCGGCGTGCCCCGGGGCCGCGTGACGCGCCACCAGGTGGACACGCACGAGTGGGCCGTGGGAGCGAAGCGCGCGGTGGCCCTCTACGCGCCCCCCGTGCCGGGCCCCGTGCCGCTGGTGGTGGTGCTGGACGGCGACGACTACCTGGAGCGCGTCCAGCTGCCCACGGTGGTGGACAACCTCGTGGCCCAGGGCCGCATGCGTCCGGTGGCCCTGGCCTTCGTGTCCAACGGCGGCCCCGCGCGCACCGTGGAGTACGCGTGCAGCGAGGCCACCGTGGGCTTCCTGGAGCGCAGCGTGCTGCCCCTGGCGCGCGAGAAGCTGTCGCTGGTGGACGAGCAGCGCACGCCCGGCGCGCACGCGGTGCTGGGCGCCTCCCTGGGCGGGCTGATGGCCCTCTTCGTGGCCCAGCGCCTGCCCGGCATCTTCGGCCGCGTGCTGTCCCAGTCCGGCGCCTTCTCCATCGACGGCACGGACCTGGTCGTCTTCGACCTGGCCCGCAGGCCCGCCCAGCCGCCCCTCCACGTCTGGATGGACTGCGGCCGCTTCGAAGGCCTGGTGGACGGCAACCAGCGCCTCCTGCCCGTCCTCCAGGCCGCCGGCCACCGCGCCACGTACCAGACCTACAATGGGGGCCATAACTACCCGGCCTGGCAATCCGATCTGCCGGCCGGCCTGGAAGAATTGTTCTCGGTTCCTGGATGACGCATCGCGGCGGTCACCCCGGCTTCCGTCCGGGGCGGAAGGCCAGTGCTAACAAGGGGTTGGCCGATCCGGTAAGCGCTCAAAACGAAATGATCCGGGATTGGGCCGCGCCCATGACGCGGCAGGCGGGCGACCGGACAGGGGTTGTGGACCGGGAGGCTACGCAACCTGGGGGGAGCCCGGTGCGATAACCGGTGTAGGTGCGCATCCTGACGCGAGCACCGCGTCC
>NZ_RAWB01000752.1 GCF_003612055.1 Corallococcus llansteffanensis
CCCCCGAGGTCCCCCGTCCGTGCCGCGCACCTTCCGCTCCTTCCCCGCAGCGCTCTTCCTCTTCATCCTCGCCTCCACCCTCGCCCGCGCGGATGAGCCCCAGGCGCTGCACGGCCCGTGGCTGGGCGTGTCGCTGATGCGCGGCTCCGGCTTCGACACCACGCTGAGGGATCCCGCGCCGCTGTTTCCGCGGACCGTGCGCTACGACACCGGAGTGGGCCTGGGCGTGCGCGCCGGCTACGACTTCGAGGAGCTGGTGGGCGCGTACGTCACGGCCGAGCTGCTCACCGGCCGCGAGGACAGCTTCTACGCGTCGTTCGGCGGCGGCCTGCGGGTGCTGACGCCCACCGCCCCCTTCCGCGCGGGCCTCACCGCGGGGGTGCGCTTCATCGACTCGGATCCGGCCCTGCCCTTCTTCACCACCGGCGTGCTGGGCGAGGCGCGGCTGTGGCGGCACCTGGGCATCCACCTGGAGGTGGACAAGGCGTGGCCCCTGAAGCGGGAGGTCCTCCAGGAGCGCCCGGAGCACCAGCGCAGCACCACCGTGGAGGGCGGGCCGTGGCGACTCGTCCTCGGGCTGACGTGGTACTTCTGAAACGGATGCTGCAACGGATCAAACTGGTAGGGTGCGCGCACCCCACCCTTACGGAAGGAACGCCGTGCCCGCCCTCGCTCCGCTGCGCACGCTCTATCCCCCCATCGAGCCCTATCGCACCGGTCGGCTGAGCGTCCCGGGTGATCATTCGCTGTACTTCGAGGAGTGCGGCAACCCCGAAGGCAAGCCCGTGGTGTTCGTGCACGGCGGGCCCGGCGGTGGCACCGACGCCAAGCAGCGGCGCTTCTTCGACCCCAGCGCGTACCGCATCATCCTCTTCGACCAGCGCGGCTGCGGCCGCAGCACCCCGTACGCCAGCCTGGAGATGAACACCACCTGGGACCTGGTGGCGGACATGGAGCGGCTGCGCGAACACCTGGGCCTGGAGCGCTGGCAGCTCTTCGGCGGCTCGTGGGGCAGCACCCTGGCGCTCGCGTACGCCGAAGCGCACCCGGAGCGCGTCACGGAGCTGGTGCTGCGCGGCATCTTCCTGTTGCGCAAGCAGGAGATCGACTGGTTCTACCAGCGCGGCGCGGACGCGATGTTCCCGGACGCGTGGGAGCAATACCTCGCGCCCATCCCGGAGGCGGAGCGCGGGGACCTGCTCCAGGCGTACGCGAAGCGGCTGATGGGCTCAGACAGGCACACGCAGCAGGAGGCCGCGAAGGCGTGGAGCGTGTGGGAGGGGCGCACGAGCTGCCTGTACCCCAACCCGGAGCTCATCGCGCGCAACTCGGGCGACGAGTTCGCCATCGCCTTCGCGCGCATCGAGTGCCACTACTTCGTCAACAAGGGCTGGCTGCGCAGCGACACCCAGCTCCTGGACGACGTGCACCGCATCCGCCACATCCCCGCCGTCATCGTGCAGGGCCGCTACGACGTCGTCTGCCCGCCGGAGAGCGCGTGGGCGCTGCACCGCGCGTGGCCGGAGGCGCAGCTCGTCATCGTCCCGGACGCCGGCCACTCCGCCAACGAGCCCGGCAACACGTCCGCGCTGGTAGAGGCGACGGACCGCTTCCGCCCCCACCGCTGAGGCCTACGGCGTAAGCCCCAGCCCCTCGTCCGCTAGCCTCGCGGCGTCAGCGACTTCGCCAGCTCCTCATAGAGGTGGATGGCGGAGCGGATGGACTTCTCCCAGTCGCCCAGGTGCAGGCTCTCGTTCTCGGAATGGGCGTATGTGTACGGATCCTCCACGCCGATGAGCAGCGCGGGCACCCCGCCCAGCTCCTTCGCGAACGGCTCCACGAAGGGGATGGAGCCGCCGCAGCCGATGGTGACGGGCTTCTTCGCGTAGCCCTTCTCCAGCGCGCGGAAGGCCGCCTGGAAGGCCGGGTGCGACGAGTCCGTGTACCACCAGCCGGACGCCTGGTCCTCGCGGATCTCCAGCTCCAGGCCCCACGGACACACCTTGCGCAGGTGCGCCACCAGCCGGCGCTGCACGTCCTCGGGATCCAGGTCCGGCACCACGCGGATGCCCACGCGCGCCCACGCCGACTCCACGATGATGTTGCGCGCGTCCTTGCGGCTGCTGGCCTGGATGGCGTTGATGGCCAGGCTCGGCTGCCGCCAGTTCATCTCCCACGGGTGACGTCCACCGCCCAGCAGCGTCACGCCCTCGCGGATGCCTGCCTGCTCGCGGAAGGTGGCCTCGTCACCGGGCAGCGACTGGATGCTCTGTCGCTCCGCGTCCGTCAGCGGCTTCACCCGGTCCATCACCCCTTCGATGGCGATGGAGCCGTCCGCGTGCGTCAGCGTCGCGAGCATCCGGCACAGCGCCATCGCCGGATCCGGCACCGGCCCGCCCCACATGCCGGAGTGCACCGCCTGCTTCAGCCCCCGCACCTCCACGTCCACCGTCACCAGCCCGCGCAGCGCCGTGGTGATGGACGGCAGGCCCGTGTCGAAGTTCGACGTGTCCGTCAGCACGATGGCGTCCGCCGCCACCAACTTCGCGTGCTTCTGGAGAAATGCACCCAGGTGGTCGCTGCCCGCCTCCTCCTCACCTTCGATGACGACCTTCACGTTGAGTGGAAGCTGGCCGGTGCTCTTGAGCCACGCGTCCACCGCGGAGGTGTGCACGACGATGCCGGCCTTGTCGTCCGCCGCGCCCCGGCCGTACAGGCGACCGTCGCGCAGCTGCGGCTCGAAGGGCGGGCTCTTCCACGCGGACTCGTCCCCCGCGGGCTGCACGTCGTGGTGCGCATAGAGGAGGAGCGTGGGCCGGCCCGGCGCCTTGAGCACCTCGCCATAGACATAAGGGTGGGCTCCCTCGATTTCCAGGAGCTGGACGTTTTCAAACCCACGGTCTTTCAACAGCGCGGCGGTTGCTTCGGCGCTCTTGCGCACGAGGCCCGCGTCGAAGCCGGGAAAGGACACACTGGGGATGCGTACGAGGGCCTTGAGGTCCTCCAGGTACGCGGCTTTCTGGGACTCGAAATGGGAGAGCGCCTGGTCGATGGACATGCCCACCCCTTAACCCAAAAGGCGGGCAGGCGCCGTACGACGGTCGCGCCGAAAAACACGCGGCCCATGTATCCTGCCGCCCATGTCTGGACTGCCAACCCTGCTGCTGGTGGATGACGACAGCTTCGTGCGTCGCATCCTCAAGGACGTCATCGCGGAGACGGGCATCGCCCTGAGACTGCTGGAGGCAGCCGATGGTGAAGAGGGGCTGGCGCTGGCCGCGAAGGAACAGCCCGCGGTGATGTTCCTGGACCTGTTCATGCCGAAGAAGAGCGGGCTGGAGGTGCTGGGGGCCATCAAGAGCGTGTCGCCGGGAACGCGCGTGCTCGTCATCAGCAGCATGGACGCCGAACCGGTGGTGGAGCAGGCCATCGCCGCGGGGGCCGTGGGCTTCGTGGGCAAGCCCTTCCATCCGCTGGAGATCGCGTCGGCCATGCGCGAGGCGCTCGCGTCCTGATTCCTGAGGTCCCCGTGTCGTCATCCGCTGTCGGTTACTGGGTTGGAGACTCGCTCGGCCGCGTGCTGGGCCCGCTCCAACTGCAAGCATTCCGCGAGCTCATTGCCTCCGGACGTCTGAAGACGGCCGTGCGCGCGTCGCGCGATGGAACGAACTGGGTCCCGCTCCAGGACCTGCCGGAGGTGCGCGACCTCTTCGTCGCCCCTCCGGTCACCAGCCCCTCCGTGGAGTTGCAGCAGGCCGAGCGCCTGCGCACCCAGCTGCGCGGCCTGCTGCACCTGCCGCCGCACGAAGTGTTCGGGCTCAAGCCGCAGGCGTCGCTCGACGAGTTCCGCTCCGCCTTCTTCCGCATGGCGAAGCGCTTCTCGCCGGATCACCTGGCGCCGGACCTGCACCCGGAGTTGCGGAAGATCTCCGTGGAGATCTTCGACTTCCTCTCGCGGCGGATCCGCGAGGCGGAGACGCTGGTCCTGAAGGGCGCGGTGCCCCCACCGCCGCCGCCACCGCCCCGGCTGGACATGAGCGGCGCGCTGCCGCCGGCTCCGCTGCCGCTGAGTGGC
>NZ_RAWB01000753.1 GCF_003612055.1 Corallococcus llansteffanensis
CACGCTGCGCACCGGCTTCGTGGAGGTGTCCAAGGCCCGCAGCGACTGGGCCCCCAACCTCCAGCGCCCCATGCCCACCTTCGCCACCCCGCGCCGCGTCCCCCACGGCGTGACGCTCATCGGCCAGCTCTTCGACGAGGGCACCCTGGGCCGCGTGGGCATCGCGCTGGAGCGCGCGTCCGGCGTCGCCGGGGAGCGCCCGCCCGGCTTCTAGGCTCACTTCGATTAATTTGACAGGTCAGTCCAGAATCGTTATGACACGGCCATGGCACGGACGAAAGAATTCGACCGGGACGAGGCCGTGCGGCGGGCCATGACCGTGTTCTGGGAGCAGGGCTACGAGGCCACGTCCACGGACGACCTGCTGCGCGCCATGGGCATCGGGCGCCAGAGCATGTACGACACGTTCGGGGACAAGCACGGCCTCTACCTGGACGCCCTGCGCTGCTACCAGACGGAGTACGGCGCCAACATGGCGGAGTGCCTGCGCTCCCACGCGTCGCCCCTGGCCGCCCTCCGCGAGTTCCTCCTCTCCATCCCCGGCGCCACCCCGAAGGAGCGCGCTCGGGGCTGCCTCACCGTGAATGCCACCACGGAGCTGGCGCACACGGACCCGGAGGTCGCCACGGTGCTCAAGTCCAGCGGCGCGCTGGGCCTGGGCATGCTGGAGCGCATCGTGCGGGAGGCCCAGCACAAGGGGGAGCTCAACTCCAAGCTGGATGCCCGGGTCGCCGCGAGCTTCCTGCTGACCACCATTGGCGGGCTGCGCCTGGGCGCCAAGGCCGGCACCCCGCCCGACACCCTCCGCGCCGTCGTGGACTTCACCCTCTCGGGCCTGAAGGCCCAGTAGCCCCGACCGTCTTCCGCCGAGCCCCGCTCGCCGTCTTCGCACGCCTGTTTCTGGATTAATCAGTCAAGAATAAACCCTGAATGGAGTCACCGCATGTCGATGAATCGCTACTACCTCCTGGGCCGCTCCGGCCTGCGTGTCAGTCCCCTCTCGCTGGGCACGATGACCTTCGGGAAGGACGGGACGTATGGCGGCCTCTGGGGTTCGACGAACGACGTCTCCCGCGCGCTGTTCGACCGGTACCTGGACGCGGGCGGCAACTTCATCGACACGGCGGACCTGTACACGCACGGCACCAGCGAGACGCTGCTGGGGAAGTTCCTGGAGGAGCGGGGCGGGAGGGATCGCGTCGTCCTGACCACCAAGTACACCTACAACAGCACGCACCCAGGCGACCCCAACAGCAGCGGCAACGGCCGCAAGAACATGCTGCGCGCGGTGGAGGCGTCGCTGCGCCGGCTGCGCACGGACTACATCGACCTGTACCTGCTGCACACCTGGGACCGCACCACCCCCGCGGAGGAAGTGGTCCGCACGTTCGATGACCTCGTGCGCGCCGGGAAGATCCGCTACGCCGGCCTGTCCGACGTGCCGGCCTGGTACGCGGCGCGGGCGCAGACCTGGGCGGAGGCCCACGCGCTGACGCCGCTCATCAACCTGCAGCTCCAGTACTCGCTCGTGGAGCGCAACCTGGAGCACGAATTCACGCCGCTGGCGCAGGCGCTGGGCATGGGCATCACCGCCTGGAGCCCGCTGGGCATGGGCCTGCTGTCCGGCAAGTACCGGCCGAGCGAAGGCGGCTTCCAGGGCGAGGGCCGCCTCAGCTCCGCGGTGGGCGGCCAGCAGATGGGCCTCTTCACCGAGCGCAACTGGAAGGTGGTCGCCACGCTGGAGAAGGTCGCGAAGGAGCTGGGCCGGGACATGTCGCAGGTGGCGCTCAACTGGGCGGCGACGCAGCCCGGGGTCGGCTCGGTCATCATCGGCGCGAGCACGATGAAGCAGCTCGACGGCAACCTCGCGGCGCTGGACTTCACCCTCCCCCCGGGGCTGCGCCAGCAACTGGACGAGGTCAGCTCCCCGCCGGTGCCGTTCCCCTACTCCATGTTCAGCCAGCCCCATCAGCTCGACCTGCAGGGCGGTGCCGCGGTGGGTGACAAGCCCACGGGCTACACGGCACCTGTCTTCACCGGGCCGGCCGCGGTCGGCTAGGGCACTTCCGGCTCCTCCCGGAGGGCGGGGCAGGCGACCCGCTCCCGCCCCCCGGGCCGATGGCCGCAAGTGCTTCGCGTCCCAACCTTCCGCCCCTGCCAGAGCAGGGGAGGCTGTATGGGATTGAGCAGGACCAGAGCAGGGCTGGGGTGGATGCTGCTGTTGATGGTGTCGCCCACCGCGCAGGCCTTCGAGGACGCGGACGCGATACGGGTGTTGACCTTCGCCCGTGCGCAGCTCGCGGACACCACGGCGGAGATGCCGAGCGTCAACCGCTCTCCGAAGGCGTCGCTGTCCAACGGCACCTGGACGACGGTGGCCAACACCGACCGCATCGCCTGGACCCAGGGCTTCTTCCCCGGGAGCATGTGGCTCATGTTCCAGGTGGCGAGCGAGCCCGTCTGGCGCGATCGCGCGGACCTGTGGACGCGCCCCCTGGAGGTCCAGAAGACCAACACGGAGACGCACGACCTGGGCTTCAAGATGTACACGAGCTTCGGCGAGGCGTGGAGGCTCACCGGGAACACCTACTACCGCGACGTGCTGCTCACCTCCGCCGACTCGCTGGCCACGCGCTACAACAGCCAGATTGGCATCATCAAATGTTGTGATTGGAACCCGAACTGGAACATCCCGCTCGTCACCGACACGATGGTGGACCTCCAGCTGCTGCTCTGGGCCTCCCAGAACGGCCGGCCCGCGTATCGCGCCATGGCCGTCAACCACGCGCTCAAGACGCTCGCGGACGCGGTGCGCCCTGACGGCAGCTCGTTCCATTACGTGGACTACCGCGCGGACGGCTCCATCCGTTCGCGCGGCACGTTCCAGGGCTACTCCACCACCTCCACCTGGGCGCGCGGCCAGGCGTGGCTCATCTACGGCTACAGCATGGTGTACCGCTACACGAGCGACGCGCGCTTCCTCACCGCGGCGCGCCGGGTGACGGACTACTACCTGGCGAACCTGCCCGCGGACCTCGTGCCCAACTGGGACTTCAACGCGCCCAGCCAGTTCAAGGACTCCTCCGCCGCGGCCATCGTCGCCTCGGCCCTGCTGGAGTTGAGCGGCCTGGAGACCGACGCCACCCGGCGCACGCGCTACCGCACCGCCGCGCTGGGGATGCTGGACTCGCTGGTGTCGCCCGCGTACCTCGCGCAGGGCACCAACAGCCCCGGCCTGCTGTTGCACGGCGTGGGCAACCTGCCCGCGGGCCAGGAGATCGACGTCAGCCTCATCTACGGCGACCACTACTTCCTGGAGGCGCTGCTGCGCTTCAACCCGCGCCCCAACTACCCCTGGTACGCGAAGCTGTCCTTCTCCCGCAGCCAGCACCTGCTGGGCACCACCAACACCGGCACGCGCAACGTGGAGTTCGACCTCACCCCGCTCCGGGACGTCATCGACGGGGGCGTCGTGGGCTGGACGGACTCCTCCACGGAGGTCACCTCCTTCTCGCGCCTGAACCTCGCGGTGCGCCTGAGCACGGACGGCATCTACCAGGCGCGCAACGGCTCGGGCTGGTCGTGGATCCGGCGGATCCCCTACGTGCGCGGCCGGACGGACCACTTCCGCCTGAGCGTGGACCTGGTGGCGAAGCGCTACTCCGTCTGGGTGACCGTCCCCGGGGCCGCGGAGGTGCAGCTCGTGAACAACGTCGCCTTCCGCTCGGATGGGCCCTTCATCAACGACCTGGGCCGCGCCGCGGTCATCGCCACCACGGAGGACAGCGAGTTCCGCGTCAACAGCCACCGCGTGTCGTCGCCCAAGGGTCCCTCGGCCGTGGCGCGCGCGGAGAAGCCGCTGCCGGACGCGCTGTGGGAGCTCCTGGACGTCCCGGAGCCCTTCTCCCTGGAGCCCACGTCGTCCGAGCGCTGACGGCAGGCGCGCGCCACGCCCGGCGGCCCGCCCTGCATGGGGGAGGGCCGCCGGAGGTGCATCGGGCTCCGGGGGCGATTACATCCGCCCGGTGACGAACCTCGACCTGTTCTCCCCACCCC
>NZ_RAWB01000754.1 GCF_003612055.1 Corallococcus llansteffanensis
CTCCCCTCCTTCCGCCGACTGCGGGGGGAACGACCTAGAACACCGAACGAATTGAATTCCCCCGTTTCTCAGCTGCGCGCGACTACGGCGGTACGAGCACAACCCGCCCCACCGTCTCGTGCCGTTCGAACGCCTCATGGGCCTGCTTCCCCAAGCAGGTGTGGAGGAGGCGAGCGTAGCGCCCCAGCCAGCTGCGAGGCAGGAGAGGACGCCGCGAGTGGACTTTCCGCCGAGCTCCTGAGGAGGATGTTAGACTTGGATATCTTCGCCTGCGTGAGATGTGGAGGCAGGCGGCCGGTGTTGGTGTACGTGAAGAAGGCGGGAGGGGACCCGTAAGAGCCCCACCACCCCATGCCGACTCCCTCCGAACTCCTCCTCGCGGAGACGCGGCGCTACCTGCGCGGCTACCGCTCCGCGTCCCTGTGCGCGGGCCTCACCCTCCAGGGCGCGCACCTCGTGCAGGGGCTGCGCGGAAAGGGGCCCCCTCCGCGGGAGGATGCGGTGTTCTCGCTGGGCGCGCTCACGGAGGTCTTCACGGCGGCGCTGCTCGCGGTGATGGTGGGCCGACAGGACTTGCGGCTCGACACGCCGCTGTCGGAGCTGATCCCCCGGGCGCTGCTGGTCGACGAGGTCGCGGGTCGCATCACGCTGGAGCAATTGGCGACGCACACCTCCGGCCTGCCACACCTGCCGCCCAACCTGGGCGCGGCGGCGCAGAACCCGGAGGATCCCTTCGGTCGCTACTCCGCGGGCCTCTTCGGTGAGTTCCTCCGCGGCTACCACCCCGAGCGCCCATCGCCGCGCCCCCCGGCCGAGTCCTTCCTGGGCATGGGCGTGCTCGGCCATGCGCTCTCACGGCGCGCGGGGTTGAACTACGGGCACGCGCTGCGGGACCTGCTCTGCAAGCCCCTGGGCATGGTCGACACGACGGCGAGGGTCTCCGACGAGCAGGCACCCCGGCTGCTCTCCGGGCACACCGCGCGCGGCAGGCCGGTGGCGCCGTGGACCTTCCCCGCGCTCCCCGGAGCGGGCGCGCTGCACTCCACCGCGGGCGACCTGCTGCGCTTCCTCGACGCGAACCTGGGCCGCGGTGAGCCCGGGCTCGTGCGCGCCCTGAAGCTGACGCATGCGCCTCGCGTGGACTCAGGGCGCGTGCGCTGGGGCCTCGGCTGGAATGTCTCCCAGGTGCGCGGGCACGCGGTGGTCTGGCGCTCGTCGGTGATGGGGGGCTTCGTGGGGTTCCTGGGCTTCGCGCCGGCGGCGGACGTGGGGGTTGTTCTCCTCGCGGACCACGGCTGGTCGCTGTTCGCCGCGCTGCGCGGGCGCGTCCCGCTGGAAGCGCCCGGCCTCGCGATACTCTCCCGACTGCTTCCCCTGCCCTGAGGTGGGGCTCCCGGGCCAGGACAACGGACCGGGAAGACCCCACGCTTCAAAGGGCTACATGCCTTCCTTCAGGCCCCCGTCCGTGCAAGGCGCACGACGGCGGCGGGCGGTGCTCAGTGCACCTTGGGGGCAATCTGATCCAGCGGCGGCAGCGGTGGGATTCCGGCGCTCGTGCCCATCGAGGTGGGGCCGGCGAGGGCCGTCTCCTCGTCCTGCGACGTGTCGCTGCCTTCCAGCTTCTGGCTCACCTGGTCACCCAGCTGCGACAGGCCTTCCTGCGCGCGGCGCTTGGCGGGCTCCAGGAGCTGGCGCTCCTTGTTGGACACCGGCAGGAGGCTCGCGGTGAGCATGCCCAGCGCCACCGCGCCGAGCGCGAGCGCCAGGGGCTGTTCCTGGAGGGCCCGGTCGTACCACTCCGAGGTGCGGCCGCGGAGCTCCTGGCCCGACGGCACGCGCTCGCGCAGGTGCGAGGCGCGATCGCGAACGACGTCGCTGGCGTCATGGACGCGCCCGCGCACGGTGTCCGCCGCGCCATGGACGCGCTCGCGCACGGTGTCCGCCGCGCCATGGACGCGCTCCTTCACGCCCTCCGCGGTGCTGCCCACCGACTCCTTCGCTGAGTGCAGCGCGTCCGCCGCGCGGTCCTTGAGGTTCGCGCCCTCGCTGCCGCGCTCGCCGACGTCCGCGTTGTACCCGGGGGACGTGTCGTATTCAGGGTAGGGGATGTCCCGGCCGGACCCGTAGGCGCCGTAGCGCTCGGACTCCGCGTAGCGCTCATCGCGCCCGTAGTAGCGCACCGGCACCCGCTCGTAGCCCTGGACCCGGTAGCCGCGCTCGTCGTAGCCGCGCTCGTCGTAGGCACGGCGCTCCTCGATACGGGAGCGGAAGGCTCGCTTCATCAACATGGACCCCACCCCCGCGCCCAGCAGCGCGCCCAGCAGCCCCAGGCCACGGGGTGTGTGGGTGGCTTCATCCGTCCACTCATACGTCTTGCGCATCGCCGTCTCCTTTGCGTGTGATTTCCAGTCGAGCACCTTGTCCCGGGCCTGCTGCTTCAGCTCGTCGCGCTTCTCCAGGGCGAGGTGCTTCGCGTGCTCCGTCACCTCTTCCTTCTTCTCAAGCGCGAACTCCTTCGCGCGGGCCTTCAGCAGCTCGGGGTTCGCGCGGCGGCCGAGCTCCTCCGCCAGCACGCTCATGCGTGCCCGTGCATCTGCGATTTCGCGGAGCGCATCGTCGTGCTCGCCCATTGGCTGTCCTCCTTGAGGGTCTGGATGGTTTTCCGAGGCGCGTGGACCGCCTTCAGTCGTTTCGCTCCCACCATGGCGATGCCCACCCCGGAGGCGATCAGCAACACGGTCACCAGCAGTGCGCTGGCCCACAGCGGCATCACCCCCGCGAGGGCGATGACCAGGAAGGCCACCAGCGCCATGGCGCCGAGGAAGAGCACCACACCTCCCGCGGCGAGCATCCCGCCGCCAGCCGCGGCCTTCTTCGCCTCGGAGCGCATCTCCGTGCGCGCGAGCGTGAACTCCGCCCGCAACAGGTGACGTCCCTGCTCAAGGAACTCGGAGACCAGGCTCCCGAGCGGTTGCTCGCCCAGCTGCCCGGTGTCCCGAGCGCCGTCCTGATCAGGACGGGTTCGTGAGGAATAGGTTTCCATGGTTCACCTTCACGCCTTGAGGAAGCGCGCGGCGACGAAGCCGAGCAGTGCACAGCCCGCCAGCGCCACACCTGGACGCTCGCGCATCTTCGTCTGCGCCTGCCGCAGGAGCTCCTCGGTGGAGTTCTGCTCCAGTGTGTCGGACGCCTTGCGCACGAAGCCCACGGCGCTGCCGATCAGCTGCTGCGGAACCTGCACATCACCCTGGGACGAGATGGATTCCAGCTGCCTGGCGAACCCGTTCAGGCTCTCCACCAGGGCGCCCTTGCGGGAGTCCACCTGGGAGAAGGCGCGCTGGCGCGTGATACCGCCAATGCGCTTCACCTGCTCCTTGCCCTCCTGCTTGATGCCCGCCCGGTCACCGGCCATCGACGACGACGCGGACTGGCCCTCATTGTAGAAGCCAGGGTTCTTCAGACGTTCCTCTTCCATGATGCTGCCCATGTCGCAACCTCCTCTGGCGTGATTGGCTCATGTATTCCGTTGCACGACTGCCTATGAAGCTATGCAATCGGACATGGCCTGCCTTGAGGGGTGCGCGTGCTGGTCGTGGAGCAGGCGTGGGAAGGGCCTGCGCCAGCGCGATGCGGGGGGAATACGCAGCGCTCGTTGATCAGTGACCAGGCGGGCATCCCGGCTTCAGGCGGGGCGGGGTTGGGGCCCGCGCCTGAAGGACCAGGAGTGTGGACGGCGACTCAGGGAATGCTGAAGCGGTATGTCTGCACGGCGCCCGAGGCTTCCATCTCGAAGTCGCGCACGTTGCGAGGCGAGCCGTTTTCGGTGCGCTGGGCGAGCTTGAAGTCGCCGGTGCCGTTGCGGGTCTGGAAGCGGAACTCGTACTGGCCCGGCTCGGTGGGGAGCGTGAGGGTCGCCATCTTCGACACCGAGAGGTTGACGAAGCCTGGGAGCGCTTCGCCGTCCGCGCGGCGAACGAAGCCGATGGCGCGCAGAAAGGGCGAGCCGCCGGTCATGACGAGGTACTGCGGCTCGGCGGCGGGGGCGGAGG
>NZ_RAWB01000755.1 GCF_003612055.1 Corallococcus llansteffanensis
ACCGCGAACCGCGTCACCCCCGCCCCCAGGGCCGTCACCACGCCCGCCAGATCCGAAGCCGGAGTGAAGGGGAACTTCATCGCCTGGCCCACGCCCGTCTCGATGGCCTGCTTGTCCCGGTAGTTCAGCGACACGGCCGCCACCTTCACCAACACCTCGCCCGGTCCAGGCTCCGGCATCGCCACGGTGTTCAGGCGCAGTCGGGCACGTCCAGGGGCATCCATCTCCCAGCGCTTCATCGTCGAGGTCACCACGGGCTTCTCCTGGCAGCAGGTTCGTGGCGGAGAAGGTATTGTCGAACAAATTTCCGCAGTGGCGACAAGGGTTCCAATCAGTGTCGCCCCCACGGCGACAATGGACGAAACATGAGCGATCCCCTGCACGGTGTGTCTGTCTTCGTCGAGGCAGTCGATGCCGGTGGCTTCTCCGCCGCCGCCGCGAAGCTCCACCTCTCGCGCTCCGCGGTGGGCAAGACGGTGGCCCGACTGGAGGAGCGGCTGGGGGTGCGCCTCTTCCATCGCACGACGCGCACGCAGAGCCTGACGAACGACGGACAGGTCTTCTACGAGCGGTGTCTGCGCGCGCTGGAGGAACTGCGCGCCGGAGAAGCTCAGCTGGAGTCCGGCAAGCAGGAAGTCGCGGGCAGGTTGCGCGTCAGCATGCCCGTGCTGTTCGGCCGTCGCTGCGTGGCGCCCATCCTCCGCGACCTCGCGCGCGCGCACCCAAAGCTCGAGCTGGATCTGTCCTTCAGCGACCGCACCGTGGACCTGATGGAGGACGGCTTCGACCTCGCCATCCGCAGCGCGGGCAGCAACGGAATTGGCACCGGGGACGGGCTCACCGCCCGCCGCGTCAGCCAGCAGCGCATGACCGTGTGCGCCTCACCGGCCTACCTGCGCAAGCGCGGCACGCTCCGCACCCGGGACGCACTCGCGAAGCACGACACCCTCGCCTACGTTCGCTCCGGGCGGGTGCGCACCTGGCTCTTTCCCCAAGAGGACGGCACGAGCGCGGAGTTCGTCCCCCTCTCGCGCTTGCGGTCCGACGACCTGGAGGCCATCGCCGACGCGGCCGTCGCGGGCATGGGGCTCGCGTGGTTGCCCTGCTGGTTGATCCGGGACCACATCCGCGACCGGGAGCTGGTGCAGGTGCTGCCTGACAGTCCCGGGTTGCTCTTCGACGTCTACGCACTCTGGCCTAGCACGCCGCACCTGCCCGTCCGCGTGCGTGTCGCCATCGACGCGCTCGCGAAGGGACTGCCCCCCATCATCAAGTGACGTCCTGGCCCACCAGCCGGCGGATGCCCTGGAGCTTGTCGGGATTGCGCGTGACGTAGATGGCGACGATGCGGTCCTCCTCGAAGTCGAACGCGGTGGTCTGCAACACGCCATCCGCTTCCACGGTCACGATGGCCGGCAGCCCGTCGATGGTCCCCTCGTGGACGAGCCGCGAGAAGTTCAGCCCGAAGCGCTCCAGCAGCCCGCCGAAGAAGCGAAGGACCTTCTCCGCTCCGAGGATGGGATTGGGGGCCGCCTTCACCTTGCCACCGCCGTCGGTGTACGTGACGACGTCCTGGGCGAGCAGCGCCTGGAGCGCGTTCATGTCCCCGCTCCGGGACGCGGTGAAGAACGCCGAGGCCAGCTCGCGGCCCTTGCCTTCCGACACCGGGAAGCGCGGGCGGGCTTCGCGCACGTGGCTCCGCGCCCGGCTGGCGAGCTGACGGCAGGCCGCGGGGTCGCGGTCGATGGCCTTCGCCACCTCGTCGAAGTCCATGCCGAACACGTCATGCAGCAGGAACGCGGCCCGCTCCAGCGGGGACAGGCGCTCCAGGGCCATCATCAGGGTCAGCGTCAAGTCGTCGCCCTCCACCGCTTCGACGATGGGCTCTGGAAGCCAGGTCCCCACGTACTGCTCGCGCTGGACGCGGGCGGACTTCAGGACGTCGAGGCACAGGCGCGACACCGTGCGGACGAGCACGGCCTCGGCGTCCCGCACCACGGCGCGGTCCGTCTGGTGCCAGCGCAGATACGCCTCCTGCACCACGTCCTCCGCCTCCGCGACACTGCCCAGCATCCGGTAGGCGATGCGGAGCAGGCGCGGGCGGAGCGGATCGAAGGCGTCCTCGGGAGTCACCTCAGGCGGCTTCACTGCGCGACACCACCGGATGGACGGCGTGGAAGCCGATCTGGACCCGATTCCAGCTGTTGATCACCCCGATGAGCAGGGTCAGTTTCACGCTCTCCTCCTCGCTGAAGTGCGCCCGCATCGCAGCGTAGTCCGCATCCGGCGCGTGCGTCTGGGAGACGAGCGTCAGGGCCTCGGTCCAGGCCAGGGCCGCCCGCTCGCGGTCGGTGAAGAGGGGCGACTCCCGCCATGCGGACAGCAGGTAGAGGCGCTCCTCGGTCTCCCCCTGCTTGCGGGCTTCGAGGGCGTGCATGTGGAGGCACATGGCGCAGCCGTTGATCTGCGAGGCGCGGATCTTCACCAGCTCCATCAGGCTCGCTTCGAGCCCGCTGCCCTGGACCTTCATGCTGAAGTCGATCATCTCCTTCATCAGTGCGGGCGCGGCGGCAAAGGCGTTCATCCTGGGCTTCATGGGTGCGGCTCCGTTTTTCGGGGCAGGAACATCCTGTCCGCCCCCAGGACGACTCACCCTCGCGGCCTGTGACATGGTCATTTCGGAAGGGATTTTCCCTCCTCGAACACCGTGGCCTTGCGCAGGCGGACCCGCAGTGTCTGCCCGGCGCGCACCCCCTCCAGGGCCGGCCCGATGACGCGCAGGAACGCTTCTGCCACCGGGAAGCGGTACTCCGCCGCATGCCCCAGGAACAGGCGGGCGGAGAGGACCAGCGGCGTGCCCTCCTCCCCCAGCTCCAGGTCCTCGGGCCGCACCACCAGCGTCCCCGGCCCCGAGCGTCCCTTCAGCTCCGCTGGCAGCTCGAACGCGACGTCGGCCCCCGCGCAGTGGAACGTGCCCGCCCGGGCCTCGCCCTTCAACACGTTCGCACCGCCGACGAAGCCCGCGACGAACGGCGTCGCCGGCTCCCGGTACAGCCGCTCCGGCGTGTCCACCTGTTCGATGACGCCCCGGTTCATCACCGCGATGCGGTCCGACAGCGCCAGCGCCTCGCCCTGGTCGTGCGTGACGAACACCAGCGTCGTGCCCAGCCGGGCCCGCAGCGCGGCGATCTCCGCGCGCAATTCCTCGCGAAGCGCCGCGTCCAGGTTCGACAGCGGCTCGTCCAGCAGCAGCACGCGCGGCCCCGCCACCAGCGCCCGCGCGAGCGCCACGCGCTGCAACTGTCCACCCGACAGCTCGTGCGGCATCCGTGCCGCGAACGCCTCCAGTCGCACCCACCGCAGGGCCTCGCGCACGCGGGTGGCCACCTCGTGCCGGGGCACCTTCCGGAGCATCAGCGGATACGCGACGTTCGCCTCCACGCTGCGATGCGGCCAGACGGCGTAGCTCTGGAACACCATGCCCAGGCCGCGCCGCTCCGGGGGCACGCGCACGCCGGGCCCGGCCACCACGTCGTCGCCCAGGCGGATGGTGCCCGCGTCCGGGTGCTCCAGCCCGGCGAGCATCCGCAGCGTCGTCGTCTTCCCGCAGCCAGAAGGGCCCAGCAGGGACACCAGCTCCCCCTGGCCCACCTCCAGGCTCAGGCCCCGCACCACGGGCGTCCCGCCGTATGCCTTGACCAGTCCCTCCAGGACGATGGCCGCCATCACCGCACCTCCGGTACGCGCCGCCGCGCCCACGCGAGCACAGCCTGTCCCGCCACCACCAGCGCCACGAACGCGCACGCCAGCACCGCAGCGGCGGCCGGATCCGCGTAGCTCTGCAATTCGAACAGCAGCGTCCCCAGCACCTCGGAGCCCGCGGGCACCAGCAGCACGGACAGGGTGATCTCCGTGGCGCACGCGAGGAACGCCAGCACGAACGCCACCGTGAGCGCCGGTCGGAGCAACGGCAGCGTCGTGTCCACGAACGCCCGCGCCGGCCCCGCGCCACCCACCCGGGC
>NZ_RAWB01000756.1 GCF_003612055.1 Corallococcus llansteffanensis
CTTCCAGGGCGTCCCGTCGGAGGCCAACCTCGCCATGGCCTACTGGCGCAAGCGCACCCCGCCCCCGGAGTCCCCCCACCTGGACCGGGACCGCTGTGGCTTCATCTGGAGCTCCGTGGCCGTGCCCTTCACCGGCGCGGAGGCCAGGCGCGCCGTGGAGATCGCCGAGCGCGTCCCCCGCCTCTTCGGCCTGGAGCCCAACCTCGCCCTGCTGGCCCACTCCCCCCGCTGCCTCTACCTCGTCACCGCGCTCGCCTACGACCGCGACGTCCGGGGCGAGGACGCCCGCGCCCAGGCCTGCTACCGCGCCCTCTCCCGCGAGCTGGCCCAGGCCGGGTATCACCTGACCCGCTCCGGGCTCCAGGCGCGGGACGAGGACGGGTCGGCGGACGGGCTGGCCGGGCGGGACGGCGCGGCGGAGCTGGTGGACCGGCTCAAGGCGGTGCTGGACCCCGGGGGCATCCTGGCGCCTGGGAGATCCAAGCCCTGAAGGCGCGGGTGGATCAGCCGGGAGAAAAAGATGAGCGGAAACTTTCTCCTGACTCACCCCGATAAGTTCTCAAGTCACAAGCATTCCCATCGCGCCCTCGCGCCCGTCGGAGCCCCTCCCCCATGTCCATCGAGACCAACCGCTACCGCCCCGTGTTCCGGAACACCCAGAAGTCGAATGATCCGAACACGGTTCGTCGCGAGGCGCAGGTCCAGAAGACGGGCCGGGCGCAGGGCGAGGCGACCATCAACCTGAACCGCAACGTGGACGGCAAGCGCGTCACCACCAGCAACAAGGCGAACGCGTCCACCACGGCGGACATCCAGAAGCAGCTGGAGACCAGCCGCTTCGAGAAGACCGTCGCCCAGGGCGAGTGGAACAAGAACTGGACCGCCGCGTCCGGCGAGCACACGTTCGGTGACGTCAACGGCAACTTCCACACGACCGTGGAAGGCCAGGCGCTGACGGCGGACGTGTCCGCGCAGGGCAACGTCTCCATCGACCCGCTGCACGGCAAGATTGGCGCCGAGGGCTCCGTCGACGTGCGCGCCGACCTGGTGCGCGGCTCGGTGGAAGGCCACGCGGACAGCGCGCTCGGCCGCTCCGAGTGGGGCGCGGAGGGCAATGTCGGCGCCGAGGCGACCGCCACGGGCCAGGTGGTGCTGGATCCCCTCCACGGCCAGGCCGCGGCGTCCGTGCACGGTGAGGCCTTCGCCGGTGCTCGCGCCAGCGCGGAAGTCAGCCAGGACATCGGGCCCGCGACCGTCACGGCGGGCGCGGAGGCCTTCGCCGGCATCGGCGTGGAGTTCGAGGCCAACGTCGGCCTGAAGGACGGCAAGCTGTCCGCCAACTTCGACGTGGGCGCGGCGCTCGGCATCGGCGCCAGCATCGAGTTCGGCTTCTCCGTGGACGTGGGCAAGGTCGGCGACGCGGTGAAGAACGTCGGCGAGGGCATCAAGAACGTCGGCGAGGGCATCAAGAACGTCGGCGAGGGCATCAAGAACGCGCTGGGCGGCTGGTAGTCCCCAGGCCTCCCGCGCTGTCCTCGAAGCGCTTCCCAGGGCCTCGTCCATCCGGACGGGGCCCTTGCCTTTTCCCCCTTGCTCGACAGCCCCCGGCCCCTGGGGGACACTTTTGCCCATGAACTCTCTGGAAACGCTCCTCGCGGCGGGTCAGCTGGCCCAGGCCAAGGCGGAGGCCGAAAAGCTCCTCGCGGCGAACCCGGCGCACCGTGACGCGCTGGTGGTGCTGACCAAGCTGGCCCTGGTGGAGGGCAAGCTGCCCCAGGCCGAGGCGCTGCTCGCGAAGGCGGAGGCGCAGGGTGCCACGCCGGAGACGGGCCTCGTGCGCGCCAACATCGCCGCGCAGAAGGGCCAGCTGGACGTGGCCCTCAAGGCCTACCAGGGCGTGCTCGCGCAGGATCCGAACCGCGCGGAGGCCCACTTCGGCCGCGGGATGATGCTGATCAAGCAGGACCAGACGCCCCAGGCGCTGGAGGCGCTCGCCCAGGCGGTGAAGCTCCAGCCCCAGCAGGCCGTGTTCCGCTTCCGGCTGGGCCAGGTGCAGCTGGAGGCGGGCAAGACGGCGGAGGGCATGGCCAGCCTGCGCGCCGTGATTGCCCAGGCGCCGCGCTTCGTGCCCGCGTACCTGGGCCTGTCGCACGCGCTGTCCGCCCAGGACCAGTACGTCGAAGCGCGCGCCGTGCTGGAGCAGGGCCTCCAGGCGGTGCCCTACCAGCCGCGCCTGCTCGCGTCGCTGACGGTGGTGTCCATGGCGCTGCGCGACCTGCGCACGTCCTACCAGGCGGCCTCCGCGCTCGCGGCCCAGCGCCCCAAGGACGCGGACGCCCAGGCGAACCTCGCGCAGCTGATGCTGGCGCGCGGCCAGGTGGAGCAGGCGAAGTACGTGTGCCAGAGCATGGCGTCGCAGGGCGTCTCCAGCGAGTCGCTGAAGATGGCGGAGGCCACCTGCTACGAGTCGCAGGAGCCGCCCGCGTACGACAAGGCCGTCGCCGCCTACGAGCAGGGCATGGGGCTGGCGCCGGACGGCTGGCGCGCGGCGAACAACCTGGGCCAGCTGCTGCTGCGCATCCCCGCGGAGCCGGCGGACAAGCACCTGGCGCGCGCGGTGACGGTGCTGGAGGAGGCCACGCGCCGCGCCCCGGAGCGTCCGGAGCCGCTGCTCAACCTGGCGCTCGCCCAGGCGCGGCTGGGCAAGGACGCGAAGGCGAAGGAGCTGGTGCAGAAGGTGCTCGCCATGCCGCTGGCGGAGGACACCGACCTGCACCAGGAGGCCGTCCGGCTGTCCAAGGCGCTCGCCAAGGCCTAGCCGCCCGCCTATTCGTTGAAGTCCAGCGTGGGCAGGTCCTCGTCGCCGGACGCGGCCTGGTAGACGTGCCACGCGGTGGCCAGGTCCTGGAAGGGCAGGCCCACCGGGGCGAACACCGTCACCTGCTCCGGGGACGTGCGCCCCGGCTTGAGGCCCGCGAGGACTTCCCCCAGCTCCGCGTGGAGGGCCGTCTCGTCCAGGCCCACCGCGCCCGCGGCGCCGGACGCCACGCACAGCGCGCGGTGGTCGCAGACGAAGAGGGCCTGCCGCAGCAGCTCCGCGGACACCTCCGCCTTGCCCGGCTCGTCCGCGCCCAGCGTGGTGATGTGCGTGCCCGGCCGCACCATGCCCGGGTGCAGGAAGGGCTGGCGGCTCCACGTCGCCGTGACGACGACGTCCGCGTCCGCCACCGCCTCCTCCACGGAGTCCTCCACGCTCACCGGCAGGCTCAGCTCCTGGTACATGCGCGCGGCGAACGCGTTGGCCCGCTCCGGATCCGTGTCGTAGACGCGCGCCTGGGTGAGCGTGCGCACCAGCCGCAGCTGCTTGAGCTGGAGCACGCCCTGGCGCCCCGCGCCCACCACCGCCACGCGGGTCGCGTCCTCCCGGGCGAGCACGTCCGCGGCCAGCGCGCCCACCACGCCGGTGCGCACGGCGGTGAGGTGGCCGGAGTCCATCACCGCCAGGAGCCCCCCGGTGATGAGGTCGTGCAGGTGCACCACGCCCTGGATGGCGGGCGTCTGGGCGGGGAACTTCGCGTGCACCTTCACCGTGTACGCGGAGATGCCGGGCACGCTGCCGGGGAAGAGCACCATCGCGGTGCCCTCCGGGTGCAGCGGCGCGCGCACGCGTTGCGGGGCCACCGTGCGGGCCAGCGCGTCGGTGCGGAAGGCCTCGCGCAGGTCGTCCAGGAGCGTCAGCGATTGGAGGTTGCGGGCCACGGCGGAGCGGTTGAGCAGGAGGGTGCGCATACAGGCGGAACACCCTAGCCGAGCGCTCCCGCGCCCCGCGTGGGGAACCGGCCCCAGGCGCGTCCGAGCGCCCGAAGGTGAACGACACGCCGGGCGGTGCGCCTCCGGCCCGCCCAGGAGCACCCGGACGAGGGGCCGGGGCGGCGGTCGTCGTAGGGAGAAGGAAAGAGGGGACTCCGGGACGAGGCGCGAGCTGGACACCGTGCCCACCGTTCACGGGGTCGACGCGGC
>NZ_RAWB01000757.1 GCF_003612055.1 Corallococcus llansteffanensis
GCCGCCGCCTCGCCGTGGCAGCGGGCCCGCGTGGGCGACCGCGTGGAGTACGCCTTCTCCGCGAACCGGGGCCGCCCGGGCGGGCAGCGCTCCGCCGCACCCGGGCCCGGCACCGCCGTGGCCGGCCATGTCGCCCTGGAGGTCGTCGCCGTCCAGGCCCCCTGGGCGTGGCTCACCATCACCTTCACCGATGACACAGGCAAGCCGCTCGCCCACCCTCGCCTCTCCCAGAGCCGCGTGCTGCCCATGCGCCTGGAGGAGACCCAGCCGTGGAAGGCCGAACACCGCGGCCAGCGCTCCGCCGAACAGACCACCGCCGCCGGCCGCACGTGGGACGCGCAGCGCTACCTGCACGACAGCCGCCCCAGCGACGGCCCCCTGCAGAACCGCCTCTATGCGTCCGAGCCCGGGCCGCTGTACCTCACCCACGGCCTGCTCGACGCCAGCACCACCCTCTCCGGCTTCGGCGCCAGCGGCAGCCAGCAGCTCACGCTCGTGTCCTTCCGCCAGGGCACCGACGCCGCGGGCACCGTCCCCGTCCTCGAGCGGCCCTGGGGCCCGGGCACCTGGTACGACGTGCGCCAGGACGTCTCCGGCACGCCCTCCGTGCGCCGCGTCTGCCTGGGCGCCGAGCGCGGCTTCCTCCTGCGCAAGGAGCTGACCGGCCCCACCGGCGATGCCCCGTGCGCGGACTTCCAGGAGGCGGACGCTACGCCGCTGGAAGAAGCCCTGCTCCTGGCCGTCAGCGAAGCCGTCAGCGTGCCGCAGCAGTGGCCGCCCGTCACCGCCGGCACCACGCCGCCGCGCCGCGAGACCTTCACCGTGGGCCAGCACCCCGTCCCCGCCCTCGTCATCGAGACGCCGCTGGGCGAGGGCGCCGAGCGCCGCGTCCAGGTGGCCACCTACGCCGCCGAGCCGTGGGGCGCCGCCCTCAACGGGCTCGCGGAAGAAGCCCGCTTCGCCACGCTGTCGGACACCATCTTCCGCGTCCCTCCCAAGGGCAAGCGCGTGGCCGAGGACGGCTCCGCGCTCACCGGCTGGGGCCTGTGGGTCAAGGACGGCGGGAAGTAGCTCCTCCCGCAGCCTCGGCCGGAGCCTCGGCGCGCGTCAGTCACACGTGCGGCGCTCGGGCTTGTCCTCGCGGCACTGCTGGACGGACGGAAGCGCTTCACGCGCCTCGTCCGCGACCTCCACCAGCTGGCGCGCGCACTCCTTCGCCGCCAGCGTGCCCCGGATGTCGAACAAGCCCAGCACCTCCGTGCACCGCTTCTGGAGCGACTCCACCCCGGCCACGAAGAGCGGCTGCATCACCTCCGGCGTGAACGAGTAGCCGCTCGCCGTCGCCAGCCCCGTCTCCGGCTTGAACATCCACGCGCTGCGCCAGCTGGACGCCACCTGGTCGAAGCGCGCCGAGCCCATCCACACCGCCTGCCCCGCCTCCGGCGCCACCATCCCCGGCGCCTGGAAGCCCGGACCCTTGCGGCGGCAGAAGTCCTCGCCGGAGCCCCGGAGCATGCAGACGTTGTACTCGCCCAGCCGGCGCGTCACCGCGAGCAGCTCCGCCTGCTGCACCTCGCCCACGCGCGGCTGCGCCACGAACAGGTCGATGGTGCGCATGAGCACGTTCATCGCGTTCTTCGGATCCAACGCCGGAGACGGGTTCACCCCGCCCGTGGAGATGACCAGCACCCGCTCCGCCCCGCGCTGCACCGCCTGGAGCAGCGGCAGCCCCGAGCGCACCCCGCCGTCGTAGTACGTCCCCGTCCGCTTCCCGGAGGCCGACGGCAGCGAGCCCACCGGCTCCGACAGCACCGGCTCCACGATGGACGCCACGATGGCCCGCGTCATCCCCCGCTTGCGCTCCGCGTCCGTCACGCCCGCCTGGAAGTCCGCCGGGTCCTGGTCGCTCACGCCGAACACGTCACCCGTCTGGAAGTCCACCGACACCGACACCAGCTCCGTGCCGTTGTGGAACATCCCCGGCTGGATGACCTGATCCAGCTTCGTGTACACGCCGTCGAAGCGGACCAGCCCCCGCGTGTCGTCCGCCAGGTTCCACAGCCACGTGGAGTTCACGCAGTACAGGTCCGACTCCACCGTGCACGTGTAGTTGCCCATCAGCAGCTGGCGCGCCCTCGCCTCCTGCCCCGGCGTGTGGAACAGGTCCACCAGCGTGCTGATGAGCGCGCCCGTGCTCGTGCCCGCCGCCAGGTCGATGCGCGCGTCCCCGCACCCCTCCGGCGCGGGCTTGCCCCGGCACTGCTCCAGGATGCCCAGGAGCCGCCAGATGGCCCCCGCGCTGAACGCGCCGTTGGCCCCACCGCCGCTCAGCACCACCGCGTTGGTGGGCCGCTTCAAGTCGCGCCGCCACGTGCGCGCCCGCAAGTAGCCCGCCGCGGACGCCGCGCCCTGCTGGATGCCCTGCGCGAGCACCTCGCGCGTCAGCGGCACCTCCAGCGACTGCTGCAGCGCCGCCAGCGACGGCCCGAGGCTCATCGCGTTCGCGAGGAAGCGCTCCGCGTCCACCTCCACCTCGGACGGCGCCGTCACGGAGAGCGACTGCGTGGCCAGCGGCACGCTCCACACCGGCACCTTCACCACCCGGTCGATGAAGCCCGTGCGCGCGTCGTTCTCGTAGCAGGCCGCCATGTCGCCGCCCGCGCGCTGGTTCAGACAGGCCGTCATCTCCAGCACCGCGTCCGGCGCCGCGCCCAGCGCCTCCATCCACGCGCCCACCCGTTCGGAGTCCACGTACGCGTCCATGAGCTGCGCGCGCGTCAGCCCCGCCACCCGCTCCACCGCCGGCACCCGGGGCGGCGCGTCCTTGGGCTGCCCGGAGGAGTCCGGCGCGTTGAGCGTGTCCAGCAGCACGTCCGTGCGGAGGAAGCTGCAGCCGCTCGTCGTGCAGAGGAAGACCATCAGCAGGGACCTGACGTGACGGCGCATGGGACGCCTCCTTGGGAGCGGGCCTGCCTCCTGCTTAGCCGAAGCACCTGCGGGGAGGCCACGGCCCGGAGTGCCGGACATCCGCAATTCCGCAAAAAGCCGTTCGGCGCGACGCGGCGCGGTGCGGTTAGCATGCGCCCCCACCCGGGAGGATCGAGGACCGATGGTTGAGTATGACCCGCATCGCTGGTGGAGCTACTTCCACTACCTGCGCGGTTCGATGGTGAAGGAGATCGTCGGCCGTGTGTTGTTGTGCGTCGTCTGGGCCGCGGGCGTGGTGGCCTTCTCGCGTCACGTGGGCCACGTGGGCGTCGCGCCCACGGTGCACACGCTGGCCGGCATCAGCTTGAGCCTGCTGCTCGTGTTCCGCACCAACGCCTCCTATGACCGCTTCTGGGAGGGCCGCAAGCTGTGGGGCGGCATCGTCAACGAGACGCGCAACCTGGCGCGCGCGTCGGAGGTGTTCCTGGGCAGGAGCGCCCTGTTCGCCCCGCTGGTGCGCTGGACGGCGGTGTTCCCCTTCGCGGCGTCCGCCTGGCTGCGGGGCCAACGGCAGCTGGGCCCCAAGGCCGGGGACCTGCCGCAGGACGAAGCGCAGGCGGTGCTCAAGGCCCAGCACGTCCCGCTGATGGTGGCGCGGCGGATGACGGCGGTGCTCGACGAGGGCCGGCGCGCAGGGCTGTATCCGGAGTACGTCCAGATGCAGCTCGACCAGAACGTGCAGCTGCTCATCGACTACCTGGGGGGTTGTGAGCGCATCCACCGCACGCCCATGCCGTTCGCGTACATGGTGCACCTGCGCCGCGCGCTCATCCTCTACTGCTTCACCCTGCCCTTCGCGCTGGTGGACACCTACGGCTGGGTGACAGTCCCCGCGACCTTTGTCGTGGCCTATGTCTTCTTTGGTATTGAAGAGATTGGCGTCGAGATTGAAGACCCCTTCGGCACGGACGACAACGACCTGCCGCTCGACGCCATCTGCGAAAACATCCAGAACAACCTGCTGGCCTTCCTGCCGGCCCCCAGCGTGAACGACCATGACC
>NZ_RAWB01000758.1 GCF_003612055.1 Corallococcus llansteffanensis
CACCAGCAGCTGGTGCACCTTGGCCATGTCGCCTTCACGGCCATGCGTCTTCACGACGCGGCCCGCGCGCGGGGCGGGCACGGTGACGGTGGCCTTGTCGGTCATCACCTCGGCGAGCACCTGGTCTTCCTTCACCAGGTCGCCCTCCTTGACGTGCCACTTCACAAGCTCGCCCTCCATCACGCCTTCGCCGAGGTCCGGGAGCTTGAATTCGAAAGTCGCCATGAGGGGGTGTGTCTCTCTCTGGGTTGGGGAAGGGGTGCGTCAGGTCAGCCGAGGCGCTCCACGCGCTCGCGCTCCATCAGGCCCTTCATGAAGAACTCGGCGGCGCGGTAGCTGGAGCGCACCAGAGGCCCGGAGGCCACGTAGAGGAATCCGAAGGACTCCGCCAGCGCCTTGTATGCGTCGAACTGCGCGGGCGTCACGAAACGCTCCACGCGCAGGTGGTACTGCGAGGGCTGCAGGTACTGGCCCAGCGTGAGCACGTCCACGCCCACGTCGCGCAAATCCTTGAACGTGCGCTCCAGCTCCTCGTCCGTCTCGCCCAGGCCCACCATGACGGACGTCTTGGTGTAGAGCCGCTCCGGGCGGTTCTTGAGGTACTCCAGCACGCGCAGGGACTGGCGGTAGGTGGCGCGGCGATCCCGCACCGTGGGCGTCAAACGCTCCACCGTCTCCACGTTGTGCGCGACGACGTGCGGCTTCGCCTCCGCCACCGTGGTCAGGTCCTTCTCCTGCCCCTTGAAGTCGGGGATGAGGACCTCGACGATGGTGCGCGGGCTCTCCTTGCGCAGCTCGCGGATGGCGGACGCGAAGTGGCTGGCGCCCCCGTCCGGCCGGTCATCGCGGTTCACCGACGTGACGACGATGTACTCGAGGTTCATCTCCTTCACCGCCTGGGCCAGATGGATGGGCTCCATCGGATCCAGCGGCGGGGGCGCCCCGACCTTCACGTGGCAGAAGCGGCACGCGCGCGTGCACACCTCGCCCATCAGCATCACCGTCGCCGTGCCTCCACCCCAGCACTCGGCGATGTTCGGGCAGCGGGCCTCTTCGCACACCGTGGCCAGCTTCGTGCGCTTCACGATGGCCTTGACCCGCTCGTAGCCCTCCCCATGCGGCAGACGCACCTTCAACCACTCGGGTTTACGGGTGGACTCGGAGACCTGTGGGAGGGGAAACCGATCGGGAGTCGCCATGGGTCGCGGGCCTTCTAGAGGGTGGGTGAAAGCAGGGTCAAGCGTGAAGCCCTAACGCGAGGCGTTAGCACCGGCCTGACAGAAGTAGAGCCGCTGGGGGATGTAACGCGGTGGACAGGACACGGCCAGTCATGGCCGGCGGGCCCCGTCCCGAAGACACCGGAGCCGGCACGGGCACCAGAGCGGTGGGGGCGCTCCCCTGCCCTCCTGCCCTCCGGGGGCCTGACACTCCTGGAGAAGCCGGGCCGCACGCAGACAGCGGCACACGGCCCCCACGCTGGAGGGCCCTGCGCCGCCGGGAGCGCGAGGTTCGGGGGCCTACTGCCCGAGCACCTGCACCTCGATGCGACGGTTCAGCTCGCGGCCCTCAGGGGTGTCGTTGGTGGCGAGGGGGTTCGAGTTGCCCGCGCCGCTGACCTCGATGCGCTGGGCCGCCACGCCGTCGCGCACCAGGGCGTCGCGCACGCTCTCCGCGCGCGTCCGCGACAGCTTGCGGTTGGCGTTCGCGTCGCCAGCGGAGTCCGTGAAGGCCGTGATGCGCACGCGCGCCTCGGGCTTCTCCTTCAGCACGGTGCCCAGTTCGGTCACCCGCTGCTGACTCGTCCCGGTGAGCTGCGCCGACCCGTTCGCGAACTCCACCCCCTCCAGCACGATGCCCTGCTTCGCGCTTTCGTCCTCGAACGCCGTGCGCAGCCCACTGGCATCACTCACGCGCGACTTCGCCGGGCCCGAGCCGCCCGTCGCCGGAGGGACCGCATTGCTTGTCACCCGCGGCGCCTGGGCGGGTTCGTTCCTGCGTCCGCGCAGGGCGCCCCACGCGAGGACGATGAGCGCGAGCAGGGCCAGGGGGATGGCCCACCCGGCGATGCTCGTCTTGCGCTCCGGCGGCGGGGGCGTGGCCGTCTGGCGGGGGAGCGTCTCCCGCACGGGGTCCTCCCGCACGGGCGCCACGGTCGCGCGAGGGGGTTCGAGGATCTCCACGGGCGCGTGGCGCAGCCCACCCCCGATGCCCAGGACACTGCCCAGGCCGGCCGGCAGCGCGCCCGCGATGTGGGAGCGCTGGCTGCTCAAGAGCTGCATCAACCCGGTCGCGCCCAGGCGCTGGTCGCGCACCTGCTTGCCCAGGACGCCCATCACCATCGGCGCCACCAGGGACAGCAGCCTCATCGCCGAGCCGGAGTCGCGCATCCCCCCCACGCGCGAGAGGCCTTCGGCCACGCCCTCCAGCTTGTTGCCAAACAGCCCGCTCAACATCCCCTTCCCGCGTGTCTCTTCATCGAGCAGGCCCGCGTCGGTGGCGTCGCCGCGGGAAGGTGCGTCGGGTCCGGTGAAGCCGCCCTCGTTGAGCTTCGACAGCAGCCGGTGCGCCCCCGCCTCGTTGCTCCCCTGATCGACGACGCCCGCCGCCACCGCGGCGGTGGCCCCCGGCAGCGCCTTCGTGGTCGCCTGCGGATCCTCTCCCAGGGCTCCGCTGATCTTCGGGAGCAACCCCGCCTTCATGAACTGTGAGCCGACCGCTTCGATCAGGTTGAACGCCATGTGATGCCTCCCCGGTTGGGTCCCGCACCGGGTTGGCCGGTGCGCGAGGCCACGCCCCGCCGTCAGCGCGGGACTGAGGGCTCTGTGCAATCGATACGGAGCCCACCGGGTGCTGCTAACCCCTCGTGGGGGGCACGGGCGGAGAGGCCCCCGAAGGCCCGTTTCCCACGCGGACGACCGCGGACTTGGCCCCCCTTCGGCCCCCGCGCTCACTGGTCTTGAGAGGGAACGCACGGGAGGGGGAACGACCCCCTGCCCTGCGGTACGGCCCAGGCGGGCAGGCAGGGTCGAGCCGGCGCGACACCACCGGGTTTTTCAGCGAACGCGATACCGCGTCACGGCCAGCGGCGCGGAGCCGCCGGGCGCCCACAGCTCCAGCCGGCGCTCTCCGGCCACCGCGGGCAGGCGCGTGACGAAGGGCGGGGGCAGGTCGATGCGCCGCCCCGTGTCCGTGCGCAGCTCCAGCATCCTCGCCCCGGGAGGCGCCATCACCCGCACCGGCACGGCCTGCGCGCTTTCGGGCAGGTCCGGCTCCACCAGGAACTCGTCGCCGTCCGCCGGAAGGATGAAGCCGGGCGTTCCCCCGGAGCGGTTCCCGGCGTCCACCGACGCGGAGGCCAGCCCTTCCGCCTGGGCCCAGGCGAGGTACGCGGGGCCCACGTCCAGCGCGCCATCGCTCCGGTGCATGGTGCACACGTGGCGGGGCGCCGTGCCCGGCAGGTAGACCTCCTGCAGGACGCCCGGGCAGTTCGGCCCCGCGAGCTCGCCCGACAGCGGGCAGATGGCCCTGGAGTCGAAGTGGCTCCGGTCCACCAGCGGCGCGGGGCGCACGCCCTTCATCGCCAGCGACATCACCCGCGCGAACACCGGGCCCGCACCGGTGATGCCGGACACGCCGCGCATCGGCGTGCCGTCGAAGTTGCCCACCCAGACCGCCACCGTGCGCTCGCGGGTGAAGCCCGCCGCCCAGTTGTCCACGTAGGCCCGGCTCGTCCCCGTCTTCGCCGCCACCCGGAACGGCAGGCGCAACGCGTTGTCCAGGCCGAAGGCCGGCGCGCGGGCCGCCTCGTCCGCCAGCACGTCGGTGAGGAGCTCCACCGGCCGCGCCGCCAGGAACCGGCGCGGCGCCATCTCGTCCGGCACTGGCAGCGCCGTGCCGTCCGGGCCATACGCCGCGCGCACCTCCCGCACCGGCCCCACCACCCCGCCCCGCGCGAGTCCCCGGTACGCCCGCCCCAGCTC
>NZ_RAWB01000759.1 GCF_003612055.1 Corallococcus llansteffanensis
TCCAGCAGGAGCTCTTGTCGTCGTTCTTGCCCTCGCGGTCCCAGTGGAACTGGACCTTGATGCGGCCGTGCTCGTCGGTGTGGATCTCCTCGCCCGCGGGGCCCACTACGATGGCCGTCTGCGCGCCGGAGATGACCGGCCGCGCCGTCACCCGGGGGGGCCGGAAGGGCACCTGGGCGGGCTGGCAGAGGAACTCGTTGCGGTAGCCCTCCTTGGATCCCACCGAGGCCTGCTCCGACACCAGGGCCTCGGCCTGGTGGCCGGTGTGCCGCACGGACAGGGGCAGGTACTTGCGGTTGAGCGCGGCGTCCGGGTGCTCGGCCAGCTCGAAGGTGTGTCCCGCGCAGATGCGCCGGCTGTAGCTGGCGCCGGACACGGTCTCCACGCGGGCGCGCAGCTCCTCCAGGCGGATCTTCGCGAGCGCCTTGCCGGCCCCGGGCTCGTCGTAGAGGCCCGGGTAGTCGTAGATCTCCAGCGCGGACTCGCCCCCGTCGTCGGCGCTCTCCGCGCCCAGGTCCTGCGCGGGGCGGGTGAAGTTGAAGTCGCGCAGCGCCACCGCGCCGGGCTGGACCTCCAGCTTCGCGGCGAGGGTGTGGATGAACTCCTTCTCCGCCACCATCCGTGAGCGCTCGCGGAAGACGAGCTTGGGCTCGCCCGCCATGGCGGGGTTCGCTGACGCGGCGTCGCCGAGCACCATCGTGTGCGCGTCCTCGCCGTGCTCGAAGAGGTAGAAGATGCCCTCCTCCTCCAGGAGCCGCGAGATGAAGTCGAGGTCGGATTCGCGGTACTGCACGCAGTAGTCGCGCTTGCGGTAGCTGCCGGAGAGCGCCAGCCGGTGCTCCACCTGCCCCTGGTCGAGCACCTTGTGCACGATCTGCGGGACGGTCAGTTCCTGGAAGATGCGGCTGCGGCGCGTGTGCCGGAGCGTCCACAGGCGGGGCACCACCGTCACCCCGTAGCGTCGGCGCTGCGGCCCCGTCCCTTCGTCCCGGCGGTCGATGCGGGCGACGACGCCGTGGAAGAAGCGGGCCGTGCCGTCCCCCAGCTGCACCGTGAGCCGCGCGTCCTTGCCCAGCAGCGCCGTGTCATCCAGCTCCACGTCTGGGTTGGGGGTCAGCGCGACCTCCACGGAGTATGGCTGAGACACCGACTCGTCTGCCTTAAAGCCGAATACCGTGACATCCTCGGCAGAGTGGGGCCCGAGCTGGAAGTCGAATTCCGTCTGGTTCGCCAGCAGCGCAGCATTTGCGATCATTGATTCTCCCGCGCCACGGAAGCCCCCAGGGTCACCCGCCACCTACTGGATTGGGATGGGCGAACGCCTGACAAATTAGAAACACGCGATGGCATGGGTCCGCAAGTGCTTGCGGGCGCGGACAAGCATTTCGTCGCGAATGTACTGGCGGTGCGAGCTGCTGTTATAGTGTTGCGCGAGGGCGGGGGGCCATGGATCGCAGCGCGACATGGATTCGGGCGCCCACGCCAGCCATACCTCCGGGAGAGCGATGAAACGAAGGATGCTCCTGCGCCATCTGCAACTGCTGTCGCTCCTGTTGATCTCCACCCCCGTGCTTGCGCAGACGCCGTTGCCCGGCATCGACCTGGAGCGGCTGGAGCTGAACCCTGGTGCGGAGGGTTCACTCGTGGTGAGTCTGGGACAGCTTCTGCCCTCGGGCCATTACAGGGCCACCGTGGCCATGCAGTACGCGCATGATCCGCTGCTCTTCGAGCGCGATGGCGAGACGTTCCGCATCGTCGGCAGCCGCGCGACCACGCATCTGGCCGTGGCCTATGCCGCGACAGGCTGGTTGCAGTTCGGCCTGCAGTTGCCGGTGGTGGCGTTCCAGAGCGGCTCGGATCTGACGGGGGAGAACATCTCGGCACCGGCGAACTTCGCGCTGGGCACGCCCGCGGTCAGTGCTCGCGCGGGGCTCTTCACGCAAGACGATGACGGGGGTGTGGATCTGGCATTGGAGATGGGCGTGGGGCTGCCGGTCGGCAGTCAGGCGGGGCTCGCGCGGGATGGCGCGTTGAGGCTCGCGCCCCGGTTGATGGCGGGGCGGCACTTCGGCTTCCTGCGCGGAGGCTTGGAGGTCGGCTTCCTGACCCGGCCGAGCCAGGCCCTCACGCAGCGGCCCGGCATCCTGGTGGACGAGGTGGGCAATGAGCTGCGCATCGGCGCCGCGCTCGCGACCACCGGGCGGCGGCTGCGCTGGGAGCTGAACGTGCGGGGCATGGTGCCGCTGACGGAACAGCCCGGGGCGGTGGAGTTGCTGCCCGGCGCGCGCTACCTGGTGAAGCCGTCCTTTGAAATGTTCGCGCTGGCGGGCATGGGCGTGGGCAGCGCGCCGGGGACGCCGCTCTTCCGGCTGATGGTGGGCGGGGCCTTTGGAAACGTGACGCCGCAGCGCGGGCCGGGCGAGTCCTCCGTCAACTGCGAGCCGGGACTGCCGCACACCCTCGAGGAGTGCCCGGAGATGGACGAGGACCACGATGGGGTGCGCAACGGCATCGATCGCTGTCCGCGGGTGCCGGGGACGCTGGAGCGCAACGGCTGCGAGAAGAAGGACACGGACACCGACGGGCTGGAGGACGCGCTGGACATGTGCCCGGTGGAGCCTGGTCCTGCGTCCAGCCAGGGCTGCCCGCTGCGCGACACGGACAAGGACGGCACCGACGACGACTCGGATACGTGTCCGAACGCAGCGGGGCCGCCGGAGAACCAGGGCTGCCCGGTGCGTGACGCGGACAAGGACGGCATCGACAACGACAAGGACGCGTGCCCGAACGAGGCGGGGCCCGTGGAGCGCGACGGCTGCCCGGAGACGGACACGGACAAGGACGGCGTGCCCAACCGCATCGACAGCTGCGCCAACGAAGTGGGCACGTACGAGAACCAGGGCTGTCCGCAGCACATCTTCCCGCTGGTGGTGCTCCACGCGACGCGGCTGGAGACGCGAGGGAAGATCTACTTCGAGCCCGCGCAGACGCGCGTGAACTCGCGCTCCAACCCGGTGCTCGACTGGGTGGCGCAGGTCATCCTCGAGCACCCCGAGTTCCCGCTCATCGCGGTGGGGGCGCATACCGACGACCGGGGCATGCCGGACGTGAACCGCCGGCTGTCGCAGGGCCGGGCGGAGGCGGTGCGCCAGTACCTGATTGGCAAGAAGGTCCCGCCGGAGCGCCTCGCGGCCTACGGCTACGGACAGGATCGCCCCATTGACAGCAACCTGACCTCCGTCGGCCGGGAGAACAACCGCCGTGTGGAGTTCCTGATCGTCGACCCCCAGGCGGACAAGACGCCGAGCCCCAAGCGTGAGCCGGGCACCGGAGAGACCCGATGATGATGAAGCCCGCGCTCCTCAAGGCATTGGTGGCCGGCGTGGTGCTGGCCGGGACCGCCGTCCTGGCCACGCCGGACCTGTTCTTCCTCGGGTCCGGCGGCCTGCACTACACCGCACGCGGTCCGGACACCGTCATCAACGACTACGCCCAGGTGACGAAGCCCGTCGCCGTGGGCACGTCCCGGATCCCGCTCCTCTCCGCTCGTGGCTTCTCGGGTGGGGATCTGGTGTTGGTGGTCCAGATGCAGGGCATGGGGTCCACCCTGGAGGGGAATGACCCGGTCCTCATCGAACTCTCCGGAGGCCCGGTGGGCGTCTGGGAGCTGGCGCGGGTGGCGCGCGTGCGCTCCGGCACGGAGGAGGCGCTGGAATTGGCCGCGCCGCTGGCCCACGCCTACGCGGAGGGCGTCTCGCAGGTGATCCGGGTCCCGGAGTACGAGGACGTCGTCATCCCCCGAGGGACGGGGCTCGTCGCGCGGGAGTGGGATGGCAGCACCGGCGGCGTCCTGGCGTTCGTGGCCCGGGGCAGGGTGACGAATGACGGTGTGATCGACGCGACCGGCAAGGGCTTCCGGGGAGGGCTGTTCGCTCCGGCGGGTTTCGGGGGGACGGGCTGCACGGGCCTGGAG
>NZ_RAWB01000075.1 GCF_003612055.1 Corallococcus llansteffanensis
CGCCACACCCGCCCCCGCGAGGACCAGCCCCATCGTCTGAAAGGTCCGTCCTCGCGACACGCTACGGTCCAGGTCCTGGACGCGCTGGATGCTGTCATCGTCGCGCTGGAGCCGGGACCGCTCATTCCGGGACTGCAGGTAGGAAACACCCCCGCCCACCAGCAACGCTCCACCCAGGGCCGCTGGAATCCAGGCGCGCTCCCGCAGACCGCTGCGTCCGGACACCTCCGCACCGAGAGGGGAAGACACGGGCTGGCCGTCAGGCGTTGCCTGGGACGCGACCACGGCCGGCCTCTCCTCCGCGGCACGTGCCTGCGCACCGGGCTCTACCGCCGGGGGGTTTCCGGAAGGCGCTCCCACGGCGACATCGCTCGCTGCCTGCTTCGCCAGGTCGCGCTGCACCTGCTGTCGCACTTCCTCGAACCTGCGCTCCACCTTGGGCGAGACCTTCACCGGCAGCTTCGCCTCCGGCTGGAGCAGGAGGGCCGCCCTGAAGGCCGTGATGGACGCCTCGGTCCTGCCCAGGTCCGCCAGGACGGCGCCCTCGTAGAGCGACAGGAGCACGTCGTCCGCTTCGCCGGTCGAATAGCGCCGGGCCTGGGTGAGCTGCTCCAGCGCACGCTCATATTCGAGGTCGTCGTAGAACTTGCTCGCGGAGCGCACATGCTTCTGGACCATCCCCTGCTGCGCCTCGGCCCGCACCTCCCAGGGGATGCTCACGGTGCCGCCCAGCAACACCACCACGAGCGAAAGCACAATCCATCGCATCGGGCGCTCAACGAACGACACCTGCACGCACATGAAAGATCCCCGGCGGTAACGAGCGTCGACTCTACAAGCAAAGGGACCCACGGAGCCGAAAGAGGGCCTGGGACCCGGCGCAACGCAAGCACAGACACCGCCGATGACCTGATCCGTCTCTCATGAGCTGCTGTCTCCCAGCGACAGGTGAAGCCCGGGCTCAGGGAAGGGCTCCGGGTACGTCCGCCGGGTAGGACCTCATCACACAGGGAAAGAGGTTTTTTCCGCTTAGGACGCAACTTCCCCCCTCTCTTGGGCGACAATGCTGAGGCTACTGCCTTATGCAGAGGGGGAAGTCCGTGTCCGTCCGCATCCAATCCACCGGTGTTACCCAGACGCGCCTGCCGGAATCGCAGCCGCCCGTCGCACCGCGCGCTCCTGCCGCCCGCGGCTTCAACACCCAGGACACCTTCCAGGCCGACACCACCGAGATCGGCCGCCGGGCTCGTACCACCCAGGCCCCCCAGGCCGCCCGGCCCGCGGCGCCCGCCGCCGGTTCTCGCGCCGAGCCGCTGACGCCGGAGACGAACACCGCCCTCCAGGGTCGTCTGTCCGCGATGTCCCCGGCCGACCGCACCCACGCGACGGAGTTCCTGCGCCAGAACGTGCTCAACACGCCCAACGCGGACCGCGCCACGCGCACGTACCTGGATCTCACCGCGATGCAGGCCACGCGCCCGGACCGGCTCAGCCGGGACACGGTGGAGACCCTGACGCGGGCCGTGGCCGAGCCGCGCGGCACCGGCGTCGCCGGCCAGGAAGGCGTCATGGGCCCGTCCCAGGCCCGCGATGCCGCTCGCGCCGTCATCGGCATGACGGGCCGGGACTTCAACACCCTGCAGGGCGCCCTCCAGAACGCGGGCACCCGCAACGGCCAGCCTGTCCCGGGCGCGGATCCGCAGATGGAGCGGGCCCTCACCCTCAAGGCCGTGGGCGCACGGCGCGAGGAGTTGGCGTCGCCCGGCCTCTTCGACCGGATCCGCAACACCTTCGGCGACACGACGCGGGAGATGGACGACGTGGCCCGCTTCGCCGGGCAGATCGCCGGCTCGTCGCGCGCGGAGCTGGCCCGCACGTCCACCGTCATCGACCCCAACGGTGGCGCGGGTGCCCTCCAGCAGCGCTTCGACGACTCGTGCGTTCCCACCGCGCAGCAGATCGCCCGCGCGGACGCGGACCCCATCTACGCGCGCCAGCTCCACGGGGAGCCCATCCACAGCCTCAATGCATCGACGGCCATCGGCCGCGAGCAGCGCACCACGCTGGAAGCCAACGGCGGCGTCGCGCGGCCCCGCACCGGCGGGACGGGCCCCAGCCTGGGCGTCACCGACACCGCCATGCGCGACATCCTCAACTCGGGCGTGGCGCCCTCCAACAACCACCGCTACACGACCCACACGGTGGCGGACAACCCCCAGTCCCGACAGGCCGCGTTGGATCGCTCGGACCGGCTGCTTCGCGACGGCATCGACGTTCCCGTCGCGGTGCTGTGGAACGGCGGCGGCGGACACGCGCTGATGCTCTCCGACGTGCGCGGCCAGGGCGCCAACCGCGAGTACCTCGTCACCGACCCGATGCAGGGCCGCACGAGCTGGCTGCGCGGCAGCGACATCGCGGCCGGCAACACGAACTTCGGCCCGGGCACCGGCCGGCTCGGCTTCACCTTCGAGTGACGCAGTCCGTTTGAAGCACCTTCCGGGTCCCCCGCCACACATGTGGCGGGCGTGGGCCCGGAAGCACGCGGTTCCAGGGCCCCGGCCACAAGGCTAGGGTGGCCCGGAACCTTCCGCACCCCTCCCGTGGATCCTCCATGCGCGCGCCGTCCGTGATGCGTCTTGTCGTGCTGTCCGTGTCCCTGCTCGGGGCCCCGTCCTGGGCCGTGGAGCACTGTCAGTTCAAGGGCCAGCCCATCAACCTGGACAATGGCAGCTCCACCGCGAAGCTCACCGGCACCGTGCGCTGCGTGGACGAGGACACGAAGAAGGAGACGCACACCGTCTCGTACCGCGACGGCAAGCGGGACGGCTGGGAGATCCGGCGCTGGTCCGACGGCCGGTCCGTGGAGCAGGAGTACCGCGCCGACAAGCGGCACGGCGGCTTCAAGCGCTTCGAGGAGGGCCGGCTGGTGGAGAGCACCCAGTACGCCGACGACAACCCGCGAGGCGAATCGCTGCGCTACCACCGCAACGGCAAGGTGTCCCAACGCACGGATCAACAGCCGGAGGACGCGAAGAGCACCTACGCGGAATATGACGAGAGCGGGCGGCTGACAGAAGCCGGGTGCGGCCTCCAGTCTTCGCGCGAGGCAGGCATCAAGGACTGCGTCTGGAAGGGCCCCTCGCCGCTCGTGTTCTTCCACCCGACGGGCCAGAAGCGCTCCGTCATCCCGCTGAAGAACGGGCTGCGCGAAGGGGTGACGGAGACGTTCGACGCCAAGGGCGAGCGCACCGCCTCCACCGCGTTCGTCGCCGGCCTGCGCGACGGCGTGAGCACGGAGTACCGCGCGGGCAAGCCCCGCCGCTCGACGACGTACGCGCGGGGCGAGAAGGAAGGCGACGAGACGGAGTTCTTCGACGACGGCGCGAAGAAGCAGGTCATCACCTGGAAGGGCCGCGAGCAGCTCAAGCGCGTGGAGTTCTTCCAGAACGGGGAGCGCAAGCGCGAGCTTGTCGTGAAGGGCGACCGCGCGGTGGAATCCATCTTCGACGACACCGGCGCGCTGCGCGAACGGCAGAACCAGTTCCGGGGCAAAGGCTACGGCGGCTGGGTGCCCGACGGACTGAGCGAGTCCTTCCTCCCCGACGGTGGCCCCGAGCGGCGCGAGCACTTCGTCCAGGGCGACGCCGAGGGCCAGCGCCAGGAGTGGGCCGAGAACGGCGTCCTCGTGGAGGACTCGCAGTGGAAGCAGGGCCGCGTCACCGAGCGCAAGCGCTGGAACCCGGACGGCGGCCTCGTGGAGGACGCCGCGTTCCACGAGGACGGCTCCCGCAAGAAGAAGCCCTGAGCCCCCCTACCTTCCCACGTCTCCTTGACGGATGATGGTCGAAATATTACGACTATCATCCATCATGACCCAGAAGACGGAGCAGAAGCAGAAGTCGCACGACGCCATCCTCGCGTCCGCCGCCGAGTTGCTCCTGGAGCGGGGCATCCAGGCCAGCTCCATCATGGATGTGATGAAGGGGGCGGGGCTCACGGTGGGGGGCTTCTACGGGCACTTCGAGTCGAAGGAGCACCTGTTCACGGAGACCCTGCGGGGCACCGCGCGCACGGTCTGGGACACGCTGCTGCGCAAGGCGAAGGAGGAGGCGCCCCGGAATCCCGCGCGCCGCGTGCTGGAGCGCTACCTGTCGCCCAAGCACCGCGACGCGGCCACGCCCACCTGCCCGCTGCCCAGCATCACCGCGGAGCTGTCGCGCACGGGCGAGCCCTACCGGGGCGCGCTGGAGTCGGAGCTGGAGGGGTTCATCCAGTCGTTCTCGCAGCTCATCGGCCCGGGCGCGCGACACCGCGAGAAGGCCGTGGCGGTCATCGCGTTGATGTACGGCGCCCTGTCCCTGGCCCGGGCCATGCGCGGCACGAAGCTGGGTGACGAGTTCCTGGACGCGGCGAAGAAGTGGGGCGCGGAGCTGCTGGCGAAGGAGGGCGCATGAGCGCCGTGGCCGCCCTCCCCTCCTCGCCCGATTCCTCCGCGCCCGCTGTGAAGGAGCGCCGCCGCACCCCGCTCCTGATGGGCGCCATGGCGGTGGGCGCGGGGCTGCTCGCCGGGGGCTGGTACCTGCTGCACCTGGGCCAGCAGACGACGGACGACGCCCAGGCCGAGGGCCGGGTGATGAACGTGGCATCGCGCGTGGCGGGCCAGGTGCGCCGCGTGCCCGTGGTGGACAACCAGCGCGTGGAGGCGGGCGAGGTGCTGGTGGAGCTGGATCCGGAGGACTTCGCCGCCCGGCTGGCCGCGGCGCGCGCGGACCTCGCCGCCGCACGGGCCTCCTCCGACAGCGCGAAGGCGGCGCTGGCCCTCACCGAGCGCACCGCGCCCGCGTCCCTCACGCAGGCGGAGGGCGGGCTCACCTCCGCCACCTCCTCGCTGGAGTCCGCGAAGGCCGCCATCGCGCAGGCGGACGCGGAGATCACCGCCGCCGAGTCCCGCCAGCTCTTCGCGGCCACCAACCTGCGCCGCGCCCGGACGCTCTTCGAGCAGAAGGCCCTGGCCCAGGCGGACGTGGACCTGCGCCAGACGGAGCTGGACGCGGCGGACGCGCAGCTGGAGCAGGCTCGGGCCCGGCGGATGTCCGCGGGCGCCGCCGTCACCGGCTCCAACGGCGGCGTGACGCTGGCGCGCGGACGCCTCACGGCCGCGCAGACGACCACCGAGCAGCTCGCTGCGGCGCGGGCGGTGCTCGCCTTGGCGGAGGCCCGGGTGCAGCAGGCCGAGGCGGCCGTCCGGCTCGCGGAGCTGAACCTCTCCTACACCACGGTGCGCGCGGCGCGCTCCGGGGTGGTGTCGCGCCGGTCCGTCGAGGAGGGCCAGACGGTGGGCCCGGAGCGGTCGCTGATGGCCATCGTCCCGCGCGATGACGTCTGGGTGGTGGCGAACTTCAAGGAGGACCAGCTGGAGCGCGTGCGGCCCGGCCAGCGGGCGCGAGTTCGCTTCGACATGTTCGGACGGCGCGAGTTCCCGGGGCACGTGGAGAGCCTGTCGCACGGCACCGGCTCCCGCTTCGCGCTCCTGCCGCCGGACAACGCGAGCGGCAACTTCGTGAAGGTCGTCCAGCGCGTGCCGGTGCTCATCCGCCTGGACGGCCCTCCCGACGTGGAGCTGCGTCCGGGCATGAGCGCCGAGGCCACCGTCTACACGGACGCGCCATGAGCGCCGCCGCCGAAGAGAACACGCAGCTCCAGGGCAACAAGACGCTCATCACGATGGGCGCGATGTTCGCCGGGCTGATGGCCTTCCTGGACATCTCCATCGTCAACGTGGCGCTCAATGACATCCGCGCGAGCTTCGGCACGCCGTTGGATCAGATCGCCTGGGTGTCCACCGCCTACGCGATGGCGAACATCACCATCATCCCGCTGTCGGGCTGGCTGCTGAAGCGCTTCGGCTTCCGGCGCTACTACACCGCGTCCATCCTCATCTTCACCGCCGCGAGCGTGCTGTGCGGCCTGTCGTGGGACCTGCCGTCGCTGGTGGTCTTCCGCGTGCTGCAGGGCCTGGGCGGCGGCGCCATCATCCCCACGTCCCAGAGCGTGCTGTTCTCCCGCTACCCGGAGCGGCAGCACGGCATGGCGGGCGCGCTGTTCGGCATGGGCGCCATCACCGGGCCGCTGCTGGGCCCCAGCCTGGGCGGCTACCTCATCGACCTGTCGTCCTGGCACTGGATCTTCCTCATCAACGTCCCGTTCGGCCTCTTCTCCGCGTGGGTGGCGTGGAAGCACCTCGCCCAGCCCGGCTTCGTGGCGGAGCGCGCGCCGGTGGACCGCTTCGGCATCGTGCTGCTCGCGGTGGGCATGGTGTCCCTGCAGTACGTGCTGGAGGAGGGCAACCGCGAGGGCTGGTTCGAGAGCGCCACCATCGCGGTGCTCGCCGTGGTGGCGGGCATCTCGCTCGTGGGGTTCGTCAGCCACGAGCTGGAGACGCGCCACCCGGTGGTGGAGCTGCGCATCTTCCTCAACCGGGCGTACGCCGCGGCGACGGGGCTCAACTTCCTCATCGGCACCGCCATCTTCGCCGGGTCGCTGCTCTTGTCGCTCTACTGCGGCACGGTGATGCACTACCGGGCGCTCGACATCGGCCGGGTGTTCCTCTTCGGCACGTGGATCCAGCTGCTCATCTTCCCGCTGGCGGGCCGGCTGGTGACGCGGGTGGATCCGCGCCTGCTGCTGGTGGTGGCCAACGTGGGCATCTTCACCAGCCTGTGGCTCAACGCCCACCTGACGGCCCAGGCGGACCTGTCCACACTGGTGACGCCGCTGTTCATCCGCGCGGTGGGAACGGGGTTCGGCTTCGTCCCGCTCACCTTCCTCGCCGTCACCGCGCTACCCGCCTCCCAGCGGCCGGCGGGCACGGCGCTCTTCAGCCTCACGCGGGAGCTGGGCGCCTCCATCGGCACCGCGTGGATGAGCACCATCCTGGACCGCGAGTCGCACCGCGCCTACGCCGCCATCACGCAGCATGTGGACGCGTACGACCCGTGGGTCCAGGAGCAGCTCGCGATGCTGCGCGCGGGCCCGGGCAGCCGGCTGTTCGCGCCCGACTCCGCCGCGCTCGCGGTGCTCCAACACCGCATCAGCGAGCAGGCGTTGGTGAAGGCCTTCAACAGCGGCTTCCTGATGCTGGCCCTCACCTTCCTGGCCGCGTCCGTCCTCATCGTCTTCATGAAGAAGCCCGGCCCGTCACCGGCCGGGCCCGTGGGCCCGGCCCACTGACGGCGGGGACGACTAACCGACGAAGGGGACGTCGATGTCCGGGATGAGGTCGTCGAGGAAGTCCTTCACCGAGTTGAAGGCATCGCCCGCGAGCTCGCCCACCTCGCCGGGAAGGCTCGCGAGGCCCTCGAGCGCGTCCTTCGCGGTTTCAATCCCCTTGCGCGCCAGGTCGTCCAGGTGGCCCACCGCTGCCTCCGCGAGCTGCCCGCCCGCGCCGGCCAGGTCCTTGAGCGCGTCCACGCCCGCGTCGCCCAGGTCCGCGACGGCGACGAGCAGCTCCTTGCCGCCCTCGGTGAGGTTGTCCTTCCAGGCCTTGGCGACCTCCTTGAAGGCCTCCACGCCGTCCTTGAGCAGGTCCTTGGCGAAGCCCTTGGCCCAGTCCAGGCGCCGGTCGACGAAGTCCTTGATGGCGGTGGCCGCGGCCTTCGCAGCCGCGCCGCCCTTGCGCGCCATGTCCGACAGCGTCTTGCCGGCCCAGTCGCGCACCGCCTCGGCGGCCTCGCCCGGGTTCTCCGCCACGTAGCGCAGCGTCTCCACGGCCTTCTCGCCCGCGTTGGCGAGCCCGCGCACGACGCTCTCCGCCACCTCGGCACCCTTGGAGCCCAGCGCCTTGACGGAGTCCCACGCCTTCTTCGCGAGCTCCCCGCCCTTGGCCATGGCGTCGGTGATGGCCTCCTTCGCCTTGGTGGCGGCCTCGCCCGGGTGCGTCGCCGTCCAGGCCAGCAGGTCCAGGCCCTTCTCGCCCAGCTCCTTGGCCTTGTTCACCGTGGAGGAGACGAGGTTCTTCGCCCCGTCGATGAGCTCCTTCGCCTTCTCCTTCGCGGCGCCGGTCAGCTTGTCCCAGCCGGCCTGCAGGTCGTTCAGCGTTTCGACGGCCTTCTTGTAGACCGCCTTGCCCGCGTCGGTGGCCAGGTCCACGCCGGAGTTGACGATGCTCTTGATGCCCTCGAACGCCAGCTTCGCGGACTCGCCCGGGTTCTGGGCGATGAACTTCAACGTGTCCAGGCCCTTCTCGCCCAGCTTCTTGGCCTCGTCGACGACGTTGCCCAGGACCTTCTTGGCCTCCTTGGCGATCTCCCCGCCCTTGGCGATGACGGCGTCGAACGTCTCCGCCGCCTGCTTGGCAATCGCCTCGCCGTACTTGGAGGGATTGCGCACCACGTCCGCCATCTTGTGGATGAAGGCCGCGGTCGTCTTCAAGCCCTCGCCCGCGGCCTCCGCCTGGGACACGCCCGCGAACTCGGCGAGCTTCACTGCGCCCTTGGCGGCGGTCTCCACGCCCCACTGCGCGAGCTCCGCGGCGCCTTCCGGGCCGTAGTACGCGGCCAGCTGCACCAGGCCCGCCGGGCCCTGCGCCGCGGCGCCGGCCAGGTTCACGGCCTTCATCCAGCCCGGGGCCTTGTAGTTCTCCGGGTCGGCCTCGAACTTCGCCTTCTCCTGGCTGAAGCCGATGTCCAGCGCGAGCTCGGCCGCGCCCAGCAGCACGCTGGCGCCCACGTCCGCGGCCACGCCTACGCCCGTGAGGTCCAACGCGATGCCCAGGCCCGCGTCCGCGACGTTGAGCGTCGCGATGGTGTGCGCGAAGTAGCCCAGGTCCTTGTTCTTGCCGTGCAGCTCCGCGGCTTCCTTCTCGTACTTCACCGCGTCGATGGCGTTGGGCAGCGCGCCCGCCACCGGGACGACCTTCGCCAGGTTCTTGAAGACCTTGCCGGCCACGTCGGCGGTGATCTCCACGCCGACCTTGCCCAGCACCTTCTCCATCACCTTGAGGCCCTGGCCCACGAGCTTGCTGCCCGCCTTGTCCAGCAGCGGCCCCAGGCCCTTCACCGTCGTGTTGAGCGCGTCCGCGCCCACGCCGTCGGTGAACTTCAAGAGCGCCTTGAGCGCGCCGGAGTCCATCTCCGTCACGGCCTTGGCCAGCACCTTGCCCGCGTCGTCATCCAGCTTCGACGCGAGCTTCGTGAGCTGCTCGGCCGTCTTCGGGTCGGAGAGCGCCTCGTTGAGGACCTTGTGCTCCAGGCCGCCCAGGGTGCTCACCAGCCGCTTGCCCGCGGCGGCGTCCAGCGTGTCCAGCTGGCCCACCAGCGTGTCCAGCGCCTTCGGGTCGGTGATGCCCTTGAGGACGGACTCCATCGACGTGGGGCCACCCAGCTTCGTGGCGGCGGCGTCCAGCTTCTGCAGCTGCTGGGGCGTCAGCTTCGACGCGAGCGAAGGGTCCAACCCCTTCACCTTCACGTCCGCCAGCCGCGCGCCCTGCTGCGCGACGTCCGTGGGGTTCGTGACGCCCGCGCCCTTCAGGAGGTCGGCGAAGCCGGTGAGGTTCTTCTTGAGGTCGGGCACCTCCGCGAGCAGCTGCGCGGCGGCGAGCGCCTTGTCCTGCGGCTTCGCGTTCGGATCCAACAGGGTGATGGCGGCGCCCGCGGCGCGCAGCGGGCCGTCCAGCTTGCGCAGGTCATTGGCCAGGTCCGGGAACTTGTCCCCGGCGAAGCCCTTGAGCGCCGAGCCCAGCTCCAGCGTGGCCCTCGCCTTGTCCGCGGCGGACGCGTTCGGGTCCGTCCACTTGCCAATGGCGCCGATGAGCTTCTCCGCCGAGGGCAGGCCCTTGAGCGTGGTGTCCAACACGCCCTTCAGGTCCTCCGGCTTGAAGATGTCGCCCGCGGACTTCGCCAGGGTGAGGCTCGCCTGGGCCTTCTCCAGCACGCCCTTCTTCGGGTCGGTCAGCGTGCCCAGCGCGGTCAGTGCATCGGAGTTGGTGGCCAGCTTCGCCAGCTTGCTGTCCTGGACGCCCAGGCGCTCCAGCGCGTTGGGGACCGTCTCCGGGAACTGCGACGCCAGCTCGCCCAGGGCCGTGGCCCGCTCGGAGAAGGTGCCGGTGCCCAGCTTGTTGAGCGAGTCGTACGCCTTCTGGAGGTCCTCCTTCTTCTTGTCCTTCAGCTCCGGGAAGAGCTTGGGCAGGTCCTCCGGCTTGTCGGGCAGCGCCTCGGCGTGGGGCTCGGGAGGCTTCGCCCCCTGCGGGCCCTGCGCGCCAGTGGGCGCGGCGGCCGGCGTCCCCGCGTTGAGCGGGGCGAACGGCGCGGGGGACTCGCCCGTCAGCTTGTTCAGGGCGCGGGAGTTGTTGCCTGGGGAGAACTCGTCCCGCTTGAAGAGCTGGACCTGGGGCTTCGCCTGCTCCTTGGCGGCGGCGCTGGCGGCCGCCTTGGCAGCGGCCTTCGCGGCGGCTTCAGCGGCGGCCTTCGCGGCGGCAGCGGCGGCACGGGCAGCGGCTTCGGCGGCGGCACGGGCAGCGGCGGCGGCAGCAGCGGCGGCGGCGGACGCGCCTCCATCAACAGGGCGAGACATGGGGAACTCTCCTACCTTCAGAAACCGAGAACGGTTCCGAGGATTCTCTACATATTGGGACAAATGTTGCTGGCGGAGACCTCCTGCACACAAGTCCCCCCGGACGAATGCGTTACGCCATGGCTCCTCTGCGGGTTACAGCCCGCGATGACCTCCCGGATGACGCGGCAGGACATTGCGGGCGCAATGGAAGCCACGGGGTGCGCCGTGGCTTCTGCCCGGATGCGTCAAGGCGTCGCGGTCAGCGCTGGAGGACGCGGTTGGTGCCCAGGCCATCGATGACGGCGATGACGTCGTTGGGGGCGCGCTCGAAGAGGCCGGGGGTGTAGTTGCGCGAGGTCCCCGTCCACACGGGGCTGGGGGCGGACCAGGTCTCGAAGTTGCTCGTGGTGGTGACGAAGCCGACGTGGCAGTTGCGCTGGTCCACCGGGGCGCTGGACAGGTCGGGCGGGCCGGCCTTGTCCTCGTCGGTGCAGAACGCGACGCCCACCGGGCCGTTGCCCACGCGGATGGCGTAGGGGACGTAGGCGTTGTAGCGGCGGCCGGAGCCTGCATCGATTCGCGAGCTGTACACGGTGCGGCGCAGGGAGTCGTCCCACGTGCGTCCGCCATCCCACGACTGCACGGCGTTGATGACATTGGCGCGGGCCCCGCCGGTGGGGAACGCCTCCACGCCCTCCACGACGGCCATGATGCGGTCCCCGGCGAGCTGCACCACCGTGGGCATGCCCTCGCGGCTGAGCGCGCCCGCACGCTTGTCGCGCGACACGGTGACGGTGCCGTAAGCGGTCCACGCCCCGGTGGTGCCCTGGCGGCCCTGCATGGCGATCCACTGGTGACCGGGGAAGCCGCCCTGCGCGGCCAGCAATTCGGAGTCGTAGTAGACCTGCAGGTCGCCGTTGCCGCGCTGGAAGAGGAAGGGCGCGCCCACGAAGCGCGACGTCGGTCCGACGACGGTGCTGTCGTAGACCCAACCGTCACCGTCGTTGTCGCTGCGGGTGATGGTGACGCGGAACTGGCCGTTGGCGTACTCGCGGAAGGCGCAGAAGACGGTGTGCGTGCCCGGGATGGCACGCATCGTCACGTCGCCGAACTCCACGTTCGGGTTGTTGGCGACGGAGCCGTGCAGCGCCCAGCTCGCGCCCCCGTTGGTGCTCGTCCACACGTCGATGCCGTGCCCCCAGCTCGACCCGCCGATGAGCACGCCATCCGCGCGGCGGGTGATGCCCCGGATGGGAGCGCCGCCGCTCGGCATCAGCACCCGCCAGCCTCCCGCCGGGAGCGGGGATTCCACCTGCGCCACGGGTTGCGTGTCGGGTTGCGAGTCATTCGGGAGGGCCTCCTCCGGAGCACAGGCACCGAAGGAAGCCGTGAGCAGCGCGAACGTCATCAGGCGTCGGGGCAGACACCTGCGGAGCGACCAGGAGGGAGGGGTCATGCCCCGGAGCCTGCCTGTTTATATCTTGATCCGACAGGCCTTGATGTCCGTGCCGCTGATGCCGTTGCAGGCATAGCTGTCGCGGCAGTCGTCCTGGGAATCACAGACAGGCGAGCACAGCAGCGTCCCGAGCTGGGTCGCGCACACGGTGTCCTCGGGGCAACCGCCCCGCACGCCTTCCTGTTCACACTCCTGGGCGCAGAAGCCGCCGGGAAACTCCTTACGGCACTCCAGGTTGTCGGTGCAGGTGCCTTCGCCGCAGGAGTCACCCACGGCATCGCTGCTGTCACAGGCCAGCAGGGGGAGGACCGCGAGGGAAGCAAGGAGCCACCAGGTCGAACGCATGCGCATCCACGTCAAGAGCATGCAGGGCCGGCCCCCCGCGGCGCCCAGCATGTCCAGCCGGGCGCGGACCGTCCAGCGCTTCTGTTGAAGCTTCGTCAGATGGCCTCGGTCCGCTGCAACAACCAGTCGCGTGCGGGGCCTTCGACCTGGGGAAGCAGTCGCTCACGCACCCTCGCGTGATAGGCATTGAGCCAGTCGACTTCGGCCCGGGACAGCAGGCTCCGGTCCACGAGCCGCGTGTCGATGGGGCACAGGCTCAGCGTCTCGAAGCGGAGGAACTCGCCAAAGGCAGTCGTCTCCGCGGGGACGGCGGCGAGGATGTTCTCGATGCGGATGCCCCAGTGGCCCGGGCGGTAGAGGCCGGGCTCGTTGGAGGTGACCATGCCCGGCTCCAGCGCCGTGTGCGGCTCGTTGGGCATCGTCGGCGAGATGCCGTGGGGGCCCTCGTGGACGTTGAGGAAGTAGCCCACGCCGTGGCCCGTGCCGTGGCCGTAGTCCAGCCCCTCCGCCCACAGGGGCGCTCGCGCCAGCGCGTCCAGGGACGGCGCGCGCGTGCCCCGGGGGAACCGGGCGTTGGAGAGGTTGATGTTCCCTCGCAGCACGAGCGTGAAGTCGCGCCGCTGCTCCGCCGTGGGCTCGCCCACCGGGACGACACGGGTGATGTCCGTGGTGCCCGTCGTGTACTGACCGCCGGAGTCGATGAGCAGCAGCCCCTGCGCGGGCCGGCCCGGCATGCACACCGTCGCGTGCGAGTCCTTCGTCGCGCGGTAGTGCGGCATCGCCCCGTTCGCGTTGAACGCGGCGATGGTGCTGAAGCTCAGCGACACGAAGCCCGGACGACGGGCCCGCGCCGCGGACAGGCGCTCGTCGATGGTCAGCTCGGTGATGGGCTCGCGGCCGAGCGCGGACTCGAACCAGGCGAAGAACTCACACAGCGCCGCGCCGTCCTGCTCCATCGCCATGCGGATGTGCGCGAGCTCCTCGGGCGTCTTCCGGGACTTGGCCACGGTCGACGGGTTGAGCGCTTCCAGCACCGCCACGCCCTGCGCCACGGCCTGCCGCAGGCCGTGCGTGACGCTCCGCGGGTCGACGAGCAGCCTCGTTCCGTCCGGCAACGCACTGAGCGCCGGGGCCGCCTGCTCGTAGGGGACCAGCATGATGCCGTCCTGCGCCAACGCCGCGCGCAGGGTGTCCGGGACCTTGCCCTCGGTGATGAACAGGCGGGCGCCTTCTGGCTCCACCAGCAGGTGTGCGAGGAACACCGGGATGTAGTCCACGTCGGCACCGCGCAGGTTCGTCAGCCACGCGATGTCGTCCAGCGTGGAGATGAGGTGGTGCGTCGCCCCCAGCCGGCCCATCTCCGCGCGCAGCGCCCGGAACTTCTCGGCGCGCGAGCCGGGCGACAGGTCATGCGCATACACGGGCGCCGTGGGCATCCCCGGCCGCTCTGGCCAGGCCTCCGCCACCACGTCCAGGTCCGTGCGCAGCTTCACGCCCCGGGCCTTGAACAGCGAGGCCACCGACCTGCCCTGCCCCAGGGCCAGCACCGCACCGTCCACCGCCACCGTCTGCCCCGCCGTCACGTTCGCCGCGAGCCAGTCCAGGTGCGACTGCCCGGGCGCGCTCGTCATGCGCACCGTCACGATGCCGCTGCCCGCCAGCTGTGTGTCCGCCTGATCCCAGTAGCGACTGTCCACCCACAGGCCGGCGAAGTCCTCGGTCACCACCAGCGTCCCCAGGGAGCCGGTGAACCCCGACAGCCACTCCCGCCCCTTCCAGCGGCGCGGGGGGTACTGGGACAGGTGCGGATCGTTCGACGGCACCCACATCGCCGCCACGTCGCGGGCCCGCATCACCTGCCGCAGCCGCGCGATGCGCTCTCGCGTCTGGGCGCCCTGGCTCTCTTGAAGGCTCATGGCTTCCTCCGTCGTTCCGCCTGGGTTCGTCATGCCGGAAACAGGGGCGCTTTTCGAGGCCCCCCCACGCCGCGGCGGACGGACGACGCGCCGCGGCGTGGGCGCCCTGGGGGAGGACTGGATTGTGTTGGCCAATGGAGAGAAAGCGCCTCGGGCCCCTGGGCGCCCCGCGTCCGGATGCTTACCAAGCCGGTGGCCTCGGTGGGGAGCGCGAGGCCACCTTCACCTGACTCCTGAACCGGGCCTGACCTCCACCGTGCGACGCGTCCTTGCCATCCTTCCCTATGTCCCGTTTCCCTCGGATACGGGCGGCACCCTGCGCACCCTCGAGCTGGTGCGCGCGCTCGCCTCCCGCTTCTCCATCGACGTGCTCGCGCTGCACCGCCCAGGCAACGACGCGGCGGGGTTCACGCGCTGGCTGGGTGAGCTGGGCGTCCCCGCCTCCCGCCTCCACCTGGTGGACATGCCGCGCATCGCGCCCGAGGAGACCCTGAGCAGCGCCCGGGCCCTCCTGCGGGGCACGCCGCTCACCTACATCCGCTACACCCGCCAGCGCCTGCAGGAGGCCTTCCGCCGCGTGCTGAGCGAGCGGGGCGCCTTCGACATCATCCACTTCGACCACCTGCACATGGCGCAGCTGCTGCCCCTGGCGCGGGAGCTGAACCCGTCCGCGCACCTGGTCATCGACGAGCACAACGTGGAGAGCCAGCTGCTCGCGCGCATGGCGCCCCTGAGCGCGCCGCCCCTGCGTCCGTTCCTGCGCTGGCAGTTCCGCCGCGTGGAGCGGCTGGAGCGCGAGTGCGTGAGCCAGGCGGACTCCGTGCTCGCGTGCTCGGAGGTGGACGCCGAGCAGCTGCGCGCCCTGGGGGCGAAGCAGGTGCACGTGGTGCCCAACGGCGTGAAGCTGCCGGACTTCGTTCCCCAGGAGCAGGCGGGCAACGACCTGGTCTTCGTGGGCTCCATGGACTGGTGGCCCAACGAGGACGCGGTGCTGCGGCTGGCCCGGGAAGTCTGGCCGCTGGTGTCGTCGGAGCTGGCGCCGGGCAGGCTCATGGTGGTGGGCCGCAACCCGTCCGCCTCGGTGCGCGCCCTGGAGAGCGAGAACGACCGGCTGATGGTGACGGGCGCGGTGCCCTCCGTGGCGCCGCACCTGGCGCGCGCGCTGGCGACGGCCATCCCCCTGCGCGCGGGCAGCGGGACGCGCCTCAAGGTGCTGGAGGCCGCCGCGGCGGGCGTGCCCGTGGTGGCCACGCGCCTCGCGGTGGAGGGCCTGCCCGTGGTGGAGGGACAGAACGTGCTCCTCGCGGAGTCCCCCCAGGAGTTCGCGGCCGCCCTGAAGCGGCTGCGCAATGATCCGGACCTGTGCCGGAAGCTCGCGCAGAACGCCCGCCGCATGGCGGAGTCCTTCGCGTGGGAAGGCATTGGCGCGGGCCTGGGCGACCTCTACCTGAACGCGTCGGTCAAGGGCGGGGGCGGAAAGAAGCCTTCGGGCACGGACACCGTGGCGGTCGCGGTCGATGCGGGCGGGCCGCTGAAAGGGATTGGCTCCCTGTCATCAGGGCCCGGGTAGGGGTCACGCCGGCTGGGGAAGCAGCATCTGCTCCAGGAGCCCGCGCAGCTCCTGCTCCAGCCCGGGCACCGACGCGGCGCGCAGGTTGCCGCCGCCCCGGAAGAGGGACAGCCCTTCCAAGAAGGCGACCAGCAACGCCGCGCGCCGCTCCCTGCGCGCCGGGGTGAGGTCGGGGGAGAGCTCCCGCAGCAGCTCCACGACGCCTGCCCGATAGCCGGCGTAGAAGACCGCGAGCGCGTCGGCCACCATGGCGTCCCTCGCGGCCAGCGCCCACAGCTCCGCGAAGAGCTGACAGGCGCGGGGCGAGTCCTGGTCCTCCAGGATGGCGTCCAGCGCCTGCCGCAGCCGCTGCACGGGCTCGCGGCCTCCGCCCTCCACCCGCTCACGGACGCGCAGGAGGGCCTGCTCCAGGTAGCGCGCCAGCAGCGCGCGCACCACGTCCTGCTTCGTGGGGAAGTAGTACTGGAGGTTGCCGAGGCTCAAGCCCGCGCGCTGGGCCACGCCCCGCAGGCTGAGGCCCGCGTAGCCGTCCTGGACCAGCACGTCCATGGCCGCGTCGAGGATGCTGCCCACGCGCTCGGTGCCCTTGGCGTGCACCGCCGTCCCCTCGCGGGGGCTCGCGGAGGGAAGTGTCCCGGGGGTCTTCCTGCTCGTCCGGCGGGGCATCACGCCACCTCGCGCGCCAGCCGCTCTTCCATCCGGACCTCGACGCCGCAGGCTCGCAGCGTGGCCAGCGTCTGTTCGGGCCGGGGCTCGTGCTCCGGGAACCACACGCCCGCGGGCGGTGGCGGCGCGCCATCCAGCCCCAGGAGCCGCTCGGCGCCCAGCAGCGCACCGACGGCGGTGAGGTGGGCCTGTCCCCGGGGGTCCACGACCTCGATGCGGACCTCGCCGTGTTCGCCCTCCACGTCCGCCACCCATGCGGCCTCGCCCCCCGTGTTGCTGCCGGTGAGCAGCGTCCGGCGCAGCCCCGTCCAGCGGGGGTGTTGGAGCAGCCGGAGGATCCCCAGCCGCTGGAGCACGACGAGCGTCCAGGTCGCGGAGCCCGAGTCGAAGCCCAGCCGCGTCGTCACCGTGCGCGCGCCCAGCACCCGGGGCAGCGTCGCCTGCTCGGGCGTGTCGAGCCGGAAGACGCGGGTGTGTCGGCCGTCGGAGAACGTCACGCGCCGGCCGTCCGTCAGCGGCAGCACCTGCCGCTCGCGACCCTCTTCCGTCACCTCATAGGACAGGCCCAGCCGGTCCATGTACTCCAGCGAGTCCGGGCCCGCCTGATCCGCCAGCGCGAAGCGGATGGCCACCTCCACGCGCTCCAGGCGCCCCACCCTCCGCGCGGCCAGGGCCACGAGCCGGGGCACCAGCCCCGCCATCCACGCGGAGCCGAGCAGCACCGGCGCACGCGGCGGCGTCCCGGAGAGCCGCAGCACCGTGGCCATCATCCGGGACGTCCACCGGGTGATGTCCAGCACGGGGACCCCGTCGCGCGACGCCGCCAGCAGCAGACTGTCGTCCGGGTCGTTGACCAGGGCCAGCACGGCCCGGGGCCGCCCCCCCAGCGCCGCCAGGGGCTCATGCGAGTGGACATCCAGCGCCACGCCCTCCGCCCCACCGAGGCGCGCGGCCAGCTCCCGGGCCGGCGCCTCCCTGCGCCCGGCGATGAGCAGTGGCAGGTCCGGATGACGCTCTCGCAGCAACTGGGCGAGCTGGGCGCCCACCACCCCATAGCCTCCCACCAGCACCACACGGCCCTCGGCACCCATGACGACTCCCACGCGCGGGCACGGCCCTTTCCGTGACCCGTGGGACAATATAGGTCACTTGACCTAATTCGTCACGACATTCGACTTCGCCCCCCTGTAAGGCAGGGGCTCGCCCCTGGGGAGGATGATCAGATCCTCGTCCTGCTCCAGGTGGTACTCACCGTCCGCTCCCCGGCAGCGCTCGGCGTGCACGCGAATCCTCGCATCGAGTTCGCGCGCCTCCTTCTCGCTCAGGGCCGCGAGCTGCGCGGCCGTGAAGCAGCCCTCGAACACGAAGAAGCGACAGAGCGTGTACATCTCCTCGAAGGTCTTCGCGTGGAACCCGCTCATCGTCGCGACCACGTCGTACGGCAGTCCCTTCTGCTGGACCGTCGCCGCCACCTGCTCGCTGAAGAGCAGGTTCGCCACGAAGTCACGACACAGCTCGTAGGTCGGCCCCCGGGCGGCCGCCATGGCAATCAGGCAGTAGCCCCCGGGGCGCACGAGCGAGAGCAGCCTGTCGATGAACCCTCCCCATTCGGAGAAGGGCACGTGGTACAGGACGTGTGAGCACACGACGAGTTCATACCTGTCGGGTGAGTCGAAGCGCTCCAGCGGCTCGAGGAGGACCTTCGCCTTCTCCAGCGCGAGCCCGGCGATCTGCTCGGGGTTGGGCTCCAGCAGGGTGAGCGAGCCGAAGTGCTTCGCGAGCCGTTCGGCCACCCTGCCCGACCCCGCGCCCACGTCCAGCAACGCAGGGTGCGCCGGCAGTCGGGGGAGGAGCCGCGCTTCGACGACCTGTCCGATGTTCTCGGGGTGCCGGGCGGTGGCCGCGAGCAGGCGGAACGCCGTGGCGTATTCATGTGGCGACATCGTGATTCCCATGGCCGCGCTCCTGGGGTGAGGACCGCCCCGGACTATCGCACTCCCAGGCCGGACGTGAACGCCAGACGCAGCTCCAGTACCTGCTGTCAGTCAGGGGGAGCTGATAGGCTTGTCTCGCTGTATCGACACATCCTCAGGAGCGCGTGCATGTCCAAGAAGACCCTTCGCATCGTTGCCCTTCTCTCCGCGATCGCTGGCGTTGGCGCTGCGGGTCTCACCCTGGTGCCGGGTACGGCCCAGGCCGCGGAGCTGCCGGCGGGCTGCTATCGGCATCCCATCACCGGCGCGCTGATCTGCCCCTACCCGCCGCCGTTCTAGGCGCCTTCGCTTCAACACCGGGAGCTCCGCGCTGGACGCCAGGCGCGGAGCTTCCCGGTCGAGGAGGTCAAGGCACGTAGGCGATGCAATCAATCTCCACGCGCAGGCCGGCGTCGGGAAGCGCTGACACCTGCACGGTGGTGCGCGCGGGCCGGTGGCCGCCGAAGACGCGCTCGTAGACGGCGTTCATCCGAGCGAACTCCTGCATGTCCACGAGGAAGACGCCGCAGCGCAGGACGTGCTGGAGGCTGGAGCCGCCGGCCACGAGGATGCGCTCCAGGTTGCGCAGCACCTGCTCCGTCTGCGCCTCGATTCCCTCGGCCTGGAGGCCGGTGGCCGGGTCCCTGGCGGCCTGCCCGGAGATGAAGAGCAGCTGGCCCAGCTGCATGCCGGGAGAGTACGGGCCCGCGGGCTTGGGCAGCGCAGGCGAGACGATGGGCTGGTGCTTCGCGGACGTCATGGGTTTCTCCTTGGAGGGGATGCCTCAGGTTGCTGATCCACTACCGGGCCCGGCGAAGGTGACACGCCTCCGCCGGGCTCCTGTTCCTCCGGACTATGCCGCGAGCCGCCGGCGCATGTCGTACCGGATGCCAGCCGCGTCCATGCGCTCGAGTGCCGTCTGGATGAGTTCCTCGTTGGGCCCCAGGAACATGCGCACGTAGGGAATGGGGAAGGGCACCTGGGTCTCCCACGGCCACGGCCACGCCGGCGCCAGCAGCACACCGGTGGCGCGGAAGACGTCGTCGCGGAACGCCTGCACGCCGAGCGGAATGCCCGTGTACACCTCCGGCACGGCGAAGAGCATGTACGAGGTGCAGGTGCCCGGGTGGATCCGCTCGGAGGGGTAACACAGCCGGGACTCCAGGGCGCGGACGGCACAGGCGCGCTTGTCGCGCCAGGCCAGCTGCTGCTCGCGCAGGAACCGTCCCGACTTGGGGCTGGCCAGGAAGCGGGCCATGGCCTCCTGGAGGATGCCGCCGTACATGAGCTGGTGGGACACGCGCAGCTCGTTCACCAGGATGTCCACCGTGGCCGGATCACCGGCCAGCGCGCCCAGGCCCCAGCCGTTGGCGTGGAACTGCTTGCCCAGCGAACGCACCATCAGCCAGCGGTGCTTCGCCTCGGGCGTGCGCTCCAGCTCCTCCAGGAGGATGCGCAGCGAGGAGGTGGGCGTGCAGTCCGGGACATGCACGCGGTAGTAGGCATCATCGAGCAGCACGGTGCCACCGGCCGCCCAGGTGCGCCGGATGGCGGCGCGGACGAAGTCAGGGTCCCAGTTGACGGCGGTGGGGTTGTGCTGGGCGTTGATGATGGTGAGGGCCAGCCGCTCACGCGGACTGCGCTCCAGCTCCGTGACGAGGCTGTCCAGCTCCGCGGGGTCGGGACGGAAGGCGTTCTCCGGACGCAGCGACAGGTAGCGGAAGCCGAAGCCCAGGGGCTGATACACGCCGGTGTAGTCCCAGCTGGGCCCCGAGGACAGCACGACGGGAGTGCGCGTGTCTCCCGCGGGCGGGCGCGCCAGCAGGTAGCGGCCCAGGTCGAACATCGTGCTGCGCGTGCCGCTCCAGGTGACCGCGACCTCCAGCCGCCGCGCGTCCATGGCGGACGCCGGCACCTGATGGTCTTCCACGATGTAGCGCTTGAGCACCGTGCGCAGCTCGGGCAGCCCATACATGGAGAGCTGGTAGCCATGGGCCTCCTGCGCGGGGCGGTTGATCTCCTGGGTCAGCTCCGCCGGCGCCTGGGTCCACGTCTCACCGAAGCTCAGGCAGATGGGGTCCCCGTTCGGGCAACCCTCCTGCAGATAGCTCCGCAACAGCCCCACGTCGGGCATCTTGCTGGGAAGGATGTCGTCTTGAAGCAGCCGCTTGTAGGTCGTTTGCATGGAGCCTCTTCGTTGAACCCGGAAGGCCCGCTGGAGGGCCCCCTGCGGGGAGGTCAGGTCTTGAACAGTCGGAACAACCAGTCAAGCCAGCGCAACTCTACTTCTCTGATAAAGTCCCATGGCAGGGCGCGCTCGCGTGACGACGCGCTGCGAAAACCACTCCCATGACCTGGGATGCCGCACCTCGTCGCCAGCGGCGGGCTCCCAGGTGCGGAGTGCGAACGTGACGCGCAGGCCGAAAGCCCTCCTGGGGCGCATGGACAGACACGCGCGTCCCGCCCGAGAGCACCCGGCAGGTCCGCAGAACGGGATCAGGTGATCATCCAGAAGTTGCCGCCTGGTGACGACACTGCCCTCCTGCTCCCTTCACGTACGCCAACACCCTGAAGCCTGCCTCCACACCTCAAGCACGCGAACACATCCAGGGCGAACGTCCTTTTCAGCAGCCCGGCGAGAGTCCAAACGGGGTGTGCCCTCCTTCCTCGGCTCCTCCACCGTCGCGGCAAAGGCGGGGCTCTCCTCCTCCTGCCCCGGCTCCGCCCCTGCTTGAGGGAGCGCGGCACCACCGGCAGCAGCAGCGGCGGCTACACCTTCGAGGTGACCGGCCCCTTCCGCTGAAACCCCGCACCTTGCGGGGCCCCACCTCGCGAGTGGATGCGCCTCTTCATTGCGGAACGATGACGTTCTCATGGGCACGTGCCCACCCTTCAGGGTGGGCCACTGCGTACCTTGCTCATCGGGAGCTCCCACCCGTCGGCCCCCTGCAGGTCCCTTCCGGACCAACGCGCGAGGAGGCGCGTCTTCACCCCGCCATGCAATTCACTCTCTTGGGCCTGTGGGAACACATGGGCCTCTTCGCGTGGCTCATCGTCATCGTGATGACCGTGATGTCTGTCGTTTCCCTGCTCATCCTCGCCGAGCGCTCACTCGTGCTCCGCTCGGCCCGTCGCCACTCACGCAAGTTCGCCTCGCAGATGGACACGTTGCTCTCCCGGGGCGACTTCGACGGCTTGCAGAGCTGGGTGGACGCCCGCGCGGTCGACCTGGCCGAGGCCAGCAACGAGTTCCTGGATGCCACGGCCCGAGCGCTCAAGCGCGCCCGCGCCGCCGCCAGGGCCCCCGCGACCTCCTGGCGCATCGAGGGCCCGGGCCGCGGCGGCTACCCCGTGGACTTCTGGACCGGGACAGGGCTTGGACGCGGGGGCGTGAGAGGGGGAGGCCGTGTCTCGGTATTCGCCAGCCGCTCGAGAGGGCGGAGGAGCGACATGACGCCATGGCCCAACACGGGCAAGGCCACGGAGGGCTGGAGAACCGCCTCCAGCCCCCCGTGCAGGTGCAGTATCCGGTAGAACTGGCGATGGACGTGTGCGTCGGTCGACGTGCGCTCCATCAGCCGCAGGATGTACCAGTGCAGCAAGCCCAGCCCGAAGGGCCGCTTCCCGACGGCCTGCGGATACAGCAGGTCCATGCCTGTGCCCAACAGCCACGGGAGCCGGATGACTTCAGGCAGCCGCTCGCGGAAGCGCTGCGCCAGGCCCGATAGCTCGCCTCGTTCGGCCTGCTCGCGAAGGCAGGTGTCCAGCTGCTCCGCGCCAAGCCCCGCCACCGACATGCCTTGCCCGTAGAGGGGGTTGAAGGCACACGCGGCGTCTCCCAGGATGACCAGCCCCTCGGGAAAGCGGGGCAGCTTCTCGTAGTGCCGCCACCGGCAGTCCTTCACCTTGTGCTGGGAGATGGGCCCTATCGGCGTGGCCTCTTTCAGGTAGTTGTACAGGTCCGGACGCGTCAGTGAGCGCGCGTACTCGAGGAACCCCGCGTACTCGGTGGGCGCGTGCTCCCCGAAGTAGCCATTGAGGGTGACGAGCCACCGGCCTCCCTCCACGTGTGAGATGAAACCCGCGCGCCAGGCCTTGGGAGGACTTGGATAGAGGAAGAGCGCCTTCCATTCCTTCTGGAAGTGGGGCGGCGGCTCGTGCAGGCACGTCGTGTAGGAAAGGTCCACGATGACCTGCTCTTCCTCCGGGCGCGCGTAGCCGATGGCTTCCAACCACTGAGGCATCCGCGAGCCCCGGCCACTGGCATCCACGACGAGGTCCGCCTCCCACGACTCCTCGCCCTGGGGTGTCTTGACCCGGACGCCCGTGATGCGCCCCGTGCCCTTCTCGTCGGAGATGAGCCCTTCGATGGAGCAGCCCTCGCGCACCGCTACGTTGGGCCGCGCCTTCACCCGGCGCAGGACGTTCCACTCGAGCAGGGGCCGGGTGCACAGCAGCCCGGGGATGCCGCTGGTGCGGCGCAGCTTCCACACCCCGAAGTGGTGCCAGGCGAGGTCTCCACTCGAGTCGATGAACTCGGCGCCCTGGACCTGGAGCTGCTCGAACAGGTCCGGGAAGTACTTGTCGAGGATGCGCCGGCCCGTGTCCAACAGCACGTGGATGTGCGGCCCTTGCGGAACACCCTTGCGCGCGGCGGGCCCCTCCACCCGGACATCCCGCTCCACCAGCGTCACCTTGTCGAAGTGGTCCGCGAGCACCCGCGCGCTCAAGAGCCCCGCCATGCTGCTGCCGATGACCACGGCGCTTCCGAATCTGCGTCCAGGGGTTTCCAAGTCCCAAGCCTCCAAGATTTCATGTCGTGGCGCTGCTGGTCAGAGGGGTCCGCCTTCCCCAGAGCCGCTCGCCCCCGCCGAGGAGATTGCATCTCACCGGTCTGACATGCCCTCTCGGACCCGGGGCTCGAAAGCTTCACCGCCACCCTGGAGGAGTCCAAGGCGAAGATGCTGGAGGGACTGGACAGGCTGGAGCGGGAGCTCCAGGGCGAACGTCCTTTTCAGCAGCCCGGCCTGGTCCAAACAGGGTGTGCGCTCCTTCCTCGGCTCCTCCACCGTCGCGGCAAAGGCGGGGCTCTCCTCCTCCAGCCCCGGTTCCGCCCCTGCTTGAGGGAGCAGAAATGGACGCACTTTCGCGCCTGGGGCAAAGACGCCGTGGAACCTCGTCAGGTTTGCCCTCGGTGGATGCAGCGCAGACCGGCCCAAACCACTCGCAGCGTGCGCTCCTTCTTCGGCTCCTCCAC
>NZ_RAWB01000760.1 GCF_003612055.1 Corallococcus llansteffanensis
GCGCTCGGGAGCGCGCTGGGGGGGCTGGTGGGCATCCCCGTGGTGGCGGTGCCCACGTCGGTGGGCTACGGCGCGAACCTGAAGGGCATCTCCGCGCTGCTCGCGATGGTGAACTCGTGCGCCGCGAACGTGGCCACGGTGAACATCGACAATGGCTTCGGCGGCGGCTTCTACGCGGCCCTGATTTCGCGCACGAAGGGACGGCGCTGAGCCATGCGACGCATCCTCTACCTGGAGCCCGTGGGCGGCATCGCCGGGGACATGTTCCTGGCGGCCGGCATCGACCTGGGCGTGTCACCCGACGCGCTCACCCAGGCGCTCTCCGGCCTCAACGTGCCGGGCTGGAAGCTGGCGGTGTCGCGCGCGGTGCGCCACGCCATCAGCGGCACGCACCTGGACGTGGTGCTGGACGCGAAGGAGGCACACCCGCACCGCGCCTACGCGGACATCCGCCAGCTCATCGAAGCGGCCACCACGCTGCCGGAGCGCGCGAAGACGCGGGCCCTGGCGGTGTTCCGCGCCATCGGTGAGGCCGAGGCGAAGGTGCACGGCGTCTCCATCGACGCCATCCACTTCCACGAGGTGGGCGCGGTGGACTCCATCGTGGACATCTGCGGCGCGGCGGTGGTGCTGGAGCTGCTGGGGGACCCGGAAGTGCACGCCGCGCCGCCACCCCTGGGCAGCGGCACCATCCGCGTGGCCCACGGGCAGATGCCCATCCCCGTGCCCGCGACGCTGGAGCTGCTGCGCGACGTGCCCGTGCGCTTCGAGGGCGTGGGCGAGCTGACGACGCCCACGGGCGCGGCGCTCCTCAAGGTGCTGACGAAGATTGGCCACCCGCCGGACTTCATCGTGGAGAAGGTGGGCTACGGCGTGGGGACGAAGGACTTCCGCGACCGGCCCAACGTGCTGCGCGCGTCGCTGGGCCGCGTGGAGGCGCACGCCACCGAGGGGCTGTGGGTGGTGGAGGCGAACCTGGATGACGCCACGCCGCAGCTCCTGGGCCACCTGGTGGAGCGGCTGCTGGAGGTGGGCGCGAAGGATGCGTGGGTGGCCCCGGTGGTGATGAAGAAGGGGCGGCCGGCGCACCTCCTGGGCGCGCTGGTGGAGGGCGGGCTGCGCGAAGCGGTGGTGGACACGGTGCTGCGCGAGTCCACGTCGCTGGGCGTGCGCTACCACCGGGTGGAGCGCCACGCGCTGGAGCGCGACTGGGTGGACGTGGAGACGCCGTGGGGGAGGGTCCGCGTGAAGCGGGGCCTGCGCGACGGCCGGGTGCTCAACGCGCACCCGGAGTTCGACGACTGCGTCCGCGTGGCCCAGGCCGCCGGCGTGCCGGTGAAGCAGGTGATGGCCGCCGCGCTGGCGGCCCTCACGCCCTGAGCTTCGGCGGCGGCTTGGGGGAGCCGCTCAGGACTTCGGGGGCTCGGCCAGGGTGATGATGCCGAAGCCGGCGCCGCCGGGGTCGGCGACGATGCTGATGCGACCGTAGGGCGAGTCGAACGGCGCCATGAGCACCTTGCCACCCAGCCGGGCGACGGTGGCCGCGGCCTCGTCGGTGTTCCGCACGGAGAAGGTGGTCATGCAGTGCGCCGGCACGTCGGCGGGCACCTGTGCGGTCAGCTGCATCACGCCGCACACCGGCCCGGCCCCGGGCTTGTTGAGGACCCAGTAGTCCATGGCCTCACCGGGCATCTTCTCGGCGGTGAGCCCGAAGAGGGCGCAGAAGAAGTCCTGGGCCTTCGCGCCGTCGCGCGTCTTCACCTCGTGCCACGCCATGCTGCCGGGCTCGTTCACCAGGCCGGAGCCCGGGAAGTCCTTCGGCTGCCACAGCCCGAAGGACGCCCCGGTGGGGTCCTGACAGAAGGCCATGCGTCCCGCGTCCATGACGTCCATGGGGGCCATCAGCTCCCGGCCGCCCAGCTCCTTCACGCGGGCCAGGGCGCGGTCCACGCTCTCCACGCTGAAGTAGAGGTTCCACGTCGGCGGGAAGGGCGCGTCCTTGGAGCGCTGCATCAGCGCCGCCACGTCGTGGCCCTGCTTGCGGGCCATCGTGTAGTAGCCCGTTTCCTCCGTCCCCACCTCGTACGTCCAGCCGAACAGCTCCCCGTAGAAGGCCTGGGCCTTCTCCCGGTCCCAGGCCATCAGGTCCACCCAGCACACCGTGCCGGCGTCGTGCTTCGTCATCGTGGGCATGCGTCCGCTCCTCTGGAAGAGAACCCGAAGGTGCTCGGGCGGCGCGGACCCTAACAGGGCCCCGAGGGTCCACTGTACGGATTTTCAGTGCCGTGCCGCGTCAGTGCAGCGGCTGACGCAGGAGCCCCTGCGCGAAGGCATCCGTGTTGCCGGCCACCACGCAGACGGGCAGCCCCTCCACCACGCCGCAGCGCGCGCCCGCGTTGAGGAAGGGGCGCAGGTGTTCCGGCAGCACCACGTAGGCGGTGGCCGCGTCCAGCCCATCCCGGGGTAGGCGCGCGTGGCACTCCGTCTCCAGCGCCTGCGGCGTGCGGGACGCGTAGCCGCTGTTGAAGGTGAGCTTCAGCCGGTACGCCTGATACGCCAGCGCGTTCACCAGCGGCTCGTCGTAGCGGCACACCCACTGCGCATGCGGCGGGAAGAGGGCCAGGTGCTGGTAGGGGCCCTGGAGCGCGGCCCACTCGGGGGCTTGCAGGCGCTGGAAGTGCACGGGCTTGAAGAGGGCGCTCTTGTCCTCGCGGACGTCGTACGCCTGCGCCGCCAGCGCCACCGCCAGCGCGACCCCGGCCACGGCGGGGACGGCGCGCCACAGGCGCACCACCGTCAGCACCGCGCCCGCGACGAGCAGGTAGTGCAGCGGCCACACGAAGCGGCCAGAGGCGCGGAACGCGTTCGTCGCCTTCGCGAGCGGCGCGTACAGCGCGCCCAGGTCCGCCACCGGCTGCCCCAGCCACGTCACGCGCGAGGACAGCGCGTAGATGCCCAGCAGCACCACCACGACCGTCGCGGGCAGGACGCGGCGCCAGTCCAGCGTGCGTGCCTCACGCGGGCGCACGAGCACGCTCAAGCCCGCGAGCCCGAGCAGCAACAGCGCGCCCGCGCCCAGGTAGCCGAAGCCCTCACCCTGACGGGGCCCCGCGGGCAGGTCCGGCAAGAGGCGCGACCAGCCCAGCGGGTTCACCAGCGTGGCCAGGTCCGCGGAGAAGTCGCCGAAGCCCTCCGCGCCCAGCCCCTGTCCGCCGAAGTAGCCGAAGCCAGCGAACAGCAGCACGTCCAGCGCGATGATGCCCCCGCACGCGCCAGCGACGCGCGCGAGGCCGAGTTTCCGGCTCCAGACGAGCCGCGCCCCGAGCGCCAGCGTCAGCGGCACCAGCATGGCCACCCAGTACGGGTGCGTGCCCGCGGCGATGGCGTTGAAGAGGGCCGCGAGCCCCAGGCTCCGCGTCGCGGTGCGTGCGTCCGGCGTGTCGCGCAGGTTAAGCCACAGCAGGGCCACCAGCAGCCAGTGCGCGCACAGCGTGGGGTGGCTGAAGCGCGCCGCCATCACCGGCGACAGCGCCAGCAGCGCGCCGCCCAGCGCCACCGGCACCGCGCGCGGGGACACCGTCTCCACCAGCCGCGCGCCGAAGTACCCCATCAGCGCGTAGCACAGGCCCAGCCACGGCCCGGTGTACTGGAAGTCCACGGGCAGCAGCGCGGAGAAGGGCTTGAGCAGGACGGCCACCCACGGGTTGCCGTCGGTGAGCGCCACCGACGTGCCGTAGGGGAAGAAGTGGTTGGGCGCCGCGCCCAGCGGCCACTGCCAGTCCGCGTTGCGGAAGAAGAGCCAGCCGAAGATGTGCGCGGCCCAGTCCTCGCGCATCATCCAGTCGATGCGCGTGGGCGGCAGCACCGCCCCGCCGCCCAGCCACAGGAACCAGCCCAGGCCTCCCAGCACCGCCAGCGCGCGCGCCACGATGAGGGAGCGCGGGGGGGAGGCGCGGGGCATGGG
>NZ_RAWB01000761.1 GCF_003612055.1 Corallococcus llansteffanensis
ATCCTCAACATCCAGCCCGTGGTGCCGCTGTCGCTGACGCTGGACTGGAACCTCATTGCCCGGGTCATCCTGCCCGTCGTGTACCAGCCGGACGCGGCGGTGGAGAGCGGGGGGACGTTCGGGCTGGGGGACACGTCGGCCACCTTCTTCATGGCGCCCCGCAAGCCCGGGTTCCTCATCTGGGGCGTGGGTCCGGCGCTGCTGCTGCCCACGGCGACGGCTGACGTCCTGGGCACGGGGAAGTGGGGCGTGGGGCCTTCCGTGGTGTTGCTCGTCCAGCCCACGCCCCTGTCGGTGGGCGTGCTGGCGAACAACGTGTGGTCCGTCTTCGGAAGCGGGGACCGGCCTGCCGTGAACCAGCTGCTCCTCCAGTACTTCCTGACCTACAACCTGCCCCAGGGCTGGTACGTGACGTCCGCGCCCATCCTCACCGCCAACTGGAAGGCGACCGGGGACAAGTGGGTCATCCCCTTTGGCGCAGGGGCGGGCAAGGTCTTCACGGTGGCCGGGCAGGCCCTGAACGGCTCCGTGAGCGCGTACTACAACGTGGTCCGTCCGGAGGGCAGCGCGGACTGGCAGCTCCGCGTCCAGCTCGCGTTCCTGTTTCCCGAGGGCAAGAAGAAGGGCAAGTAGCAGGCGTGCCCAGCGGAGCCCTCCTGCACGGGTCCCCTGGGTGTTGCGCAGGGGACACGGCGTTCCCAGCGTGCCAGGGAGAGGTGCTTCCCATGTCCCTGTCCCAGCTTTCGCGCCGTCCCAGTCGTCAGGCTCTTTTCGTCGTGCTCTCGCTCGTGCTCGGACTGGCCTTCCCATCCGCGGCCCGGGCGCAGGCCGCGAAGGCCGACCCCCTCCCATCGTGGAACGACGGCCCGGTGAAGCAGGCCATCGTCGGCTTCGTCTCCCGCGTGACGACGGAAGGCGGCCCGGATTTCCTCCCGGTGGAGGAGCGCGTCGCCGTCTTCGACAACGACGGCACGCTCTGGCAGGAGAAGCCCGCGGTCCAGGGCGCCTTCCTGGTGGAGCGCGTCCGGGCGCTGGCCGACAAGGACCCCTCGCTCCGGAAGAAGCAGCCCTACAAGGCCGTGCTGGAAGGGAACGTCGACGCCTTGATGGAGGGGGGCGAGAAGGGCCTGATGGAGCTGTTCGCGGCCACCCACGCGAACATGACGCAGGAGCAGTTCCAGGCCGACGTGCGTGAGTTCCTCGAAACCGCGCGCCACCCGAAGCTCGGCGTGCCCTACACGCAGCTCGCCTACCTGCCGATGCTCGAATTGCTCCAGTACCTGCGCAACAACGGGTTCCAGACGTGGATCAGCTCGGGCGGCGGCATCGACTTCATGCGCGTCTTCTCCGAACAGGTGTATGGCATTGCTCCGCAGCAGGTCATCGGCAGCAGCCTCGCGGAGAAGTATGAGAAGCGCGGCGGCAAGGACGTGCTGTGGCGCGAGCCTCGCGTGGACCACGTGAATGACAAGGAGGGCAAGCCGGTGGGGAACGACCTGCACATCGGCCGGTCCCCGGTGTTCGTCGCGGGCAACGTCCGCAGTGGCGGCGACATCGCCATGCTCGGCGCGTCCCGGCAGCGGCGCGGGCCCTCCTTCCAGCTCCTCATCCACCACGACGACGCTGCGAGGGAGTTCGCCTACGAGGAGAAGGACGGGGCCTCCCTCCGGGCCGCGAAGGAGGGAGGCTGGACCGTCGTGAGCATGCGCGACGACTGGAAGACGGTGTTCAGCGGGACGCCATGAGCCGGGGGTTCAATGGACCGCGGGCTGTTCCTCGCCCGCGGGCGCCACGGCCTCCTCCTCGGAAGGGGCCGCAACGGCCAGCGTCTTCTGCCGCTCCCGTGCCTTGTCCAGTGCCCCGCTGATGCTGAAGCTGGCGGGCTTCTGGCGTGGAGGGAACTCCTCGAAGGTCTTCAGGAACTCGCCGACGATGACCTGCGCGGGGACCAGGACGAACATGTGCTGGGCGACCCACAGGTCGTAATAGAGCGACGCGTCCTTGTCGCCCCGCTCGAAGGGATCGCTCCGGAGGTTGAAGAGCTTCGGGATGCGCAGCTCCGTGAAGGGATCCTGCCAGACGCCCAATCCATGGGAGCGCTGTTCCTGGAAATGGAGCTTCCACGCATCGACCCGCAGCGCCATCAGGTCGCCGTCATCGCTCCAGTAGAAGAAGCCTCGGCGCGGGTTCTTCTCCACGTCGCCCTTGAGGAAGGGCAGCAGGTTGTAGCCGTCGATGTGGACCTTGAACGTCTTCTTCCCGGCCGTGTGACCGCGCTTGAGCTTCTCGACGATGTCGGGTTCACCGGCGGCCGCGAGCAGCGTGGGCAGCATGTCGGTGTGCGAGAAGATTTCATTCGAGAGGGTCCCCGGCTCGATGACGCCCGGCCAGCGGATGGCGCAGGGCACGCGCCAGCCGCCCTCCCAGTTGGTGTCCTTCTCGCCGCGGAACGGGGTGCTGCCGCCGTCGGGCCAGCTCAGCACTTCGGCGCCGTTGTCGGTCGAATACATCACGATGGTGTCCTGGGTGATTCCCAGCTCATCGAGCTTGTCGAGCAGCTGGCCCACGTGGCCGTCGTGTTCGACCATGCCGTCCGGGTACAACCCAAGCCCCGTCTTGCCCTGCGACTCCTTCCTCAGGTGCGTGAAGACGTGCATGCGGGTCGCGTTGAACCAGCAGAAGAAGGGCTTGTCCTCGGCGGTGTTGCGCTCGATGAAGTCCGTGCACGCGGACAGGAACTCGTCATCCACCGTCTCCATCCGCTTCTTCGTGAGCGGGCCGGTGTCCTCGATTCTCTGCGTGCCGTCAGGATTGGCCCAGCTGTGCAGCACGCCGCGCGGCCCGAAGCGTTGCTTGAACTTGGGGTCCTTGGGGTAGTCCGGGTTCTCGGGCTCCTCCTCGGCGTTGAGGTGATAGAGATTGCCGAAGAACTCGTCGAAGCCGTGGTTCGTGGGCAGGAACTCGTCCCGGTCGCCCAGGTGGTTCTTGCCAAACTGGCCGGTGGCATAGCCCAGGGGCTTCAACAGCTCGGCGATGGTCGGGTCTTCATCCTGGAGGCCGAGTTTGGCGCCTGGCAGTCCCACCTTGGTGAGGCCCGTGCGGATCGGTGACTGGCCGGTGATGAAGGCGGCGCGCCCCGCCGTGCAGCTCTGCTGCCCGTACCAATCGGTGAACCGCGCGCCCTCGGCGGCGATGCGGTCGATGTTCGGCGTGCGGTAGCCCATTGCCCCCTGGTGGTAGCAGCTCGGGTTGAACCAGCCGATGTCGTCTCCCCAGATGATGAGGATGTTCGGTTGCTTCTTCGCTTCCTTCTTCGCTTCCTTCTTCGGTTCCTTCTTCGCCATGTCGCCTCCCCTGCGCCTTGCGCGTTGCGACGCTGTGTCAGCACCTTGTCCACCGCCTGGGAGGGGCGCCAGCGAGGGGCAGCGTCAGAGCAGGCTCTTGCCGACCGCCGTGAGCACGTCCATGAAGCGCCGGTTGATGAAGAGCAGGGGCACCATCGGCGCCATGGCCGCGCAGAGGATGGCCACCACCGCGCGAGGGTCCATCGGCAACCACCGCATGGAGCGCGCGAGGGTGAACGACGTGCCCAGGTCCGTGAGGGACGAGAAGTCGGGCGCGCTCAGGGGATCCACCCCGGGGGGCTCCTCGCGGTGGAACCACCGGTGCTCGAAGCGCCGCGAGTGCCAGGCCGCCACGCCTGAGAAGGCGTGGTCCCCGCGTCGCTTCGCCACCAGGAGCTGGCGGCAGAAGGGGAGCAGGGGGGCGAACAGGACGATGAGGCAGATGAGCCCGAAGGCGAGCAGGTGGGTGGCGTACCCGATGAGGTCGCCGTTGGGGTCATACCGCAGGCGCTGCGCGGTGAGCGTGGAGGCCACCGCGAAGACGATGATGGAGAAGCTGGCCTGGCAGGTGCTGAGGAAGCCCAGGCCGCCCGCGACATCGGGGTGGGTGGGCACGAG
>NZ_RAWB01000762.1 GCF_003612055.1 Corallococcus llansteffanensis
GTGGCGCCCATGCCACCGGGCATGCCGGGCATGCCACCGGGAGGCGCCTCGGGGGGCTTCACGATCTCCAGCAGCTCCACGTCGAACACGAGCGCGGCACCGCCGGGGATGTTCGGGGGCGCGCCGCGGTCGCCGTAGGCGATGTCAGAGGGGCAGGTGAGCTGCGCCTTGCCGCCGACCTTCATCTTCTGGAGGCCCTCGGTCCAGCACTTGATGACGCCCTGGAGCGGGAACTGGGTGGGCTCACCGCGCTTGTAGGAGGAGTCGAACTCCTTGCCGTCGGAGAGGGTGCCCTTGTAGTGCACCTTCACGATGTCGGAGGCCTGGGGCTGGGGACCGGTGCCCGCCTGGGTCTCCTTGTAGATGAGGCCGGACTCGGTCTTCTGCGCGCCGGTCTCCTTGGCCTTCTCCGCCAGGAACTTGACGGCCTTCTCCTTCTCCTGCGTGGCCTTGCGGAGCGAACGCTCGCGGGCGAGCTCCTGGAGCTTGGGGCCATAGACCTCCAGGTCCACGTCCGTCTTCTGACCGGACACCTGCGCGGAGAGGCCGGACTTCACGAACTCCAGCTCCTGCGGGGTCATGTCGAACACGCTGATGCTGCGGCCGATGGACAGGCCCAGCGCGTACAGCGTCTTCTGCTCCTCCGTCTGGGGAGCGCCCGCGGCCGCCGCGGTGGTGGTGCCCGTGGCGCCGGCCTTCTCATCCTTCGCGCCGCCCTGACCCTGGCAGGCCGTCAGGCTCAGCATGGTCGCAATCAGAATCGTCTTCTTCATGATGTCGTCGCCTTTCCTTTGGCTCAGCGGCAGCCGACGGCCCGCTGCATGCCCGGGGCGCGGTGTACTACAGAAAATGCCCGTCTTCCTCTTGGGAACCGTGCTTTCCCCGGATGGGCGCCCCTGGCGGGTGGGACAACCGGCCGCCGGGGCTGCAACCGGGGAGGCGGGCCGGGATTCCCGGCTCCCCTATGGCTGGCGTCCGAAGGCGGCCCGGGACACCAGCAGCAGGACGGCGGCGCCCAGGACGGCCCCCAGGAAGCCGGCGGGCTCCGGGTCGCGCCAGTCGGTGCCCCGCCACAAGGACGTGAGGAAGCCGCCCACGAACGCGCCCCCCACGCCCAGGAGCGTGGTCCCAAGGCAGCCCAGGCGCTGGTTCCCCGGCAGCACGGCCCGGGCGATGAGGCCCGCGAAGAAGCCGAAGATGATCCAGCCAAGCAGCCCCATGGCACCCTCCTGTGTCGCGCGTGTGGGCTCAATCTGGCGCAGGGTGCGGAAGGGCGGAAGTCCAACGCCGTGTCGCATACGCTGACACCCGAGCCATGAGCCCCCTCCGCCGCGCCACCCGGGATGACAACGCCGCGCTGCTGGACCTGTTCGGCGACGTGCCCATGACGGGGGACCTGGTGCTCAGCACCCAGCGCGCCCCGGACTACTTCGCCCTCTTCGCCATGCAGCGCGGCGAGGCCGAGGTCTGGGCTCACGGAGAACCCTCCCGGTTGGACGGCATGGGCGCCATCCACGTGCGCGACGGGTGGCTGGAGGGCCGGCCTTGCCGCGTGGGCTACCTGGGCGACCTGCGCACCCGCTTCTCCGCGCGCCGGGCCCGGAGCGTCGCCCGCTTCTATGGCCCCGTGCTGGAGGAGACCGCTCGCCGCCAGGGCGTGGACGTCTTCCTCACCGCCGTCATGGCCTCCAACGCCGCCGCGCTCCAGGCGCTCGTGCGCCGCGCCGCCACGCGCGAGGCCCAGCCGCACTACCACCTGCTGCGCGCCTTCTCCGCCGTCTCCATCCAGTTCGTCCTCCGCCGCCGCCCGCGCCCCAGCCGCTTCACCGTGCGCCGCGCCACCGCCGCGGACGTGCCCGCCATGGCCGCGCTCCTGGACGCGGACCACCGCACGCGCCCCTTCGGCTACCGCTACGATTCGGGCGAGCTGGAGCACCGCTTCGCGCACTGGCCGGGCCTGCGCGTGGAGGACACGTTCCTCGCGTTCGACGCGGGCGGGCGCCTCGTCGGCTGCACCTCCGCGTGGAACCCCGACGCCGTGAAGCGCTACCGCGTGCTCGCGTACCGGGGCGGCATGCAGTGGGTGCGCCGGGGCTTCAACGCGCTCGCCACCGTGACGGGCGCCCCCCGGCTGCCCGCGCCCGGACAGGACTTCCGCTACTTCTACCTCTGCAACACCTGCGTACCCGGCGAGGACCCCGCCGTCTTCCGCGCGCTGCTCGACGCCGTCTACGCCGCGTTCCACGGCCAGGGCTTCCACTTCTTCACCGTGCAGCAGGACTCGGAGGATCCGCTGGCGCCGGCGCTGAAGGGCTTCTTCCAGCGCCAGCTGGACTTCCACCTCTACGCCGTCACGCCCGCCTCGCGCCCCCCGACGACCTTCCCCCGGGGGCGCACCGGCTTCGAGATCTGCCTGCCCTGACGGCGCGCCTCCAGGCTAGACGACGCGCGTCTTCCAGTGCCCTCGCCGGAACAGGAGGATGCTCGACACGGACATCACCGCGAAGGCCACCGGCACCGCGAGGAACACGCCCACCTCACCCATCCCCAGCGGCCTCGACAGCACCCAGGCCAGGGGCAGCTCCAGCGCCCAGAAGCAGCCCAGGTCGATGAGCGTGGGCGTGCGGGTGTCCCCCGCGCCGTTGAACGCGGAGGTGATGACCATGCCGTACGCGCAGGAGACGAAGCACAGGCAGAAGATGCGCAGCGCCCGGGCGCCCGACACCACCACCGCCGCGTCCGTCGTGAACGCGCCCAGCAGCGGCGTCGCGAAGACGAAGAACACCAGCCCGATGCTGCTCAGCACGAACAGGTTGTAGCGGCCCGCCATCCACACCGCCCGCTGCCCCCGCTCCACGTCGCCCGCGCCCATGCTCTGTCCCAGGAGCGTGGAGGCCGCGTTGCCCAGGCCCCACGCGGGCAGGAGCGCGAAGAGCAGGATGCGCATCGCGATGGTGTAGCCCGCGAGCGCCGTGCTGCCGAACGACGACACGAGCCGCACCAGCACCACCCAGCTCGACGTGTTCACCAGCGCCTGCACCATGCCCGCGCCCGACAGCCGCAACATCGCCAGCATCGTCGTGGGCTCCAGCGCCACGTGCTCACGCCGCACCTGGAGCCGCCCGTTGCCCTGCATCAGCCGGAAGAGCTGGTACAGCACGCCCGCGCTGCGCCCCAGCGTGGTGGCCCACGCCGCGCCCACCACGCCCATCTCCGGGAACGGCCCCAGGCCGAAGATGAGACACGGCGCGAGCAGGACGTTGATGCCGTTGGCCAGCCCCAGCACGCGCATCGCGATGGCCGCGTCGCCCGCGCCCCGGAAGATGGCGTTGATGAGGAAGAGCAGCAGGATGCTCACCACCCCGCCCATCATCACGCGCGTGTAGCCCACGCCGTGCTCCAGCACCCAGGGCGAGCCGCCCAGCGCCGCCAGCAGCGGCCGGGCGAAGACGATGCCCGCGACGGCCAGCGCCAGCGAGATGACCACCCCCAGCCCGATGGCCTGCACCGCCGTGCGCGCCGCCCGCTCCGCGTCCTTCTCCCCGATGCGCCTCGCCACCATCGCCGTGGCGCCGATGCTCAACCCCATGCCGGCCGCGTAGATGATGACGAGGATGGACTCGGTGAGCCCCACCGTGGCGACCGCCTCCGCGCCGAGCCTGCCGACGAAGAAGACGTCCACGACGGAGAACACCGACTCCATCAACATCTCCAGCACCATGGGCACGGCCAGCAGGAAGATGGCGCGCCGGATGGGCAGCCGCGTCAGGTCCAGCTCCGTGCCGTGCAGCGCTTGCTTCACCAGCGTCCACAGGCCCTGCGACGCAGGCGCGGGGGCCTCGACGTCGCGGTCCGCCGACGGTGACTCTTCCATGGGTGCGGGTCTCATGCGGGATGCCTTCCTACAGGATCGGGGCGGAGCGTGCCGCCCACCGACGCGGCATCCCACGCATCCTGACCC
>NZ_RAWB01000763.1 GCF_003612055.1 Corallococcus llansteffanensis
GCCCGGATGCGTGCCCCCGCCCGCGAAGAACAGCCCCGGCGTACCGCCCCGGATGCGCGGACGACGGAACGGCCCGAAGCGGCCATGCGGCAGGAAGCCGTAGATGGAGCCGCCCGGAGCCCCGCGCGCCGCCAGGTCCACCGGCGTGCGCTGCCCCACCACGCGCGTGCGGCCACGCAGCTCCGGGTAGTGCCGGAAGAGCTTCTCGAACATCTGCTCGCGCACGAGCCGGGCCATCGACTCCCAGTCGCGCTCCGCCTGCTCCGCCTTCGCCTCGCCCAGCGGCATGGCCGGCGCGTTCACCATCACGAACAGCCCCGTGCGCCCCAGCGGCGCCATGCCCGGGTCGGTGGCGGACGGGTTGCAGAAGTACACCGTGGGGTCCGTCGCGAGCTGTCCGGCGAACAGCTCTTCGAACTCGCGCTGGTAGTCCCCGCCGAAGAGCACCGTGTGGTGCGGCAGCGCCGGCCGTCCCTCCACCTCCAGCAGCAGCACGAAGCCGGACAGCGACAGCGGCTCCGACTCGCGGTGCAGCGACGCCAGCGGATCCGCGTTCACCACCACGCTGTCGAAGGCCTCCGCGCCCGGGCCCACACGGTAGCCCTGGCCAGCGCGCTCGAAGCGGGCGCGCGTGTCCAGGTGCACGGTGACGCCCAGCCGCCGCACCGCCTGCCCCAGCGCCTCCACCAGCGCGCCAATGCCGCCCCGCACGTGGTGCACCCCGTAGGCGTGCTCGATGTGCGGGATGAGCGCGAACGCCGCGCTGGACGCATAGGGCGACCCGCCCGCGTAGGTGGCGAAGCGGCCCACGTACTGTTGCAGGTGGTACGTCTGGAAGTGCTTCGTCGCCAGCGTGTGCAGCGTGTCCAGCTTCATCCCCGCCAGCATCGCGCCAATGCCCCGGCGGGCCACGCGCGTCATGAAGCCGGCCATGCCCTCGAAGGGGGCCTCCAGGTAGGGCTCGCCCGCCGCGCGCCAGATGGCCGCGGCCTCCGCGTAGAACGAGTGCACGCCCTTGCGCTCCACCGGGCGCAGCTCGGCGGCGCTCTCCGCCATGCGCTCCAGGTCCTTGTACGCGGTGAAGCCGCACCCGTCCGCGAAGCGGTAGGTGCACTGCGGCTCCAGCTCCGTGAACGGAGGCAGCAGGTCCAGCGCGTCCAGCTTCTCGAAGGTGCCCCGCACCAGCGCCGGCAGCGTCAGCAGCGTGGGGCCCGTGTCCAGCGTGAGCCCCTCCACGGTGACGGCCTGCGCCTTGCCGCCCAGGGAAGCACTGCCCTCGAACAGCGTCACCGCGTGGCCCTCCTTCGCGAGGAGGCCCGCCGCGGTCAGCCCGCCAATCCCGCCGCCGATGACCGCCACGCGCGAGGGCTTCATCCCGGGCCTCCCGCGCTCGTGGAGAGCCGCGGTGCGGACGCTGTCGGCAGCGCTGGCAGTCCCGGGCCGGACTCGGGCAACACAGCACCGGGGCGCAGGAACGCGGCCGTCGCCAGCGCCAGCTTGCGCCCCTTCGTCGTGTGGGCCCGCCCGCTGAACACGTCGTAGTCGCGCGCTTCGATGTCCCGCAGGATGTCGCCGTAGATGGCGCCCATCAGCCGCACCATGCGCTGGCTGCCAAAGCCGGTGAGGTACTTCACGCCGCTCGCGGCCCGCGCGTAGTAGGCACGCGCGCGCTGGATTTGGAAGCGCATGAAGTCGCGCCAGCGCGCATCCACCTGGCCCCGGCGCAGGTCGTCCTCGGTGAGCCCGAAGGCCCGCAGCTCGTCCGCGGGCAGGTACACCCGGCCGCGCTCCAGGTCCTCGCGCACGTCGCGCAGGATGTTGGTGAGCTGCATGGCCCGGCCCAGGTCCGCCGCCGGCTCCACCGCCCGCGCGTCCTCGCACCCCAGCACCGGCGTGAGCATCAACCCGACGACACCTGCAACCCGGTAGCAGTACAGCTCCAGCTCCTCCCACGTCTCGTAGCGGTGCTTCGTCAGGTCCATCTCCATGCCGGAGATGAGGTCCTGGAAGGGCTGCTCCGGGATGCGGTGGTGGTGGATGGAGTGGCGCAGCGCCGCGAACTCGCTCGGCTCCCACGGCGACGGCGCCTCCAGGGCGGGCTGCCGCGCGGCGGGAGGCCCCAGCTCCTTCGACGCCAGCTCCGGCAGGGGCAGGTACACCTCCGCCACGCGCTCGCGCGCCCGGGTGAGCCGGGTGGACAGGGCCACGGGCACCACGTCCGTCGCGCGCTCGTCCGCCGCGTCCACCATGTCGTCCAGCCGCCGGCAGAACGCATACAGCGCGAAGGCCGCCTTCCGCCGCTGTCCGAAGAGCAGGTACGAAGCGAAGAAGAAGCTCTTCGCATGATGTCGCGTGACGACGCGCGCGCGCCGGTAGCCCTGCGCGATGAGCGCCGGGGATTCGGTGAGGCTCATGCCGCCACCTCCACGGGAACCGGAGCCTCGGTCCTCGGAGCCAGCGTCACGCCTTCCTTCCGGGCCCACGTCACCAGCCGCTCGGTGACGAGCTTCGCGGAGATGAGCACCGTGGGCAGGCCCGTGCCCGGCTGGGTGGAGGCGCCCACGAAGAAGAGGTTCTTCACGTTCGGATCCACGTTGGTCGGCCGGAAGGGGCCCACCTGGAAGAAGTTCTGCGCCAGCCCGAACGCGCTGCCGCGCGCCAGGTTGTACGTGCCTGCCCAGTCATCCGGAGTGAACACGCGTTCCACTTCAATGTCCGCCTCCAGATTGGGGAAGCCCAGCTCGCCCAGGCGCTGGAACACCTTCGCACGGACCTTCGGGCCCTCCACCTTCCAGTCCAGGTTCGGGTGCTGGTGCGGCACGGGCACGAGGACATAGAGCGCGTCCTTGCCCTCCGGCGCCAGCGACGCGTCCGTGTGCGAGGGCACGTTGACGTAGAAGCTGGGGTCCTCCGGCACGCGGAAGCGCTGGAAGATGTCGTCGAAGGAGCCCGCGTAGTCCCGGCCGAACATCACGTTGTGATGCAAGAGCTCCGGCACCTTCTTCTTCATGCCCAGGTAGAGCATGTAGCCGCTGGAGGTGAAGCGCAGCTTCGGGGCGCGCTTGAACGGCGCGTCCTTCGGATCCAACAACTTCTCGTACGCATACGGCAGGTCCGCGTTGCACAGCACCGCGTCCGCGGGCACCACCTCGCCACCCACCAGGCGCACGCCCGTGGTGCGGCCGTTCTCGGTGAGGATGCGCTCCACCGGCGTGCCGTAGTGCAGGCGCACCCCCTCCTCGCGCGCCAGCCGCTCCAGCGCGAGGGGAATGGCATACAGGCCCCCCTTCGGGAACCAGATGCCCACGCCCAATTCGGTGAAGGGTAGCAGGCCGTACACGGCCGGGGATTCGAAAGGGGACACGCCCAGGTACATGGTCTGGAACGTCAGCGCCGCGCGCAGCCGGTCGTCCTGGAAGAAGCGGCTGACGTCCGCGTACATCCGGCGGTGCGCACGGGCCTTGAAGATCTTCGCCAGCACCCCCGGGGACAAGTAGTCGGAGATGCCGTCGAAGTTGCGGCCCACGAAGTGGTCCAGGCTGATGCGGTACTGGGTGCGGCCCTGCGCCAGGAAGGCCAGGTAGCGCTGGAAGCTGCCCGGCTCCACGCGCTCCAATTCGCGCCCCATGGTGCACAGCTCCGACGTGAAGGTGACGTCGGAGCCATCCCGGAAGTGCACCCGGTAGTTCGGGTCGCAGCGGATCAGCGTGAGATAGTCCTCGATGCGACGGCCGAGCGCGCGGAAGGTCTCCTCGAACACCTCCGGCATCAGCACGATGGTGGGCCCGATGTCCCACGTGAAGCCGTCCACCCGGAGCTGGTTGCACCGCCCGCCCGGGCCGCGCGTCTTCTCGAACAGCTGGACGTCGAACCCCTGGCGCGCGAGCCTCGCCGCCGCGGCCAGCCCGCCC
>NZ_RAWB01000764.1 GCF_003612055.1 Corallococcus llansteffanensis
GTGCCGTGGGACGGCGGGCCTGTTCGGCCTGGCGCAGGGCTTCGGCCTGGCGGGCTTCTTCCGCGAGGCGTTGGAGTTCGGCGTGTCTCAGCGCTTCGGCGCGTTGGGCTTCGGCTTCGGCTTCGGCTTGGAGTCGCGCCTCTTCGGCGAGGCGGGCTTCTTCCTCACGAAGCTGAGCCTCTTCCGCGAGCCGGATCTCTTCGGCGATCCGGGCGGCTTCCTCCGCGCGAAGCCGGGCTTCTTCGGCTGCGCGCAGGCGAGCTTCTTCGGCGAGCCGGGCCTCCTCCGCGAGGCGAATCTCCTCCGCGAGGCGGGCCTCTTCGGCGAGCCGAGCTTCTTCCTCAGCACGGAGCCGGGCTTCTTCCGCGAGCCGGGCTTCTTCCGCTACGCGAGCCTCTTCGGCGAGTCGAGCCTCTTCCGCGAGCCGGGCTTCTTCCGCGAGGCGGGCCTCTTCGGCGAGCCGAGCTTCTTCCTCAGCACGGAGCCGGGCCACTTCCGCGAGCCGGGCTTCTTCCGCTACGCGAGCCTCTTCGGCGAGTCGAGCCTCTTCCGCGAGCCGGGCTTCTTCCGCGAGTCGAGCCTCTTCCGCGAGTCGAGCCTCTTCCGCGAGCCGAGCCTCTTCCGCGAGCCGAGCCTCTTCCGCGAACCGAGCTTCTTCCTCGGCACGAAGCCTCGCCTCTTCCGCGAGTCGAGCCTCTTCCTCATCACGAAGTCGGGCCTCCTCCGCGAGGCGAATCTCCTCCGCGAGTCGAGCCTCTTCCTCAGCACGAAGCCGGGCTTCTTCGGCGAGTCGAGCCTCTTCGGCGAGTCGAGCCTCTTCGGCGAGTCGAGCCTCTTCGGCGAGTCGAGCCTCTTCGGCGAGTCGAGCCTCCTCGGCGAGTCGAGCCTCTTCGGCGAGTCGAGCCTCTTCCTCAGCACGGAGCCGGGCCTCTTCCGCGAACCGAGCTTCTTCCTCGGCACGAAGCCTCGCCTCTTCCGCGAGTCGAGCCTCCTCAGCGAGGCGAGCCTCTTCCTCAGCACGGAGCCGGGCCTCTTCTGCAAGCCGGGCTTCTTCGGCTACGCGCGCTTCTTCCTCGGCACGAAGCCGGGCCTCTTCCGCGAGACGCGCCTCCTCGACGAGCCGAGCCTCTTCCGCGAGTCGAGCCTCTTCCGCGAGTCGAGCCTCTTCCTCAGCACGGAGCCGGGCCTCTTCCGCGAGTCGAGCCTCTTCCTCGGCACCAAGCCGGGCCTCCTCCGCGAGTCGGGCCTCTTCCTCAGCACGAAGTCGAGCCTCCTCGGCGAGCCGGGCCGCCTCAGCAAGACGGGCCTCCTCAGCGAGTCGAGCCTCTTCCGCGAGCCGAGCTTCTTCCTCAGCACGGAGCCGAGCCTCTTCCGCGAGGCGAATTTCCTCCGCGAGCCGAGCCTCTTCCGCGAGACGGGCCTCTTCCTCGGCACGAAGCCTGGCCTCTTCCGCGAGCCGAGCTTCTTCCTCAGCACGGAGCTGAGCCTCTTCCGCGAGACGGGCCTCTTCCGCGAGACGGGCCTCTTCCGCGAGACGGGCCTCTTCCGCGAGACGGGCCTCTTCCGCGAGACGGGCCTCTTCCGCGAGACGGGCCTCTTCCGCGAGTCGAGCCTCTTTCTCGACACGAAGCCAGGCCTCTTCCGCGAGACGAGCCTCTTCCGCGAGACGAGCTTCTTCTTCAGCGCGGAGCCGGGCTTCTTCCGCAAGCCGGGTTTCTTCGGCTACGCGCGCTTCTTCTTCGGCACGAAGCCTCGCCTCTTCCGCGAGACGAGTCTCTTCCTCGGCACGAAGCCTGGCCTCTTCCGCGAGCCGGGCCTCTTCCGCGAGGCGAGCCTCCTCGGCGAGTTGAGCCTCTTCCGCGAGACGAGCCTCCTCGGCGAGCCGGGCCTCTGCCTCAGCACGAAGTCGAGCCTCTTCGGCGAGGCGAGCCTCTTCGGCGAGGCGAGCCTCTTCGGCGAGGCGCGCCTCTTCGGCGAGGCGCGCCTCTTCGGCGAGGCGCGCCTCTTCGGCGAGTCGAGCCGCCTCAGCGAGCCGGGCCTCTTCCTCAGCACGAAGGCGAGCCTCTTCGGCGAGCCGGGCCTCCTCTGCCTCAGCACGGAGCCGGGCTTGCTCCGCGAGACGTGCATCTTCCGCGAGCCGAGCTTCTTCCTCCGCCTCCGCCCGAAGCCGCTCTTCTTCCTCACGAAGCTGAGCCTCTTCCGCGAGGCGAATCTCTTCGGCGATCCGAGCGGCTTCCTCCGCGCGAAGCCGGGCTTCCTCCGCGAGCCGAGCTTCTTCGGCTGCGCGCAGGCGAGCTTCTTCGGCGAGCCGGGCCTCCTCCGCGCGCCGGGCTTCTTCTGCTGCGCGCAGACGAGCTTCTTCCGCGAGCCGGGCCTCTTCGGCTACACGCGCTTCTTCCTCGGCACGAAGCCGGGCCTCCTCCGCGAGCCGGGCCTCTTCCGCGAGACGGGCCTCTTCCGCGAGACGGGCCTCTTCCGCGAGACGAGCTTCTTCCTCAGCACGAAACCGGGCCTCCTCCGCGAGCCGAGCTTCTTCTTCAGCACGAAACCGGGCCTCTTCCGCGAGGCGGGCCTCCTCCGCGAGTCGGGCCTCCTCCGCGAGGCGGGCCTCTTCCGCGAGGCGGGCCTCTTCCGCGAGGCGGGCCTCCTCCGCGAGGCGGGCCTCCTCCGCGAGCCGAGCTTCTTCCTCAGCACGAAACCGGGCCTCTTCCGCGAGCCGAGCTTCTTCCTCAGCACGAAGCCGAGCCTCTTCGGCGAGCCGGGCTTCTTCGGCTACGCGCGCTTCTTCCTCGGCACGAAGCCTCGCCTCTTCCTCAAGCCGAGCCTCCTCGGCGAGGCGGGCCTCTTCCTCGGCACGAAGCCGAGCCTCTTCGGCGAGCCGAGCCTCTTCGGCGAGCCGAGCCTCTTCCGCGAGCCGAGCCTCTTCGGCGAGCCGAGCCTCTTCCGCGAGCCGAGCCTCTTCCGCGAGTCGGGCCTCCTCCGCGAGCCGAGCCTCTTCCGCGAGACGGGCCTCTTCCGCGAGCCGGGCCTCTTCCGCGAGACGGGCCTCTTCCGCGAGTCGAGCCTCTTCCGCCAACCGAGCTTCTTCTTCAGCACGGAGCCGGGCTTCTTCCGCGAGTCGGGCTTCTTCGGCTACGCGCGCTTCTTCCTCGGCACGAAGCCGAGCCTCCTCGGCGAGTCGAGCCTCTTCGGCGAGTCGAGCCTCTTCCGCGAGCCGAGCCTCCTCGATCGCGCGAAGCCGGGCCTCTTCCGCCAGCCGGGCCTCCTCCGCCAACCGCGCCTCTTCCGCGAGCCGAGCCTCCTCGATCGCGCGAAGCCGGGCCTCCTCCGCCAGCCGGGCCTCTTCAATCGCGCGAAGCCGGGCCTCCTCCGCCACCCGCTCCGCCTCAAGGCGCGCAAGCTCCGCCAGTCGCGCCTCTTCCGCGAGCCGGGCCTCCTCCGCCACCCGCTCCGCCTCAAGGCGCGCGATTTCCGCCAACCGCTCCGCCTCGATGCGCGCGAGCTCCGCCAGCCGTGCTTCCTCCGCCAGCCGCTCCGCCTCCTCGCGCCGGCGCGCCTGCTCGATGCTCCAGGCCTCCTCCTCCGCCTGCCGCAGCTCCTCCTCGCGCCGCAGCCGCTCGCGCTCCTCCCAGTCCTCCACTGACAGGGCCTCGATGCGCCCCTCGCGCTCCAGCACGCGCAGCAGCGCCTGCTGTGCCCCCGTCAGCGCCTCCGGCTGCCGGAACGCCCCCAGCGTCTCCAGGAGCTGCCGCTCCGACGCATCCGTCAGCCACGGCTCGCACGCGGCCACCTCCGGACACCGGTACACCCTCGCGGGCACCGCCTCGCTCGGGGTCGGCTCCAGCGCCGCTCGCACCACCCTCACGCCCGCGATGGGCGCGAAGTCCCCCGCCGCCTCCACCGCC
>NZ_RAWB01000765.1 GCF_003612055.1 Corallococcus llansteffanensis
GTGCCATCACCCGCGCGTCCTCCACGAGCGCTGGCACCGCTTCATGCAGCCGCTCCGAGGCCTCCGTCACCATGCTCCGGACGATGATCCGGGCCCGCTGCCCCGGCGTGTGGATCTCGTCGGTGCGGGAGCGGGCGTACTCCACCGCGTGGTCGAAGAGGCGGTTGAGGCGCACCATGAAGCCGTGGACCGGCAGGCCGCCTTCCTGCCACTCCCGCTCCAGCACCTCCAGCGCCCCTTCCATGGCCGCGGCGGCCAGCGTGTGGGCCGCGGCCCCGGGCTCCGCGCCCTCGCGCTCCGCCGCCTGGTGCGCCAGCCGCGCCAGCACCGTGAGCACGTCGTGGGCGATCGTGCGCCACTGCCCGTCAAGCTCGGGCAGCTCCTCGCGCAACCCGTCGGCCGCGCCGTGCACCGCGCCGCTCGCGACCCCGCTCGCCAGCAGGCGCTGCAACGACAAGGTCAGGTTGCGAAGCGCCTCGACGGGCCCCGCGTGTCGCTCGCTGGCCATCCACCCACCCGTCCTTTCCGTCCAGGGCTACTGGCGAAGCAGCTCGTGGGCGAACTTCGCCTCCGCCTGCTTGTCGGCGCTCATGTCGTGACAGCTCCTCCGGTTTGAAGTGGGGCCGACACACGTCCGGGACAAGCGGTCCCCTTGCGCGGAACCTACGCGTTGCCCGGCGGCTCCCAGGGGGACGCCAACGACACCGGAGGACCCTCCCTCCAGGCCGATGCCTCCTGCCCCCGGAGGGCCCAGCTTGCTCCGGTGGAGCGTGCGTCCATCCCCGCCCGCCCCGAGGAGCCACGCATGAGCACGGACATGAGCAACGAGGCCGCGAGGCTTGAGCCCGCGCCCTCGCCGGAGACAGGGCCCGCGCCGGGCGAGGCGCCCTTCCCGGACATGAGGTGGATTCCGGGAGGCACGTACTGGATGGGCTCGGATCACCACTACCCGGAGGAAGCCCCCGCCCACCAGGTGACGGTCTCCGGCTTCTGGATGGATGGCTTCACGGTGACGAACATGCAGTTCGCCCGCTTCGTGGACGCCACCCGCTACGTCACCGTGGCCGAGCGTCCGCTCGACCCCGCGGACTACCCCGGTGCGCTCCCGGAGCTGCTGGTGCCCGGCTCGCTCGTCTTCCAGAAGGCCGCCGGCCGCGTGGACCTGAGGGACCTCTCGCGGTGGTGGGCGTACACGCCGGGCGCCTGTTGGAGGCACCCGGAAGGACCTGGCAGCCACCTCAAGGGACGCGGCAGGCACCCCGTGGTGCACCTCGCCTTCGAGGACGCGGAGGCATACGCCACGTGGGCCGGCAAGGCGCTGCCCTCGGAGGCCGAGTGGGAGCGCGCCGCGCGCGGCGGGTGGGAGCGCGCGGAGTTCTGCTGGGGCGACGAGTTCACCCCCGGAGGCCGGCACCTGGCCAACACCTGGCAGGGGGAGTTCCCCTGGCAGAACCTGCGCTCGGACGGCTTCGAGGGCACCTGTCCCGTGGGCAGCTTCCCGCCCAACGGCTACGGCCTGCACGAGATGGCGGGCAACGTGTGGGAGTGGACCACGGACTGGTTCCAGACGCGCCACACCGGCAACAAGGGCAAGGCCTGCTGCATCCCCGTCAACCCGCGCGGGCCCGCCCAGGCGAACGGCAGCCATGATCCGCATCAGCCACAGGTGAAGATTCCCCGCCGAGTGCTCAAGGGCGGCAGCCACCTGTGCGCGCCCAATTACTGCCAGCGCTACCGCCCGGCCGCGCGCTCCCCTCAAGCCGTGGACAGCGGCGCCAGCCACATCGGCTTCCGCTGCATCGTGCGGCCCACGCCCCATTGAGCGCGCGCGACGGGCTCGCCACGGCCTGGCATCCAGGGGCTCGCGTGCCCTCCGCTCGCGACGGATGACAGCCCCGGTGTCCGCGCAGAGCTTCACGGCAGCAGCGGAGCGCGCCGGGTGACCTGGCCGCCTCCGCCCGGGAGGTCTCCATGCACGACACACCCGAATCCGTGACCCCGATCGACGAGGACCAGGCCGTGGCCTTCCTGCTCGACCTCGTGCGGGCGCTCCACCTGGCCTACCTGCCTGCCAACGTGGTGGAGCCCCTGATGAAGGGAGCCGCGCAAGGCCTGGGGCTGCGGATGGAGCTCTTCACGCTCCAGAGCTTCGTGGCGACGGAGCTGACCTCGGGAAGGCAGCGGCGGGTGGACATCGAGCGCGTGCCCTTCAACCCCCACTGGAACCTCCGCCGGACGTCCGGGGTGCTCCTGGTCGCCCGCGCGGTGGCGGCAGGGCAGCTCCGCCTTCCCGAGGCGCGCGCCGAGCTGGAGCGCGTCGTCCACCAGCGCGCGGCCTGGCCGGAGGGGTTGGTGTTCATCGCCTATGGCGTGTACGGCGCGGCCGTGGCCGCCCGCGTGGGCGGAGCGTGGCGGGAGCTGGCCGCGGCGGGCCTCATCGGCGTCATGGCGGGCGCCATCCATTTCGGCACGCTCCGGTCCATGCGCATGGACCTGCAGAAGAGCTTCCTCGCCGCGTTCCTCGGCACGTTGATGGCCTTCGGCCTCTCCCTCCTGATGCCGCCCTTCGACCTGGCGCGGGCCCTGTTCGGAGGGGCGACGCTGCTCGTCCCCGCCATGGTGGTGACCCTGGGGGCCGAGGAGCTGGTGAGCGAGTCCGTCGAGGCGGGGATGTCGCGCCTCACCTACGGCCTGCTGCGCTTCCTGCTGCTGGGCGTGGGCATCACCGCCGCGGCCCGGCTCTGGACCTTGTTCCTCCCCCTCCCCGCCCACCTCCAGGCGAGCCCGCTGCCCGAACCCGTGGTGCTGGCGCTCGTCGCGCTGGGCGGTATCGCGCTGACGGTCTGCATGGGAGGCCGGCAGCGCGAGCTTCCGTGGATCGTCGGCGCGGTGCTGCTGGCGTTCGGAACCCAGGAGCTCACGAAGCTCCTCTTCGGAGGACGCGGCAGCCCCCTGCTGGCCAGCTTCGTGCTGGGCCTCGCCGGGCTCTTGTATGCGCGGCTGCCCGGAAGGACCGCGACGACGATCATCATGCCCGGGCTGCTCCAGCTCGCGCCCGGCTTCCTCGGCACCCAGGTCATCGTGGCGCTGCTCAGCCCGCAGGCACCCTCTTCCGGAGACCGCTTCTTCGACGTGCTCCTGGTGGCGGCGCAGCTCATCCTGGGACTGGTGTTCGCCTCCGCCATCGTCCAGCCCCGGGCCCGCCTGGGCGAGGCGCGGGCGTAACGACCGCCGGGCCTGCGCGCCAGGCCTGGCTTTGGAGCTGCCATGAACCTCCCGGCCTCGCTGCTCGACTTCTCGCTCATCCAGGGCGGCCCACACCTCGTCCTCGGACGGCGGCACCTGCCTGCCCGTCCGCGCCGTGCTCCCCTGTCCCGGCGCGTCCTCACCGTGCTGCTGGTGAGCTGGCTGCCGCTCCTCCTGCTGTCGCTCCTTCACGGCGGGCCCTCGGCGCCGCGCGCCTTCCTGCGCGATGCGATGGTGCACGTCCAGTTGCTGGTGTCCCTGCCGCTGCTCATCGCGGCCGAGCGCTACATCGACTTGAGCCTCGCGGCGGCTGCGCGACAGTTCGTCGTGTCGGAGTTGATTGACGCAAAGCACCTCGCCGCCTTCGAGGACATCGCGCGCGGGGTGATGCGGGTGCGGGACAAGGCCTCCATCGAGGCCGGGTTGCTGCTGGCCTCCTTCACCCTGGCCTTCGTGTACCTGCCCGCCCATCCGTCCTCGGGGTGGATCCACGCGGAGCCTGGCGGCACGCCCACGCTCGCCGGGTGGTGGTACCTCGCGGTGATCCTGCCCCTCATCCGGTTCCTGCTGCTGCGGTGGCTGTGGCGGGGAGTCCTGTGGGCGGTCTTCCTCTTCAGGGTCTCCCGGCTGCCGCTCGCCCTCGTGC
>NZ_RAWB01000766.1 GCF_003612055.1 Corallococcus llansteffanensis
CAGGTGGACATGGGCACGAGCCTGCGCCACGCGCGCTTCATCGCTCGCGAAGTCCGCGGCGGTGGGCCGAAGCACCAGGAGGACGGAGCCATTGGGAAGTTCCTCCACGAGGTGCGCAGGAGTCGAGGGCACAGAGTCCCGAACCAAAGAGCAGGGGCGCTACCCTCGCTACGCGTGCGTTCATCAAGGCCCTCGTGGGAGCGTCCTCATCACGCGGCCGCCCGGGTGTGGCGGGCCGCGGCTCCCTGTCGGGCCGCAGTATGTCGCGCGGAGTGTCCCCGGGAAAACAGCGACGACGCGGCCTGCCTCCCAGCCCCCCAGCCATGGCGCCCATGACCCGGGGAAGCCCGGGCCCCGGGCCCCGGCTTCACGGAGCCGGGGGCGTGCGCTCGGCGGCCTTGCGCTCCGTGCGACACCAGGCGAGCTGCTCCTGGATGGCGGACAGGGGCACCGCCAGCTCCAGCTTGAAGGACGTGCCGTCCGGCCGCACCTTCGCGAAGTCCAGCAGCTGCGCCATCTCCGTGTTGCCGTCCGCCTGCGCCTTCATCCGCGCCATGGACAGCGCGCCGCCCAGCGACTTGCCCAGGTCGGTCATCTTCTCCTCGTCCAGGCCGCGCACGTCCGCCACCATGGCCACGTCGCCGCTGGTGTCCAGGTGCAGCTCCACGTTCTGGGCCACGTCCTTCAGTCGCTGCGCCAGCTCCGCCTGGTCGGGCCCCAGCATCTTCGCGAGCTGCTCCACCGCGAGCACGCCGTACATCTCCCCGTAGGTGCTGTTCTCGTCGAGCAGCGGCGGCCCTTCCTCCGGCCCGCGGCCGTCCATGCGATCCAGCACCGTCTTCACCTCGTCCGGGTTGCGGCCCACCACCAGCATCTGGTCGTTCCAGGTACCCACCGCTCTGTCCATCCGCCCGCGCCGCGTGCCGCCGTCCGGCAGGGGGAAGGACGTGTCGCCCGGCTCGTACACGCGCGCGCCCGGGCCGTGGTCCGACGCCACGCGCTCGCCCAGCAGCTCCTGGTAGCGCGCCTTGCTGAAGTCGCCGGAGAGGATGAGGCCCTCGTCGGTGATGACCATGCGGTCCAGGTCCTGGAACGGATCCACGCCGCTCAGCGCCTTGAACTGCTCCAGGTTCTTGCCGCCGTCGCGCATCAGGCAGTCCATCAGCAGCTCGCCCAGGGGCGAGTGCCTGAGGGCGTTCGCCTCGATGACCACCGCCGTCCTCCCGGGCCCCCGCGGGAGCGCCGCGAGCAGCGGGTCGCGGGGCTTCACGGGCGCCGCGACGCCCGCGTCCTCGACGGTGGGCATCACCCAGGTGCGGCGCTTCTCCGCGCGCTCGCGGTCCGGGCCGCGCATGCGCGAGGGGAACTTCACCTCCGGCGCGGGGGTCTCCAGCTTGTCGCCCTGGCCCGTGAACATCAGCAGCGCGGCCACCGCGAACAGCAGCACGGCCCCACCCAGCCACACCTTCCTGCGACCGCGCGAATCCATGCTCAGCAGTCCTTTCCCTCGAAGTGCCAGAAGCCCACCGCGAGCGCTCCCAGGCCGAACACCAGCACGCCCCCCAGCAACATCCCCAGCGAGTCCGGCTTGAGCGGCGTGGAGCTGGCGAGGTCCGCCGCGCCCACCGCCAGCGCCGACAGCCGGGGCAGCACCAGCGTCACCGCGTCGAACGACGTGCGCCCGAAGCCCGCCTCCAGGTAGCGCGACACGTCCGTGCGGAAGCCCGCGAGGATGCCGCCCACCAGCAGCACGAAGCCCGCCGCGGCACAGAGGGCCGCGCTGCGCACCAGCGTCGCCGTGGTGAGCATCACCGCGTACACCGCCGCGAAGCCCACGCACGCCAGGCCCCCGGCTACCAGCGGCCCCATCGTCCAGTAGCCCGTCTTCACCCCGAAGATGAGCGTGAGCCCGCCCGCGGCGTACACCGTGCCGCCCAGCGCCAGCGTCATCACCCCCAGGAACGTGCCCGCCAGCAGGTGCCAGCGCTGCAGGGGCAGGGCGAGCAGGTGCTCGATGCGGCCGGGCGACAGCAGGCCCGGCGCGAAGTCCGAGCACGCCACGATGCCGAAGAGGATGCCGCCGTAGAACACCAGGTACGCCGCCGCGCGGAAGATGGGCCGCAGCGCCACGTCCACGGAGGTGATGTTGGCGCGCACCACCTCGCCAAACAGCCGCGTCGCCGCGAGCGCCCCGTCCACGACCTCCAGCTTCAGGCTGAGCGCCACCGTGGCCAGCACCAGCGTGAGCCCCACCATGAACGCCAGGATGAACTTGCGCGACGCGGCCTCGCGCAGCACGTACCCCGCGATGACGAACACCGGGTTCACGCCGCCACCCCCGGGCTGCTGCCCACCGCGCCCAGCAGCACCGCCTCCAGGTCCGCGCCCTCGCGCCGCAAGTCCACCAGCAGCGCGCCCGAAGCCCGGGCCCGGTCCAACGCCGCGTTGAGCACCGCCACGTCCGTCGCCTCCACCAGGTACACACCTTCCCGCGCACCGTCGGCCTGGGGGCTCGGCTGGGGGCCCGGTGTCGTCGCCGTGCTGATCCGCGCTTCCGCCTCCGTGGGCACGAAGCCCGCCGCCAGCAGGGCGGAGGCCTCCGCGCCGGGTGCGAAGCGCACGCGCCACCGGGCACCTCCGCGCGCGAGCTCCTCCAGCCGGCCTTCGCGCAGCACGCGCCCGTCCGCGAGGATGGCCACGCGGTCGCACACCCGTTCCGTCTCCGCCAGCAGGTGCGAGTTGAGGAACAGCGTCACGCCCCGGCGCACCTCTTCCTGGAGGATGCGGCGCACCTCCAGCCGGCCCATCGGATCAATGCCGTCCGTGGGCTCGTCCAGCACCAGCAGGGCCGGATCTCCCAGGAGCGCCGCCGCCAGCCCCAGCCGCTGCCGCATGCCCTTCGAATAGCCGCCGATCTTCCGGTCCACCGCGTCCGAAAGCCCCACGCGCTCCAGCAGGCGCAGCAGCGCGGGCGCGTCCGGCTTCAGTCCCTTGAGGCGGGCCACGGTGGCCAGGAACGCGGGCGCCTTCCACGTGCCCGGCAGGTGCAGCCGCTCCGGCAGGTAGCCGATGCGCGCGCGGATGGCAGGGTCCTCCGGCGATCCACCCAGCACGCGCACCGTGCCCGCGGTGGGCCGCACGATGCCGAGCACGCTCTTGATGAAGGTCGTCTTGCCCGCGCCATTGGGCCCGATGAGCCCGAAGGCGCTGCCCGCCGGGACGAGCAGGTCCATGCCCTTGAGGGCCTCATGGCCGCCCCGTCCGAAGGCGCGGTGATAGGTTTTTCGCAGGCCCTGGACTTCGAGGGCAGGGGGCGGAGTCGTCACGGTCGCGACTGTAGACGACCCACGAGGGCGATGATTGCACCCGCCTCGCCCCGCGGGGAGGGACAAGCGGGCCTGAAACAAGGCTCTCCCCGCGTTTCCGGGTTCGCGCCGCTGGGAAGTCCGTTGCGCACCCCCCACGCCCGTGCCGCGCCGCGATACCCCGTCGTTCCGGGGCGTTGCGAACCTGGGGGCTCCAACGGAGGGGGTGGTCCGGACCCTGCAAAGCATGGCGGGCAGATGCTGGACACACGCAAGACAGACGGAGACACGGGCATGACGTGGGCATACGGAGCCGAGCAGCAGCTTCAGGACGCGCGCCGTGAACTGGAGGCCGCTGAACGGGAGCTGGTCAGTGGCACGGAGGCCTCGCGGGTGCGGTACGCGCGGGCGTTGTACGAGGCGGACCTGGCCAACCGGCGGGCCGACCGCATGGCGCGCGACAGCCGCCGCCAGCAGCAGAGCTGGCGACCTGTCGCCGGCTGAGCAGGCAGGTGGGTGATAGGGAAGGGGTGAAGCGCGGGGCCGGGCGGTTTATACCGGCGACCCATGGCCCACCC
>NZ_RAWB01000767.1 GCF_003612055.1 Corallococcus llansteffanensis
GGACGGCGACGACTCTTTCTGGACCAGACGGCCGACGCAAGGCGCGCGGCGTTTGTCGGGGAGGCCCGGGCTCGGATAGGAACGACCTTTTCCCCAAGCGTTTCCCAAGGAGGAAGACCATGCCTGACGTCATCGTGGTGGGAGCGGGCCACAACGGACTTGTCGCGGCGGCGATGCTCGCGCGCCGGGGCCTGTCGGTCACCGTGCTGGAAGAGAAGGACATGGTGGGCGGCGCGTGCAAGACGGAGTACCCGTTCCGCACCGCGCCGAAGCTGGGTGTCTCCACCGGCGCGTACCTCCTGGGGCTCATGCCGCCGGAGCTGCTCCAGGAGCTCCAGTTGGACCTGCCCCTCAAGCGCAGGGATCCGCACTACTTCCTGCCGACGATGGACAAGCGCTACCTGCTGTTCGGTTCGGACGAGCGGGAGCTGGAGCGGCAGTTCCGCGAGTTCTTCTCCGAGGCGGACTGGGACGCCCACGTGGCGATGAACACCGAGCTCGGCGCGCTGCGCGAGGACCTGGCCCCCGCGTGGCTCCTGCCGCCGCTGTCCCTGGAGGAGACGGCCGAGCGCTACGTGCGCCCTGCCCTGCGCCAGCACTTCATCCGGCTGTGTCGCGGCACGGCGCGCGAGTACCTGGAGCGCTTCGGCTACCAGTCCGACTTCGTGAAGGCGATGTACGCCGTCACCGACGCGTTCTCCGGCCTGGACGGCGGCTATGACACGCCGGGCACGGGCATGAACCTGCTGGTGCACAACCTCTGCCGGCTGCCGGGCAGCGGCGGCACGTGGATGATCGTCGAAGGCGGCATGGGCACCGTCACCCAGCGCATCGCGCAGCTCGCGCGCAAGCACGGCGCGGTCATCCGCACTGGCGCGAAGGTGGCCTCGGTGCGCGTGGACGCGGGCGTGGTGAAGGGCGTGGTGCTGGAGGGCGGCGAGGAGCTCTCCGCGAAGGTGGTCGTCTCCAACGCGGACCCCTTCCGCACGCTGAAGCTTGTGGACTCGGCCGCGGTGCCGGGCGACTACCGCCGCAAGGTGGATGGCATGTCGGCACCGGGCACCACGCTGAAGGTGAACCTGTGCCTCAAGGGGCTGCCCACCTTCACCTGCCTGCCGGAGGACCGGGGCCAGTTCGGGCCCACCATCCACCTGCTGCCCCAGGAGGACGACGTGCTGGGGGCGCTCGCGCGGGGCTACCAGGAGTCCAAGGCGGGGCGGCTGGCGGAGTTCCCCTCCATCGAGTGGTACGTGCACACCACCGTGGACCCGTCCCTGAAGGACGCGGAAGGCCATCACAACTCCGCCCTCTTCGTGGAGTGGGTGCCGGAGAAGCTCGTGGGCACCACCTGGGAGAAGGAGGAGGACAGGTACGTGAAGCACCTGCTGTCCATCTGCGACCGCTTCGCCCCGGGGACGAGCGACCTCGTCCAGGAGTACTTCGCGCTCACGCCGCCGAAGATTGAGTCCCACTTCGGCATCACGCGCGGCCACATCCATCATGTGGACAACAAGCTGGGGTTCACCGACCGGCTGCCCTATGAGACGCCGGTGCAGGGGCTCTACTTCTGCAGCGCGGGCTGCCACCCGGCGGGCAGCGTCATCGGCGCGGCGGGCCACAACGCGGCCAACGTGGTGCTACAGGCGCTCGGACGCTGAGGCGGAGTGCGTCTCACGGCGGGAGGAATGGACGTTCCATGGATCATTCGCCCCGCCGTGTTTAGATGACGTCCCCCATGAGCTACCTCGTCCTCGCCCGGAAATGGCGCCCGCAGACGTTCGATGACATGACCGGACAGGAGCACGTCGTCCGGACCATCGGGAATGCCATCAAGATGGACCGGGTCGCGCACGCGTACCTGTTCTGTGGCCCTCGAGGGGTGGGCAAGACGACGGCCGCCCGCCTGCTCGCCAAGGCCCTCAACTGTGAGCAGGGGCCCACGGCGAACCCGTGTGGCACCTGCCGGGCCTGCACCGAAATCACGGCTGGCACCAGCGTGGACGTGGCGGAGATCGACGGCGCGTCGAACAACGGCGTCGAGAACGTGCGCGAGATCCGCGAGAACGCGAAGTACCTGCCGCAGCGCGACCGGCACAAGATCTACATCATCGACGAGGTTCACATGCTCTCGGGGGCGGCGTTCAACGCGCTCCTGAAGACGCTGGAGGAGCCGCCCGGTCACGTGAAGTTCATCTTCGCGACGACGGAGGCGCACAAGCTCCCGGACACCATCCTGTCGCGCTGCCAGCGCCACAACTTCCGCCGCATCTCCGCGGCGCGGATGCTCCAGCGGCTCAAGGAGATCTGCCTGGCGGAGAAGGCGGGCATCTCCGAGCAGTCGCTGTCGCTGGTGGTGCGCCAGTCCGAAGGCGGCATGCGCGACGCGCTCAGCCTCCTGGACCAGATTCTCGCGTCGTGCGGTCCCAACCCCACGGACGAGGCGGTCGCGGAGGCGATGGGCGCCATCGACCGCACGGTGGTGCAGGACTTCGCGGAGGCGCTGGTCCGCAAGGACGCGAAGCGCGTGCTGGGCCGCGTGGACGAGGTGTTCAACCGGGGCCTGGACCTGAAGCGGCTGGCGGAGGAGCTGGCGCTGCAGCTGCGGCACCTGTTCGTCACCAAGTCGCTGGGAGAGGCGCCGCAGGAGCTGGCCGAGTCCGAACAGAAGGCGCTCCTGGCGCTCGCGAAGGAAGCGGACACCGCGCAGCTGTCGCGCCTGTTCGACATCGTGCACGGCTGCATCTGGGACGTTTCGCGCGCGGCGCAGCCCCGGCTGGCGCTGGAGATGGCGCTGCTCAAGGCCATCCAGCTGTCCCCCGCCGGTTCGATTCCGGACCTGCTGGCCCGCGTGGAGCGGCTGTCGGCGGGGCTCGGCGCGGATGGCGCCACGAAGAGCACGTCCGGAGCGCCAGGAGGTCGCTCCGGTCCCTCGAACTTTCGCGTCTGAGGCCCCGTCCGAGCCTCCTCCGTCCCGTTCGTCCGACGTGCGCGCGGTGGCCGCGCCCGTAGCGGCGCCGCCGCGCTCATCGCCTGATGCGCCGGGGCCTGCCGCCTACGCGGGGGCTACGCCGCTCCAAGCAGGGGCCGCGCCGCGTCCGTTCGAAGCACGGGAGCCGGATGCCTACGCGGGGGCCACACCTCGTCCGTTCGACGCCTCAGGCAGTGCACCGCAAGCAGGAGCTTCGCCGCGTCCGTTCGAGGCGCAGGGCCCGGCCGCGCATGCGGGAGCTTCGCCGCGTCCGTTCGAGGCGCAGGGCCCGGCCGCCCATTTGGGGGCTTCGCCGCGCCCGTTCGAGGCCCCGGGCAGTGCACCGCATGTGGGAGCTTCGCCGCGCCCGTTCGAGGCGCAGGGCCCGGCCGCGCATGCGGGAGCTTCGCCGCGCCCATTCGAGGCCCCAGGCAGTGCACCGCAAGCGGGAGCTTCGCCGCGTCCGTTCGAGGCCCCAGGCAGTACACCGCAAGCGGGAGCTTCGCCGCGTCCGTTCGAGGCGCAGGGCCCGGCTGCGCATGCGGGAGCGGCATCGCCCGCATTCATCCCGCCGCACCTCGCGGCGCCCCAGTCGGCCACGAGGACGCCTCCCGCCGCGATCATGGAGGGCCTGTCTCCCGTCGCAGCCCGGCCCCTCTCCTTCCTCCGCAATGGCGGTGGTGCGGGCGGCCCTGTTGCGACTCCCGCCAGCGTGCCTCCCGCGCCCGTGGTGATGGACGACCTGCCTCCGTCCGCCGCGCGCCCGCTGTCGTTCCTCCGCAATGGCGGTGGTGCCGCGCCCGCGATGGACGGCCCGCCCGCTCCGGGCATCGTCGTGGACGACCTGCCTCCGTCGGCGGCGCGTGCCCTCTCCTTCCTGCGCAACGGCGGCGC
>NZ_RAWB01000768.1 GCF_003612055.1 Corallococcus llansteffanensis
GGGCTGGGCGGTCTGGTGGCCGCTTTCCTGGCCGCCCTCCGCAAGAACTGAGCTCCAGAACCCAAAACGGATGTCAGAGGGGTGGACTAGGGTCTACCCATCGCGTACTAAAAGCGCGTTCAGGTGGGCCGGGGTGGCCCACTCTTCCAAGGAGCGACGAGAAATGGCCGTGAATCAGGAGAAGGAAAAGGCGATCGAGCTGGCGCTGGCAGCGGTGGAGCGCCAGTTCGGCAAGGGTTCCATCATGCGGCTCGGCAACGACGAGCCGATGATGAAGGACATCCAGGCCATTTCGACGGGGTCCATCTCGCTCGACATCGCGCTGGGCGTGGGCGGCGTGCCGCGGGGGCGCATCATCGAAATCTTCGGGCCGGAGTCCTCCGGCAAGACGACGCTCTGCTTGCACATCGTCGCGGAGGCGCAGAAGCGCGGCGGCGTGTGCGGCTACATCGACGCGGAGCACGCGATGGACGTGGGCTACGCGCGCAAGCTGGGCGTGCGCACCGACGACCTGCTCCTGTCCCAGCCGGACACCGGCGAGCAGGGCCTGGAGATCGCGGAGATGCTGGTGCGCTCGGGCGCCATCGACGTGCTGGTGGTGGACTCGGTGGCCGCGCTCGTGCCGAAGGCGGAGCTCGAGGGCGAGATGGGCGATGCGCACATGGGCGTGCAGGCGCGCCTCATGAGCCAGGCCCTGCGCAAGCTCACGGGCACCATCTCCAAGAGCCAGACGTGCGTCATCTTCATCAACCAGATCCGCATGAAGATTGGCGTGATGTTCGGCAACCCGGAGACGACCACGGGCGGCAACGCGCTGAAGTTCTACGCGTCGCAGCGCATGGACATCCGCCGCGTCGGCGCCATCAAGAACGGTGACAACGTGGTGGGCAGCCGCACCCGCGTGAAGGTCGTGAAGAACAAGGTCGCGCCCCCGTTCAAGGAAGTCGAATTCGACATCATGTACGGCACGGGCATCTCCCGTGAGGGCGACCTCATCGACCTGGCCTCCAACGAGAACATCGTGGAGAAGAGCGGCAGCTGGTTCTCCTTCAAGGGAGAGCGCATCGGCCAGGGCCGGGAGAACGCGAAGGAGTTCCTGCGCGAGCATCCGGAGACGCAGAAGGAGATCGAAAACCTGGTGCTGGAGAAGTACGGCATCGGCAAGGCCGCCGCCGCGGGTGCGCCCGCCGCGGAAGCCCCTGCCGAGCCCGCCGAGGGCGAGAAGCGCCCGCGCGTGAAGGCCGTGAAGTAGTCGGTCCCGACTCGCTGAAGCAGAAGGTCCACCACGTACCTCCGGGGGGAGCGGCGTGCGTGGACCTGGAGGACGAGGCCGACTGCCAGCACTGGCGGTCGGCCTCTTCTTTTTTGGGTGTGTGGGGCACGGACGCGTGACGCGTGGGGTCATGCGGGCGTGTCGCGGGGATGTTTCGTGTGGAGGGAGGAGGGGCTCTAGACTTCGCGACCCGGGAACCCCTTCCACCGCTTCCCGCTGGAGCCCATCGCCTTGTTCAACCCCTTCAAACGCCGCACGTTCCTGCAGGCCGTGGTTGCTGTCGCGGCGACGACGACCTTTGGATGCTCCGACTCCGACGCGGAGACGTCGGATCCTTCGGCTGGCTCGCCCTTCTTCCCGCAGTCGCTGGCGTCGGGAGATCCGCGTCCGGACAGCGTGATCCTGTGGGTGCGCGTGGAGGACACCGCGCGCGCCAGTGAGGACCTGACGCTGCGGCTGGAGGTCTCCACGACGCAGGACTTCGCCTCGCTGGTGCTGGACAAGAAGGACCTGACGGCGCAGGCGGCGCACGACCACGCGGTGAAGGTGAAGGTGACGGGCCTGTCGCCGCGCACGACGTACTACTACCGCTTCTCCTACGAGAAGGACGGCCAGAAGAACACCACGCGCGTGGGGCGCACGCGCACCGCGCCCGCGGCCGGTGACGACGTGCCGGTGAAGTTCGTGTTCGCGAGCTGCCAGGACTTCATCGGCCGCTACTACAACGCCTGGCAGCGGCTGTTGCAGCTGGACGCGGACCTGGACTTCATCGTGTTCCTCGGGGACTACGTCTACGAGACCACGGGCGACACGTCCTTCCAGTCCTCCGGCGGGGGGCGCGCCGTGCGCTTCAGCGAGCCTGAAGGCGCGCTGGCGCAGGGCACGGGCGTCACCGCGTTCCTGGCGGCGAACACGGTGTCCAACTACCGCGACCTGTACAAGACGGTCCGCACGGACCGGCAGCTGCAGGCGGTGCACGAGCGCTACCCGTTCATCATCACCTGGGACGACCACGAGTTCTCCGACGACTGCTGGAAGGACGTGGCGACGTACGAGGACGGCAAGCGGGACGAGACGCAGCGGGAGCGCAAGCACAACGCGGAGCAGGCGTTCCTGGAGTACATCCCGCTGGACTCCGCGCAGACGGCCGAGGGCGTGGTCGACGTGGACGCCGAGCCGCGCTTCCCGAACACGCGCATCTACCGCGACTTCGAGTACGGCCGGCACCTGAAGCTGCTGGTGACGGACTACCGCAGCTACCGCCCGGACCACCTCATCCCGGAGGACGCGTGGCCGGGCGCGGTGGCCCTCGACGCGACGCTGCTGGGCGCGGCGCTCCAGGGGCAGCCGGACGCGGTGAAGCAGGTCTTCCAGGCGGACACGTTCGCGTACGTGAACCTGAATGACGCGGCCTACGCGGCGCAGAAGCAGGTGCTCCAGGGCGTGTACCTGAAGCAGGCGAAGGACGCGGGGCTGACGGACGTGGAGGCCACGCAGAAGGTGGCCACCTGGGTGCAGGGCCCGGTGGCGCTCTTCTACGTGAACCAGGTGCTCCAGGCGGCGGGCTACGCCGCGCTCGTCATCCCCCCGGCGGACAAGCCCCGGGGCCTGGCGTACGTGCACATGGGCAAGAGCTCCCTCTTCAACATCCAGGGCTCGCGCTACGTGGTGGTGAAGGACACGTTCGACCTGTTCGCGGCGGTGAAGTACCAGCTGTCCGCCGGCAAGAGCGAGGACGTGTTTGGCCCGGACCAGGAGGCGTGGTTCAACCAGACGCTCACGACGGCGACCAACACCTGGAAGATGGTGGTGAGCTCCACGTCGTTGTCGGCGCTCATCTGGGACCTGAGCAAGAAGACGGACATCTCGGATCCGTCGCTGCGCCAGCGCTTCTACTTCAGCGTGGACCAGTGGGACGGCTTCCCCACGAAGAAGAAGGTGATGCTCAACACGCTCAAGGCCAAGGGCGTGCAGAACGCGCTGTTCCTCTCCGGGGACATCCACGCGTCGTTCGCGTCGGTGGAGGAGGGCGTGCCCACCCTGACGGCGCCGGGCATCACCTCCGGCTCCATCAAGAGCCTGGCGGGCCTGGCCCTGCTGGGCGCGGGCTACGCGCAGGGCGCGCCGGTGTACCAGTACGCCGTCGCGAACATGGAGAAGACGCTCAAGGACTCCAACGCGGGCCTGCGCTTCGCGGACACGGACTCGCACGGCTTCGTGCTGGTGGAGGTGAAGGCCGACGAGACGCTCGCTACCTTCCACCTCATCCCCGCCGCGGAAGTGGCCAAGGACTACTCCAAGCGCGATGGCAGCGAGCTGGAGGCGAAGTTCACCGCCACCACCTTCCGCGTGAAGAACAGCGACATCCAGCCGGCCTGAGCCGTCTCGCCGCCGTCTGAAGCAGCTTGAAGGGCCTCCGAGGGCCGCGTGGGGACACTCCCCGCGCGGCCCTTGTCGCATCCGGTGAACTTTATGATTTTCCTGGTTTGTGCTGTTTTGCGAGGAGAAGACTCCCATTGAGGGAGTCCGGACCCGTCACCGGGGAAGGAGTTCATCGTGGGTGCACGCAAGGG
>NZ_RAWB01000769.1 GCF_003612055.1 Corallococcus llansteffanensis
GGCTCACGCGGGGCGGCGGGACGGGCCTCGGGCGCCACGGGCTCCTGGGCCACGGAGCGCGCCAGCTGCTCCACCATGTCCACCATCGCCTCGTCCTCCGGCGGCGGAGGAGGCGGCGTGAGGGCTCCGGACGGCCGCGCGACGAGCGCCTCGCCCAGCTGGACGAACCGCTGCGGGAGCGGCTGGCGGTAGATGGTGGAGATCCACTCGCGCACCCGCAGCTCGATGGCGACCCACAGCTCCAGCGGCTTGCCCAGGAGGAAGCCGACTTCGTCCAGCTCCTTCTTGGGCACCGGGTAGGCGCAGGCGACGTGCAGCGTGTTGCCGTCCAGGGACAGGGGCACCACGCTCAGGCGCTCGGCGATTTTCGGAGGGATGAAGCTGGCGACCTCGAGGTTGGGCTCGAAGTCCACCAGGTTCACGGGCCGGAAGCCGGAGACCTCGCCCATCAGCGCGAGGACGTCCTCTTCGCCCATGCCGCGCTCCAGGAGCGCGGAGTCCAGGTGGCCTCCCTGGGCCTGGTGCTGACGCAACAACTCCCCGGCCTGCTCCTGGGTCAGGAGGGCGCGCGAGACGAGGTGCTGAGCAAGACGGGAAGGCATGAAGGCCGCGGCATCTTACGGCCGCGGCCGCAAGGCACAATGAGCCGGTTTCAGCTCGGTTGGACGACGAAGGTGGACGTCAGCTTGTCATGCAGCGTCTGGCCGCGTCGGTCGAACAACGCCATCCAAAAGCCGCCCAGAAAGAGAACGAAGGAAAGCCCGGCGAGCAGCGCCCGGAAGATGGCCCGGCCCGGTGTCGGCGCCATGCCATGGGTGTCCACCAACCGGAGGCCCAGGAGCAATCGTCCCAGGGTGCGTCCATTCCAGAGGAAGGCCGCGACGGCGCAGTAGACGGTGGCGAGCACCAGCACCAGTACCACGCCGGGAAGCAGCACGGTGTGCAGTGCGCGCAGCCAGGCGACGAACGCATCCAGCCCCGTCAGGCCCGGCTGCGGACCCTTGACGCCCGCGATGGACGACGCGAGGACGATGTAGGCCGCCGCGACGGCGCCGATGGCCGCGGTGTCGATGGTGAACGACAGCAGCCGCCGCCACAGCGAGGCGGGCCGTGCGTGCACTTCGCCAGCGACCGGCGCCGCCGCGGGCGCCTGCGACTTCTTCACGGGGGCGGCGGGGGAGGGCGAAGCTTCCATGCGGGACACTCCCGGGGTGGGCGACAGGGAAGCGGCGGCGAAGGCCGGCGTCTCCAGTGGAGGCAGGAGGGCCGGATCCTCCATGAGCGGCTGCCCCTGCGAGGGCGCGGCGTCACGGCGAGGCAGACCGGAGGAGGCGGAGGCCTGCACGGGCGCATCCATGCGCGGCAGACCGGAGGAGGCCGCGGACTGCGCGGGCGCATCCATGAGGGGCAGGCCCGGGGCGCGCTCGGCGTCACGGCGGGGAAGGCCGGAAGAGGGCTGCGCGGGGGCCTCCATGCGAGGCAGACCGGACGAAGCGGAGGCCTGCGCGGGCGGGGCGTCCCGTCGCGGCTGCCCGGGAGCCGCGGGCAGGGGCCGAGCACCATGCGCCTCGGTGCCGTAGGCCGGCGTGGGCACGGAGCCCGGACGAGGCTCGGCGGCGTTCACCGGCACCTGCGCCGCGCGAGGCACGGCGACGCCGGGATTCTGGAAGCCGGCCTCCGGCATGGCCTGCGTGGGTGAGGCGCGCGGCGGAGCCATGGGCGCCGGGCTGCTCGCGGCGGCCATCGGGGGCGGCTGTGCGACGGCGGGACGCGGCGGGAGCACCGCGCCGGACGGTGCGTTCACGGGAGGCTGCGCGGCGCGAGGCGGCACGGGCGCCGCGGACGCGGGCACGGCCGCCCGAGGTGCGGCACCGGGAGCCCGGACCGCCGGACCTTCCGCGTGCGGCGCGGAGGCGCGAACCGTTGCATCGGCCTGCGGAACGGAGCCCCGCGCGGGCGCATCCGGCGAAGGCGCGGCTGCGCGCGCGGCCGCATTCGACGGAGAAGCAGGTGCACGCGGCGCCGCGCGAACCGTCGCATCCCCCTGCGGCGCGGCGGTCCGAACGGTCGCATCGGATGGAGTCGCGGCGCGAACCGTCGCATCACCGTGAGGCGCGGGGGCGCGAACGGTCGCATCGGACGGAGTCGCGGCGCGAACCGTCGCGTCACCGTGAGGCGCGGCGGCCCGAACCGTCGGTCCATCCGTCGCGGGCACGGCTGCGCGGGGCGCGGCACGCGGGGGCGCGGCGGCCGGAACCTGCCCGGGCGTCGCGACGCGGGGCGCGGCGGTTCCCGGGCGGACCGTCGGGGTCATTCCCGGCGGGGTGATGGGGCCACGCGGAGGCTCCATCGCGAACGCGGGCGTGCCCCGCAGGGTCTCCGGCTCCAGCGGCTCGCCATTCAGGGTGGTGGCCTCGGCGCCCGCTTCCGGGGCCGTGCGCTCCCCCAGCTTGCGGCGGTCGATGTGGATGTCGCGATCGAGCAGGCTCGGAACGGAAGCGACCCTGGGTGGACGCGCGGCGGCGGCGGCGCAAGCGGTGCAATCTCCGACCGGCGGCAGCGAGGCGCCGCACTTCAGGCACTTGGACAACGGATCCTCCAGGCGATGCGGACAACCGGCGCCATGAAAGGCCGCATTCAGGCCTGTAGCAAGAAAAGGACAAGCCCCTGATGGTCCCTCGCCCGAGGAACCGTCAGGGGCTCATCAGCCCTTCGGCGACCGTCCTTCAGGGGACGGCGCGTGTGGGGCGCCTCACGCTAGGCGTGGACGCGACGCCGTCCCGCGGCTCCCACGAGGAGGAGCACGACGATCGATCCCACCACGGACATGATGATGCCGGAAGCATGCAGGTCGAAGAGCTTGCCATCGCGCTGGAACAGCGAGCCGACGAGGCCGCCCACCAGCGAACCCACCATGCCCAGCAGGGTGGTGGCCATCAGGCCCATGCTCTGCTTGCCCGGCAGGATGGCCCGAGCGATGAGGCCCGCGATGAGGCCGATGATGATGAACGCAATGATCCCCATGAGAGTCTCTCCTTTTGAGGGACCCGCGAGGTCCCGAATGGCAGAAACGTAGGAATGGGCACACGGATCCGTGACCCGCGATGGAGAGAGTGGCTGCCCGCCCGCCTGCTACCCGAGCGACCCGTCCAGGTGCTGCATCACCGCGAGCGCCGCGAGCGCCGCGGTCTCCGTCCTGAGGATGCGCGAACCCAGCGTGACGGTGCGCGCCCCCAACTCGCGCAGCCCCGAGACCTCCTCGCGCGCCAGCCCGCCCTCGGGGCCAATCACGAGCGCCACCGGCGTGCCCGGCCCCACGCTCCGGAAGGCCTCGCCCAGCGGCACCGCGGACTCCTCCTCGTCCAGCACCAGCAGGAGCGTGCCCGGCGTCAGCGACCTCGCCGCGTCCAGCAGTGGACGCGGCGTGTGCACGCTCGGCACGTCGTCACGACGACACTGGCGCGCCGCTTCCTCGACGATCTTCGCCCACCGCTGCGTGCGCTCCTCGGCGCGCTTGGGCTCCAGCTTCACCACGCTGCGCGCCGTGGCCACCGGATGGAACGCGGTGGCCCCCAGCTCGGTGCCCTTCTGCAGCACCCACTCCAGCTTGTCGCCCTTGGGCAGCCCCTGCAGCACGCTCATCTCGCGCGCGGGCGGCGTCACCCGCACGGTCCCCAGCACGAGCCGCACGTCCTCCGCGCCCAGGCCACTGACGCGCGCCTCGAAGGCGCGGCCCTTGCCGTCGAACACCTCCAGCGCATCGCCATCCTCCAGCCGCAGCACGTGCACGAGGTAGTGGCGGCGCTCGCCCGTGAGCGTCACGTCGGAGGGGGCGGGCTCGGGC
>NZ_RAWB01000076.1 GCF_003612055.1 Corallococcus llansteffanensis
CGGCAAGGCTCCCCCCGGCAAGGCTCCGGAGGCCGCCCCGCAGCAGCAGGTGGCCCCCGTGCAGCAGCTGGTGCAGCGCCTGCCCGTGGCCCCCGGCCTGAGCCACCAGGCGGACCTGCCGGAGGTGAAGGCCCCCTCGCTGGAGAACCTGACCATCCGGGTGCCCGCGGGCGAGGACCTCACCGAAACCGACCTGCTGGAGCGCTTCCACGAGCTGGCGCGCGCGACGGCGGAGGTCCGGCCACGCGCGGAAGGCGAAGCGCTGGCCATGGGCGACGACGTACAGCTGGACATCCTGGGCTACGCCAACGGCCGCCTCATCCCGCTGAGCACGCGCCTGGGCTACTGGATGGAGCTCGCGCCCCAGCTGATGCTGCCCGGGTTCTCGGAGGTCATCGCCGAGGCCAACGTGGGCGACAGCGTGGAGGTGGCCCTCATCCTCCCGGACGACTACCCCGCGGAGCAGCTGCGCGGCATGCCGGCGCGCTTCCTGGTGGACGTGCGGGCCGCGCGCGAGGTGCGCATGCCCGACACGGAGTCGGACGCGTTCCTCCAGAAGCTGGGCCGCGGCGCCACGCACGAGGAGGTCATGGGCTCCATCGTGGAGGAGATGGAAGGCGAGATGGCCGACCTACTCTGGGTGGACGCGCGCAACATGGTGCTGGACACGCTGGTGGACCGCGCGGGCGTCACGGTGCCCAAGGCGCTCGTGGACGAGGAGATCCGCCGCCGCTGGCTCCAGCTGGAGGGTGAGACGCTCGCCCAGAAGTTCTTCAGCCTGGAGGAGCAGCAGGAGGCGCTGGACGGCTGGCTGCACCACCCGGGCATCCGCGAGGACGTGGAGCGCCGGCTGAAGATTGCCCTGGTGCTGCGCGCCATCGCCCAGCGGGACAAGCTGCAGCTCACCCCGCAGGTCGCGCTGGAGCTGCTCAAGGAGTCCTCGGAGCCCTTCGGCATCACCGAGGCGCAGCTGCGCGAGTCGATGACGGACGCCGCCGCGGCCGCGCAGATGAACGACGTGGCCTGGCACCTGCTCGCCGTGGAGCACGTGATGACCCAGGCGAAGGTCACCTTCGAGGGCGCCGAAGCGGGGATGTCCCAGGGCTGAGGCCCGGGGAGGCATCCTTATTCCGGAGCGCCCTACGGCTGGACGGCCGGGGGCGCCGTGGAGGGGGCCTGTCCCGGGGCGAGGAAGGCGCCGGTGGTGGGGTCCACCTGCCAGGCGGAGTACTGGTGGGCGAGCACGTCGCGCACCCGGCCCTCCTCGTAGCAGACGGAGTAGACGACGAAGACGTCGTTCTGGAAGTTGGGCCGGCCGTAGCGGTAGCAGTCCTGGTCGCCCTGCTTCTGGAGGGTGAGCGGGCTCCCGAGCAGGCCGTGCACCTCCTGGGTGGACATCCCCGCGCGCACCATCTTGATGCCATGCGGCGTGATGACGGAGAAGGTCGTCCCGTTGACGCGCCACAGCGACACGAAGCCCACGGCCAGCAGCAGCGGCACCGCGGCGGCCACGAACCAGGTGAAGCTGAAGAGGCCGTGCTTCTTCTGGTGGCCTTCCCGGAACGCCGTGAAGAGGGCATCCGGAGACGTGTCCGCCGGCGCGCCGCCGGGGATGAGTTGCAGGGGGCTGTGGGGAGCGCTCACGCCTTCCTGAATGCCGCCCGCGCGCCCGGGATGCAAGTGAGTCAACACCCTCCACGCCTCGCCGTTCACTGCCAGCGTCGGTCGGGGTGGGATACGTCCGGATGTCCGGTTCCGGGCCAGGCGTGCGAGTTCACAATGGACGGCATGCGGGGCTGCTAGAGGGCACAACCTGCGGGTCTTCCCCGCGAGCTTTCCGAGCTTTCTTCGAGGAGTCACAACGTCATGGCGAAGCGCGCCGCCGCGAAGGGCGTCACCCAGAAGGTCCTCGAGCGGGATGCCCTTCCGCCCGGCACCGAGGTGCCGGACAGCAACCTGTTCTTCAACCGGGAGCTGTCGTGGCTGGCGTTCAACGACCGGGTGTTGCAGCTGACGGAGTCCTCGGAGGTGCCGCTGATGGAGCGGCTGAAGTTCATCTCCATCTACGCGCGCAACCTGGACGAGTTCTTCATGATCCGCGTGGCGCGGCTGCACGAGCAGATCACCGCGCGCGTGGGCCGGCTGGTGCCGGACGGCGCGTCTCCGGGTGACACGCTGGACAAGCTGCACAAGGGCATCCTGGAGCAGGGCCGCCGCCACGCGGACTGCTTCGAGAAGGTCCTCCGCCCCGCGCTGGCGGAGAAGGGCCTGCGCATCCTGTCCACCAAGGAGCTGGACGCGGACCAACGCGCGCAGGTGGACCAGCGCTTCCGCGAGCAGATCTTCCCGGTGCTCACGCCGCTGGCCATCGGGTTGGGGCGGCACTTCCCGTACATCTCCAACCTGTCCCTGAGCCTCGCGGTGCTGCTGCGCGACCCGGTGGCGGAGGAAGAGAGCGTGGCGCGGGTGAAGGTGCCCAAGGAGATATTGCCCCGCTTCGTGCCGCTCAAGGGGGGCACGCTGTTCGTGCCGCTGGAGGAGATCATCGCCCAGCACCTGGGGGACCTGTTCCCGGGGATGGAGGTGCTCAACTGGAGCCTGTTCCGCGTGACGCGCGACGCGGACTTCACCGTGTCCGAGGACGCGGAGGACCTGCTCAAGGCGGTGGAGACGGAGCTGAGCCAGCGCCGCTTCGGGGACGTCATCCGCCTGGAGGTGCAGGCGGGGATGAGCGCGAAGCTCCTGGAGCCGCTGGTGGAGGCGCTGTCGCTGGAGCCCCGGCAGGTCTACGAGGAGCATGGCCTGCTGGACCTGGCGGACGTGATGTCACTGGCGATGACGCCGGGCTTCACGGAGCAGCGCGACCCGCCGTGGACGCCGGTGACGCAGGCGCGGCTGCGCACGGACAATGAGTCCCCGGACGGCGGGGGCACGGTGATGTCCGCGATGCGCCGGGGGGACCTGCTGGTGCACCACCCCTACGAGTCCTTCAGCACGTCGGTGGAGCGCTTCGTCAGCGAGGCGGTGGAGGACCCGGACGTGCTGGCGCTGAAGCAGACGGTGTACCGCACATCGGACAGCTCCCCGCTGGTGCCCGCGCTCATCCGCGCGACGGAGCGCGGCAAGCAGGCGGTGTGCATGGTGGAGCTGAAGGCGCGCTTCGACGAGCGCGCCAACATCCGCTGGGCGAACGCGCTGGAAGAGGCGGGCGTGCACGTGGTGTATGGGATTCCCAGCCTGAAGACGCACGCGAAGGCCATCCTCATCGTGCGGCGCGAGGGCGAGCGGGTGCGGCACTACGTGCACATCGGCACGGGCAACTACAACCCGAAGACGGCGCGGCTCTACACGGACCTGGGGTTGTTCACCACGGATCCGGACATCGGCGCGGACGTCGCGGATGTCTTCAACTTCCTCACGGGCTTTGGCCGGCCGCGCTCCTTCCGCAAGCTGCTGGTGGCGCCGCTCACCATGCGCGAGGGGTTGATGGAGGAGATCAAGAAGACCATCGCGGCGCACACGCCGGAGACGCCCGCGCGCATCCTGATGAAGATGAACGCGCTGGTGGACCCGGGCATCATCCGCGGGCTCTACGACGCGTCACGCGCGGGGGTGCGGGTGGAGCTCAACGTGCGGGGCATCTGCTGCCTGCGGCCCGGGGTGCAGGGCGTGTCGGAGAACATCCGGGTGGTGTCCAACCTGGGCCGCTTCCTGGAGCACCCGCGCATCTACGCCTTCGAGCGGGGCGCGACGTCGCGCACGTACATCGGCTCCGCGGACATGATGCCGCGCAACCTGGACCACCGCGTGGAGATCCTGGCGCCAGTGGAGGACCCGGCCCTGAGCGCGCAGGTGCGCGACGTGGTGGAGCGGTGCATGGTGGACACCAGCGGATCCTGGGACTTGTCCTCGGACGGCTCCTGGCGCCGGCGCATCCCGCCCACCACCGGCGACAAGCGCTCCGCCCAGGGGGAGCTGATGGAGCGCGCCATCCGGATGGTCCACATGCAGAGCGGCCGTCCGGTGGCGTGAGCTGCCGGCGGCTCAGATTTCGTGGTTCACCAGGTTGAACACCGCCACGCGGTGCGACTGGGGGAACAGCACCACGAACAGGTGGTTCCAGTCATGCGCGCCCGCGGCCACCAGGTACGACGCGTAGTAGTACGCGATCTGCACCTGCTCCGTGCCGTTGCCCAGCTCCGTCAACAGGTGCGGGTCCAGCGCGTCGAAGAAGAAGAGCTGCTGCGACATCGTGCTGAACGGCACGTTGCCCTGGAACCGGAACGGGGTGCGGTCGTCCTGTCGCAGCGCGAACACCGACTCCACCGCGTCCGCCACCGTCGGCGCCTGCGTCGACGTCCACGGGAAGCTGTAGACCTCCAGCGTGCCGTCGCACCAGTTGTTGTGCGCGTCGCACTCCTCGTTGCCTGCCTCCATGTCCGCTTCCAGCAGCGCCGTCGGGCCCTCGTACTCCAGCTCGATCTGGCTCAGCCGTGACTCCACCGCGGACACCGCCTGCGTGGACTCCGGCGTCGGCTCCTGCGCCGGCGGAGGCGCTGCGTTGCACGCACCCAACAGCAGCGCGGAGGCCAGCACGGACAACTGCACCCGGTGTCGAAGCATGGTCACATCCTTGAGCAGTGAAACGGGGGAGCCGTGGCTGTGCCACACCCCCGTCCCCGTCCTCAAGTGACAACGCCGCGCTTTCGCCAGGTGACCGCCGCGTCACGCCCGTCCTCACGGGGCGACTGGAAATCTTCAGCCCCGCTCGCCCAGCGCGCTCCGGGCGGCATCCTCGCGGCGGTGCGCCTCCACCTCGGGCACCTCCTCCCAGCGGATCCACCCGGCGCGGGCCGCGTGCCTCGCGGCGGCCACCGTGTCGTCCACCGCCACCAGCTCACTGCCCGCGGCGCGGATGTCCTCGGCGATGGTCGCCATCTCCTCGCCCCGCTTCGCCTTGCCCGGCACGTTGCGGATGTAGACGCAGCGGATGCGCCCCGGGTACTCGCGCACGATGGTGCGGTAGTGCTCCGCGTCCTCCTGCCCGCTGTCGCCAATCAACACGAACGGCAGGTGCGCGAGCGTCTCCAGCACGCCGCGGATCTTGTCCAGCTTGTGCCCGTGCCCCCCGCCCGGCGCGAAGCCATGCCGCGACAGCCCCCAGTCCCGCAGCAGCAAGGGACCGATAGGGATGCGGTGGAGGGAGAGGAACTCGTCCAGGTGCTCGTAGAGGTTCCACGGGCTGCTGGACACGTAGAAGATGGGGTTGTCCGCCGTGCCGCTCGCGCCCGCCTGGAGCGCCGCGTAGAACGCGTCCACGCCCGGGAAGGGCAGCCGCACCCGGTGCTCCGTGAGGAACAGCGCCCACGCGCGCTTGAGCGGATCCGTCACCCCGGTGGCGATGACCGTGTCGTCGATGTCGCTGATGACGCCCAGCTCCGCGCTCGACCCCGCCACCCGCACCGGCGCCGACACGCGCGGCACCCCTTCCGCCTCCGGCGACAGCAGCTCCAGTTCCACCATGTGCCAGCCCGAGCGCACGCCCTGGGGCGGCGGCACCCACAGCTCCAGGAAGCCCTCCTCGTCCGTCGTGCCCTCCCAGTGCTTGTCCCCCCAGCGCACCGCGACGTGCGCGCTGGCGATTTCGCGCGTCATGTAGCGCTTGTAGGACGCGACGGCGCTGCCCAGCAGCGTGTGCCGCTGGCGCGAGGGCTTCACCTTGCGCTCCTCCAGCACGCGCGCCTTGATGACCACGCGGTCCGGGGTGCCATAGCCCCGGTACGGCAGGATGCGCAGCGGCGGGGCGATGCCCAGCCCCTTCCGCACGCGGCGGCTGAGCACGTCGTAGTGGGCGTCCGCCTTCACGGCGAAGCGGAACAGCAGCGGATACAGGTCGGGCATGGCGGGTGCCGGCACTCTAACAGTGTCTCCTGCTCAGTCGTGACGTCCCAGCGTCCGGTCCAGGTTGTACGCGGCGCTGATGAGCGCCAGGTGCGTGAGCGCCTGCGGGAAGTTGCCCATCGCCTCACCCGACAGGCCCGTCTGCTCCGCGTAGAGCCCCAGGTGGTTGGCGTAGCCCTGCATGCGCTCGAAGATGAGCCGCGCCTCTTCCAGCAGGTCCGGCCTCGCGGCGCTCGCGCGCGTCATCGCCTCCACCAGCCAGAAGCTGCACAGGTTGAAGGTGCCTTCGCTGCCTTGAATCCCATCCAGCTTCTCGTCCGCCTCGTAGCGGAACACCAGGCCGTCCGACGTGAGGCCCCCCTCGCTCGGTGACTTGCGGATGAGGTCCAGCGTGGAGAGCATCCGCGGATCCACCGGCGACAGGAAGAACACCAGCGGCATCAGCAGGTTCGCCGCGTCCAGCGCGTCGTGCCCGTAGGCCTGGATGAAGGCGCCCTTCTCCATGGAGAAGCCCTTCTCCATGATGTCCTCGAAGATGGTGTCGCGCGTCGTCAACCACTTCGCGCGGTCCGCCGGCAGGCTGCGCTTGTCCGCGAGCCGGATGGCCCGGTCCACCGCCACCCAGCACATCAGCTTCGAATAGACGAAGTGTCTGCGCGAGCCGCGGATCTCCCAGATGCCCTCGTCCTCCATCTGCCAGTGGTCGCAGACCCAGTCCACCAGTCGCCGCAGGTGCCGCCAGAAGTCATACGAGATGGGCGCCGCGTACTTGTTGGACAGGTACACCGAATCCATCAGCTCGCCGTAGATGTCGAGCTGCAGCTGGTTCGCCGCCGCGTTGCCAATGCGCACCGGCTTCGCGCCGCCGTAGCCGGCCAGGTGATGGAGCTGCTCCTCCTTCGGCACCGGGGTGCCGTCCAGGCAGAACATCAGGGGCAGCGGCCCGTCGTTCGCCTCCGCGCACCGCGCCTCCACCCAGCGCATGAACGCGGCGGCCTCCTCGTCGAAGCCGATGCGCATGAACGCGTAGACGGTGAAGGCCGCGTCCCTCAACCAGCAGTAGCGGTAGTCCCAGTTGCGCGTGCCGCCGGGGGACTCCGGCAGGCTGCACGTGGGCGCCGCGACGATGGCCCCCGACGGCTCGAACGTCATCAGCTTCAGCGCGAGCGCCGAGCGCTGCACCATCTCCCGCCAGCGCCCGGTGTACTTGCACTTCGACAGCCAGTGCCGCCAGTAGTCCACCGTGTCGCGGAAGAGCTGCTCCGCGGACTCGTGCGTGTGCATGCGGTGGTGACAGCTCTCCACGCCCCCCTCGCGCAGGGTGAAGACCATGGACTGGCTCTCCTTCAGCGTGAAGTGCGCGACGACGCCCGTCCCCTCCTGCTTCAGCGACGCCGGGGTGATGAGCTGCATGCTCAGCCCCTTGGACACGAAGGCCGCGCCGCCCTTCACCAGGTGCGTCTCGTGTTCGTCCCGCGCGTAGTTGAAGGCCGGGAAGCACTCCATGCGGAAGGACATCCGCCCGCGCACCACGCGGATGCGGCGCAGGATTTCACGCCCCTCCGCCTTGGCCCCCCGGCCCAGGGGCATCAGGTCGATGAGCTCCCCCACGCCCTCCGGCGTGTAGAACCGCGTCACCAGCACGTTGGTGTCCGGCCAGTAGAACTGGCGCTTCATCACCCCGTCCGGCTCCGGCGACACGCGCCAGTACCCGCCCTTCTCGGGATCCACCAGCGCGGCGAAGAGGCTGGGGCTGTCGAAGTGCGGGTAGCACAGCCAGTCGATGGTGCCCTCGTGGCCCACCAGCGCCACCGTGCGCAGGTCCCCGATGACGCCATGGTTCTCGATGGCCACTCCGCCCTTCAGGTCCACCTGGGGATTCACCGGCCGTGCCCCTGGAAGGTGATGACGTGCTTGATGCCGCCCTTCTCCTCCACCACCTTCGCGAACTCCGACGGGGGGTGGCGCTGGGTGATGAGCTTCTCCAGCTGTCCGGGCCAGCGGGCGCGGAAGCGGGCCAGGTCCTCCAGCGCCGCGCTGAAGTCGCTGTCCGCCGCGTTCACCGTGCCGAACATCACCCGGTTGCCCAGCACCAGCTGCCCCAGCACCTCGTTCCCCTGCAGCTCCAGCGGCTCCTCGCGTCCAGGCACGCCGGTGAAGATGAGCACGCCGTTCTCCTCCAGCACCTGGAGCGAATCGAACGCCACCTTCGACGTCCCCGTCGCCTCGTAGATGAGGTCCACGCCGCCCAGCCGCTGCTTCAGCGCCTCCACCGTGACCTCCTTGGAGGAGATGTACGGGGCGCCCATGGCCTCGGATGCGTCGGCCTTCACGTTGGGCTTGGGGCTGCGCGAGTACAGCGTCGTCTCATAGCCCGCGCGCATCAGCGCCATCGCGCCCAGCTGCGCCACCGGCCCCGCGCCCAGCACCAGCGCCTTGCCCGGCGTGACCTTCCACGGCAGCCGCGACTGGATGTGCGCCACCTCGCGCAGGCCCTTCTCCGCGATGGTGAGCGGCTCGGTGAGCACGGCCACGTCGCGCAAGCCATCCTCCGCGCGGTGCAGGTAGGCCGCGTCCTCCACGAAGAACTCCGCGCAGAAGCCGTGCGCGCCCTGGATGCCGCGCTCCGTGTAGTCCCCCGTCACGCAGAAGTCCGGTTGGCCGTGGCGACACGCCGGGCAGCGCGTGTGCGGACAGGGCCTTCGCACGCGCGGCACCACCAGGTCTCCGGGCCGCAGGCCCTGCACGTGCGCGCCCACCTCCACCACCTCGCCCAGGCACTCGTGGCCCAGGATGAGGTGGTCCTCGTCCTTCGGCGCCGCGCCGTGGTGGCCCTTCAGGATGTCCTGGTCGGTGCCGCACACGCCGACCTCCAACGTGCGCACCTTGACCTCCGTCGGGGAGTGCAGGCGCGGCTCGGGTACGTCGAGGACGCGCACCTCGCGCGAGGGGAACGTGATGACCACGGCCTTCATGGGCGACTGCCTCCTTCGGGAAGACATCCCAGGACAAGGGGTGCGGACCCCCGACCCATGTCGCAAGTGCCTTCCAGGCGTCCCGACTTTCACGGCCCCGAACCAGGGAGGCTCCCGGCGCTGAACACCCCGGAGCGCCCGCCTGCCTGGAGGGCGACACTTCGCGAGCGCGTGAAAGCACTGCCCCCCGGGGGACTCGCGGGTCTATAGACGGGGACCGTGCGTGCGCCCCCCGCCTCCCGTCGCAGCCGCGCCACCGCCATCGGTGCCACGGCCTTCCTGATACTCGCCCTGCCCTTCCTGGTGCTGGGCGTGTTCTTCCTCGGCCAGAAGGCGCGGCTGGACCTGCGGTGTGAGCCCCGGGCCGCGTGCGTCCTCACGAGCTCCAGCTGGCTGTCCCATGACGAGGTGGGCCGCTACGAACCCCAGGACATCCGCCGCGTGGACGTGGCCCGCAGCCGCAGCACCCGCAGCGGCGCGGCGCCCATCTTCCGGCCCCGCCTGGAGACGACCTCCGGCGCCCAGCCGCTCGCCTACCAGTGGACGGAGGACGAGTCAGAAGCCGCCGCCTTCGCGGACACCGTGCAGCGCTACCTGTCAGGGCCCCGCACGGAAGCCCTCCACGTGTTCCGGGATGACCGGCGGGCCTCGCTGCGCGTGGGCGGCGCCTTCACCGGCGTGGGGCTGGCCGTGCTCGCCCTCTGCCTGTGGCTCGCCGCGCGCACCGTGGCGCACCGCCGGGCCGAGCGCACCGTTCACCCCCCGCCGTAGCCCCCGCGAAAGCAGCCGACCAGGCACCGAAAGTCGCACCCGTTGTCCTAGACTGGAAGGCGCCTGCCCGCTTCCAGGTCCTACCTGTGCGACTTTGGGGCAGATGGATAGGTTGTGGCGAATGGTTCGACGCCTCTTCGAGCGGCTGCGCGGTCTGCGCCAGGTGGCCCCCCACCTGCTGCGGCCCGCTCATGTGAACGCGGACCGGGCGAAGATCTCCGTCGCCCAGCTGGGCCACCACTACGCCAACAAGGTCGTGGCGCTGAAGGACGTGAACCTCAACGTCCGCTCGGGGGAGTTCGTCTGCCTGCTCGGCCCCTCCGGCTGCGGCAAGTCCACGCTGCTCTACGCGCTGGCGGGCCACGTGGTGCCCACGGGCGGCAGCGTCGCCATCGACGGCAAGCCCATCCAGGGCCCCGGGCCGGACCGGCTCCTGATGTTCCAGGAGGCCGCGCTGTTCCCCTGGCTCACCGTGCGCGGCAACATCACCTTCGCGCTCGGCGCCCGGGGCGTGCCCCGCAACGAGCGCCGCGAGCGCGCCGACACCTTCATCCAGCGCGTGCGCCTGGAGGGCTTCGCGGACACGCTGCCACACCAGCTCTCCGGCGGAATGAAGATGCGCGCCAGCCTCGCCCGCGCGCTCGCGGTGGACCCCACCGTGATGCTGATGGACGAACCCTTCGGCGCGCTGGATGCCCAGACGCGCGTGCACATGCAGGAGCTCCTGCAGTCCATCTGGATGCGCGCCGGCAAGACGGTGGTGTTCGTCACCCACGACGTGCAGGAGGCGCTGATGCTGGGCACCCGCGTGGTGCTGATGGCGCCCCGGCCCGGCCGCGTGGTGGAGGACCTGGAGATCCACCTGCCCATGCCGCGCTCGCTGGAGGACCCGTCGCTCGACGCGATGGCCCGCGACATCCGCCACCGGCTGCGCGCCGTGGAGGGCCCGCTGGAGAACCAGCACCCGGAGCCCCTGCCCCGCCGCACGCAGACCCCTTCCAGCCTGCCGCGTCCCAGTATCGTCACCGGTCGGTGAGGAGCCCTCCATGCTGAAATGGGCACAGAAGCTGGGAATGCTCTTGCTCCTCTTCGCGCTCTGGGAGGTCCTGGCGCGCTCGGGCGTGTGGAACAAGCACCTGTTCCCCGGCCCCCTCGAAGTGGTGGAGAGCCTCATCGCCATGGCCCGCGACGGACGGCTGGGCGGCGCCACGCTGCGCTCGATGGGGCGGCTGCTGCGCGCCTACGCCATGTCGGTGTCCATTGGCGTGCCGCTGGGGCTGCTCATCGCGCGGCTGGCCTTCTTCAGGAACGCGGTGAAGCCCGTGGTGGCGGGGCTGCAGGCGCTGCCCTCCATCTGCTGGCTGCCCCTGGCCCTCTTGTGGTTCGGCCTCAATGACAGCGCCATCCTCTTCGTCGTGGTGATGGGCAGCGTGCTGGGCATCTCCATCGCCACCGAGGACGCGGTCAACGGCCTGGACCCGCAGCTGGCGCGCGTGGCCCGGACGCTGGGCGTGCGCGGCCTGCGCTTCTACTTCGGCGTGCTCTTGCCCGGCGCCCTGCCCGGCATCGTCACCGGCCTCAAGCTGGGGTGGAGCTTCGCCTGGCGCGCGCTGCTCGCGGGCGAGCTGCTCTTCGTCTCCGGCGGGCTGGGCCAGCTGCTCACCATGGGGCGCGAGCTCATGGACGTGACGCAGGTGATGGCGGTGATGCTCGCCATCATCCTCATCGGCGTCACCGTGGACCGGGTCCTCTTCCAGACGGTGGAGGCGAAGCTGCGCCGCCGGTGGGGCCTGACGACGTCAACGTAGGGCAGGCCGCGTGTGCGCCTTACGACGCTTCACGTCATTTCACCCTCGAAGGCATTGAAAACCGGGACGGCTTGCCCGTTAGCGTGAGGGCACCCATGCGCTCTTTGCGTCCAGTGCCCGGCCTCGTCCTCCTCTGCGTCCTCCTGACCGGCGTCGCGTCGTGCAAGCGCGACACCCCGTCGGGCGCCAACGCGCCGCTGCGCGTGGCCTTCTTCCCCAACATCACGCATGCCCAGGCGCTGGTGGCGAACTCCGAAGGGCTCCTCGGGTCGCAGCCCGGGATGGGCCACGTGGAGGTGCGCCAGTTCAACGCGGGCCCCGCCGCCATGGAGGCGCTGGTCGCGGGCTCCGTGGACGTGGCCTACGTGGGGCCCGGCCCCGCCATCAACACGTACCTCAAGGCCGGCAAGGAGTTGCGCATCATCGCGGGCGCGGTGAACGGCGGCGCGGTGCTGGTGGTGAAGTCCGCGAAGACGGCCGCGGAGCTGAAGGGCAAGAAGCTGGCGACGCCGCAGCTGGGCAACACCCAGGACATCGCGCTGCGCCACTGGCTCAAGGACCAGAAGCTCAGCATCGCCACGGACGCGGGCGGCGACGTGCAGGTGATTCCCATCACCAACCCGGACATCCTGGGCCAGTACCTCCAGGGCGCCATCGAGGGCGCGTGGGTGCCGGAGCCCTGGGGCGCGCGCATGCTCGCCGAAGGGGGCGGTCACATCCTGGTGGACGAGCGCGACCTGTGGCCGGACAAGCGCTTCCCCACCACGGTGGTGGTGACGACGAAGAAGGTGCTGGAGACGCAGCGCCCGCGCATCGCCGCGCTGCTGCGCACGCACGTGCGGCTCACCGAGCGCTGGCGCGCGGACCCGGCCGCCTTCGCCACATCCACCAACTCCGCCTTCGGCCAGCTCACGCACAAGCCCCTGCCGGCGCCCGTGCTCCAGGACGCCTTCTCCCGCCTGGAGCCCTCGCTGGACCCGGTGCCCGCCGCGCTCGCGACGTCCGCCCGTCACGCGAAGGAGCTGGGGTTCATCCCCAGCGACGACATCGCGGGGCTCGTGGACCTGAGCGTGCTGGACGAGGTGCGCGGCGCGAAGGCGAACTGAAGTCGCCTCCGGCCTGGCGGCGCCCTAGTCCAGCTTCTCGCCAGCGATGGACAGGGCCACGTTGTTCGTCTTGTCCTCCACCTGGTAGACGGCCACGACCTCCTGGCCCTTCTGGGGCAGCTTGCTGATTTGCAGCGCGCTCATGTCGAGGGGCACCACCGCACCCGACACGTCCCGGACGTACAGCGTCAGCCCGTCCTGCTTCACCACCGGCCCCGTCACCTGGAGCATCCTGTCCGGGTCGGGATTGATTTGCCGGCTTGCCTGGTTCTGGGTGAGGCTCGCTGGGTTCCTGTCCGAGACGGTGCCCACGACGTTGGACGGGCTGGTGCTGGCCCGTTCGCCGAGCACTCCCCTCGCGCCCAGGTCCTGGGCCTTCCCCACCTCGGGTGGTTCCGCCCGCCCCAGGCCGGGTCCCAGCAACAGACCGAGCATTGGAGCGGTGAACAGCACTGCTCGCCATCCTCCGGGGAATCTGCGCATCATCGTCACACCTCCATGCCGTCGGGGGCGCTGCCCCCTGGGCTCACACCTCAACATGGGGTGGAGGGCGCTGAATGTTCAGCGGCTGAACACGGGGCGTGCCCGTGGTGGCGGCAACACAGTAGGGTGCAGCACGCACGGGCCAGTGACCGCTCGCGGATGGCCCCCCTGTCTGTCTTTCTTCGCGCCGCGTGAGCGCGGCAAAAAATACGAGGCACCCTTGGCTGGACGCACCGACGAGCAGCACCGCATCGCCCTCTTCATCGACTTCGAGAACCTGGTCACCAACACCGGCATCAGCTCCAACAACTTCGACCTCCAGCCCGCGTTGGATCAGCTGCTGGAGCAGGGCAAGGTCGTGTTCCGCCGCGCCTACTGCGACTGGTCGCGCTTCGCGGACGCGAAGGTGCGCCTGCACGACGTGGGCGTGGAGCTGGTGGACGTGCCCCCCTCCACCCGCGCCGGCAAGAACAGCGCGGACATGCGCCTGGTCATCGACGCGCTGGAGCTGTGCTACGCGCGCGAGCAGATCGACACCTTCGTCATCGGCTCCGGGGACAGCGACTTCTGCCCCCTGGCGTACAAGCTGCGTGAGAACGGCCGCACCGTCATCGGGCTGGCGGTGAAGGAAGCCAGCTCCCGCATGTTCGTGAACGCGTGCGACCAGTTCATCTACATGCGGCCCAAGTCGCGTGGGGACAAGGACAAGGAGCACGGGGGCAAGGGCCACAAGGGCGACAAGTCCGACGAGGGCCGCGGCGGCAAGCGCGGCGGCAAGGGTGGCAAGGGCGACGAGGGCAAGGGCCACAAGGGCGAGGCTTCCGGCAAGGAAGGCCACGAGGGCAAGGGCGGCAAGAGCAAGGCGGAGGTGCCCGCCATCGCTCGGGAAGTGGTGCAGAGCCTGCTGCGCCGTGCCACGGGCCCGCTCAACCCGTCGCTCATCAAGGAGACCATCGTCCGCAAGGAGCCCGACTTCGACGAGCGCGACCACGGCTTCTCCACCTTCGCGCGGTTGCTGGAGGCGCTGGAGCAGGAGGGCCTGTTGCGCCGCATCCAGCAGGGCCGCCAGGGCTACGTCGTGGGCCCGGACACGGACCTGCCCGTGGCGAGCGAGGGCAAGGGTGGCAAGGGCCGCCACGCCAAGGCTCCCGCGCCGGTGGAGGAAGAGGACGAGGAGCTGGAGTCCTATCCGGACCCCGAGGATGAAGGGCTTTAAGCAGCAGTAGCAGCACCGTCGCCGCGGGCCGGGGAAGAAGACCCCGGCCCGTGCGGGCGACAGCGCGGGCTTGAGGACCGGCTCAGGCCGCGCGAGGCGTGGTGGACTCGCACAGGTGCTCGAGGAACTCCGGCAGCAGGCGGGCGGACATCACCCACAGCTTGCCCTCGCCCAGGTCCGCCAGCGACACGCGCTCCGCGTACTCCACGCAGGTGGCCTCCACGTAGTGGACGAACACCTTGCGGTCGCGCGCGCGGTACCAGTCCGCCGCGCGGCCGAGCAGCGCCACGAACGCCTCCTGCACCTCCGGGCGCGCGTCGTCCTCCAGCGGCACCAGGCGCACGCCGTCCAGCACGTTGAAGAGGTTGAGGCCCGGCTGCGCGGACTCGAACACCGCCAGCGCCACGGCGCGGCCGTTGTGACGGGCCACCACCAGCTCGCGCTCGCGGGACAGGCCCGCCTCACCCCAGCCAGTGCGCATCTGGCTCAGGTCGAAGCGCTCCGGCACCAGGTCCAGCGCCTCGCGGTAGGCCTCCGGGCGGGTGCTCGCCACCTGCTCGAAGAAGCGCGTGCGCTCCTCCTCGGTGGGCGTGTCCAGCGCGATGCCCGCGGGCACGGCCCAGGGGGAATCCACCTCGCCCTCCATCAGGCGGAAGGGCACGAGACACGTCTGGCCGGTGTGCGAGTACCAGTTGGCGAAGTCGAACTTCGTGTAGCGCACCCAGCGCACGTTCGCCTCGCAGTAGGCGAAGAACCACTTCACCTCCGGATCCGCCTGCGTGGGCTCGTAGCCGCGCAGGTAGATGTCGCGCAGGGCCTCGCGCGCGGTGGACTTGCTGTTGGGGGGCTGGTGCCGCGCCAGCTGGTGCGCCATCCAGCTGCCCGCGTAGGGCTTGAGGACGGACAGCGTGGCCTCCACGCCTTCGTCCGCCGGGCGCACCACGCGGTAGCCCAGGCGGGGCTGCTCCTGGAGCTTGTCCTGCGTGTGGTCGAACTGCTCGCGCAGGTTGGTGAACTTCTCCGGCTCCTTGCCCGGCAGGCGGAAGTAGCCGGAGCGCTCGAAGAGCTTCCAGGTGGAGTCGTTCCAGTCGCCTTCCACCTTGGTGGTGGGGTGGGCCTGGGCCTCCACGAGCGCCCGCCACGCGCGGGCCCCTTCGGCGTCCAGGGGCCGGACGCACACGCCGCAGCGGCGGCCATGCGGCGTGCTGGAGATGTTGCGCACCTCGGCGCGCAGGCGCACCGGCGCGTAGCCCTCCAGCGCCACCTCCATCACCGGCAGGCGCAGGCCCGGGTACATCAGGTCCTCGCCGGGCTCGGTGAGGAAGGACAGGCCCTCATAGGAGACGTCGAGCAGGCCGCGGCTCACGTGCACCTGGGGCCAGAGCGGGTGGTCGAAGTCCAGCGTGCACGACGCGGCGGCCTGGGTGCGGCGCAGCCAGCGGTGGCGGAAGCGCACGAGCGACGTGGGCACCGGCATCACCAGCAGGTCGCCCTCCACGCGCGCGGACTCCGCCTGGAAGTGCACCACGCTGCTGTAGCCGAAGGCCTCCACCGTGAAGGGGCCCGGCGGGAGCGCGCCGTGCAGCTTCCAGCCGAGCATGTCCTGCAGGGGTTCGAAGAAGGAGGCGGTGACCTCCACGCGCTGACCGTCCTGGGTGCGCAGCACGCCGCGGGCCTGGCGCGAGGCGAGCGCTTCACAGATGCGCGCCACGCGGTCCGCGCGGTCGATGTGCTCGCGCCACACCGGCCGCGTCTCCGGCGTGAGCAGCAGGCCGTTGTCGCGCAGCGACTCCAGGAGCCCCACGATGCGGCGGCCCGCGTCGAGCGGCGGCGCGACGAAGCGCAGGCTGACCTCCGGCCGCGCGTCATTGACGCCAATCACCTCCGCGTCCAGCGCGGTGGCCCAACGCTCGCCCTCGCCCACCACCACGGACGCGGCCTGCCCCTTGCGAGGCACGGTGCGCGAATCCAGGTGGAGCGTGAGGTGTTCCAGGGACAGCTGCACCAGGCGCCCCGGCGAAAAGTCCGCGCCGAACGACGCCGCCGCGTTCAACTTCGTCCCCACCCGGTAGCCGAGAAGGGTTTCGCGGCCAACCGGCGCGTCCTGAGTGTCCGTGTGCATTGGGGGGCTCCCTCGATGTCCTACGGGGCGGAATTGTACAATGTCCGAAGAAAGTCTGCGCTCCCCAGTTGCAGGTGACCCAGGGAACTCGGATTCCCACAGAGTGGAGATCATTCACCCCTTCTGCACTCAGACCATCGGGCCGCAACGGCAAGCTCCGCCTGGACTGTTACGGACTGGCCTCTCACGTGCCGAGAGTTCCTTCCACGAACAGGAGCATGACCTTGTGAGACGGGTGCCGGAGGGGCCCCAGTCGGGTCGTCATCAACCCAGGAAATGCGGGTCAATCCGGTACTCCTGATGCGCAGGGCATGTCGCATGTCAGGTGGTGGGCCACCGGCGGCGTGGGGAGGCGGCGCGGGCCGGGGGCGTCCGGGATGACTCCCGCCCCCGCGAGGGGTTATCCCGGGACGCGCCATGTCCCTGTCCACCCTCTGCCTCCACTGCGGCATGTGCTGTGACGGCACGCTCTTCACCCACGTTCCGCTCGCTCCCCCCGAGGCGCAAGTGCTGCGGGGGCGGGGCCTGACACTCGCGGCGAGGGAAGGCGGCGGTGAGGTGTTGCCCCAGCGCTGCGCGGCGTTGGACGGCCGGTGCTGCACCGCCTATGCGGAGCGCCCGGAGGCGTGCCGCCGCTACCGCTGCCAGCTCCTGAACGCGCTCGCCGACGGGGAGGTGTCCCTGGAGGAGGCGAAGGGGGTGGTGGATGCGGCGCATGCCCGGGTGGAAGCCGTGGCGCGCGCGTTTCCAACGTCCCGGGTTGGGGCGGCTTCGGCGATGCGGGGGGCCCGCGAGGCGGCGCTGGCGTCCCCCTCCGAGCAGATTCCGAGAGAAGCGCGGGAGGTTTTGACCCAGGCCGAGTCCTTCCTGGATCGACACTTCCGGGGCCGTTTCCGGCACTCCGGGTGACCGCTGGTACCGTACCCTCAGTGGGTGACGTTGAAGCAGGGATCATGGGCCGCATCAGTAGGACGAAAGGCGATATCTGGCCCCGTGAAGGGCGGCTACCCTGGTTTCCCTTCTTTCGCCGAGGTCCTGCTCCCGTGAAGACGTCCCTGCTGGCCGCGTTGTCCTCCGCCGTGCTGCTCACCGCCGCTCCTGCGGGTGCGCAGGGCGACGAGCCCGTGACGTCCGCGAAGGTGGACCTGGACGGCGACGGGAAGCCCGACGCGGTGGCGCTGACGCCGGGCGCGGACGGGAAGTTCGCGCTGAAGGTCGGCGCCGTCACGCTGCAGGGCAACGCGTCCGGCAACGAGGTGCGCGGCTTCACCGTCGTGGACCTGGACACGGGGGACAAGTGGAAGGAGCTGCTCGTGCACTCCATTGGAGACATGGACGACGACCACCGCTTCTTCCTCTATGGCTATGACGGCAAGGCGGTGAGGTCGCTGGGCGACGTGCGAGCCCTCACCGAGGCGAAGGGCAACGGCATCGTCCTCGTGGATACGTGGATGGGCTTCTGGCACCGGCGCGAGAAGTACACGCTGGATCGCAAGGCGTGGAAGCTCACGCAGGTGCCGCAGGAGCTGTACGCGGTGGGCGTGGAGGCCACGGTGAAGAAGTCCTTCGCGCTGGCGCGAAGCCGCACGGAGTCCGCGGTGGTGGCGACGACGGCGCAGGGCTCCAAGGTGCAGGTGCTGGCCGCGGGCGTGCCCGCGAAGGCTGAGTGGAACGACGTCTGGTACCTGGTGAAGTCGTCCAGCGGGCTGCTCGGGTGGGTGCGCGGGAAGGCCCTCCTGGAGTCCACGGAGGGCCTGCCGCTGGCGGGGTGAGCCGCGCGAAAATCACTCCACCAGCGCGAACTCCACGCGGCCCAGCTGTTCGTCCGTGGAGACGACCTTCACCTTCACCGGCATGCCCACGGTGAAGGTCCGCGTGGGGCCCACCATGGACAGCTCACGCGCGTCCGGGCGGTACGGGCCTCCGGCGAGTCCTTCCGCCGGCACCATGCCCTCCACCCACATGCCATCCAGTTGCGCGACCATGCCAAAGGGCTTCACTCGCACGATGCGCGCCGGGAAGACCTGGCCGATGCGGGTGGACATGAAGCGGGCCTCCAGCTCGTGGTGGCGGTCCACCTCCGCGCGGCTGGCGGAGCGGGCGCGCAGGTTGATGTGCTGTGAGAGCTGCTCCACCTCCGGGTCCTCGTGCACGAAGTCGCGCCGGCCCTGCAGGTACGCCTTGATGAGCCGGTGCACCGCGAGGTCCGCGTACCGGCGGATGGGGGACGTGAAGTGCAGGTACAGGGGCGCCGCGAGCCCGAAGTGCGGCAACGGCTTCACCGTGTAGCGGGACGGGCCCAGCGAGCGGCGCAGCACGGAGCGCAGCGCGGCCTCCGCCTTCGCGCCGGAGATCTGCCGGTCAAAGGCAGCCAGCGCCAGGGGCGTCAGTTGCGCGCCGAAGCCCGCCGCGAACCCTGAGTGCAACGCAAAGGCATTCACGTCCGCCACCCGCTGGGGGTCCGGCTGCTCGTGCACGCGGTACACGGTGGGCACGCCGCGGGTCATCAGCCACATGGCGATGGCCTCGTTCGCGGCCACCATGAAGCGTTCGATCATCCCGTGCGCGGAGGTGTCCTTCTCCCCGGCAAGGCCTGACACGGCGCCGGTGGCGGTGTCGAAGGTGAAGCGCGCCTCGTCGCGGGACATCACCATGCCGCCGCGGGCCGCGCGGGACACGGCGAGCCGCGCCGCCGCCAGCCGGAACCAGGGCATGGCTTCGCGCACGGACTCCATCGCGGGGGACACGGTGCCGTCATCGAGGAAGTCCGCGACCTCGTCGTAGTTCAGCCGCGCCCAGGAGCGGATGAGGCTTTCATAGACATCCGCGGAGGTGACGCGGCCATCCGGGTCGATGCGCAACTCCACGGTGAGGCAGTGCCGGTCCTGGTCGGGCACGAGGCTGAGCCAGTTCGAGGACAGCTCCTCGGGCAGCATGGGGAGCACGCGGCCGGCCAGGTAGACGCTGGTGGCGCGGGCGCGGGCCTCCAGGTCCAGGGCGCTGCCCTCCTTCACGGACCCGCCCACGTCCGCGATGGACACGAGCAGGCGCACGGCACCGTCCGGCCCCGCGGGCAGCACGGAGATGGCGTCGTCGATGTCGCGGGTGGAGGGCGCGTCCACGGTGACGGTGGGGATGGCGCGCAGGTCGCGGCGGGCGCCAAGCGCGTGGGGCACCTCGCGGGCGCAGAGGGCCTCGGTGATGACCTCCGGCGGGAAGTCCCGGTGCAGGCCGTGGCGGGCGATGACGCGCTCCAGGGAGCGGTCCGCGCCGGGCTCCAGGCGGTAGAGCAGCACGACCTTGCCGTCCGCGATGCGGGCGACGACGGCGTCGTTGTGTTGGACGGGCGTGGAGCCCGCGTCCAGCGGCCAGTCGGAGTTGGCGACCTCCTTGTCGATGCGCAGGAAGAAGGCGCCCTTGCGCGACACCACCTCGCCGTAGACGACGGTGCGGGTGCGCTCCACCAGCGACAGTCCGGACGCGGTCCACCGGCCGTCCGCGGCGGCCGTCACGGTAGCGGAGACGATGTCGCCCGCGAAGAGCGGGTTCAGGTCCGGCGGAGGGATGAAGGCGGACAGGACCTCGGGGGCACCGGGCTTCTGCACGGTGAGGAAGCCGAAGCCACGGGGATGCACGTCGACGCGGCCGGTGACGGTGCGCGGGGAGGCGGAGGTGTCCATGTCGCCGCCGTCGTAACCCACCTCCAGGGCACGCGGGGAGATCCTGGGATTCTTCTCCTTCAGGTTGCGGTTACGGCGGTTAAGAAGGTAACCGCTCCAATCAGGTATACGCCTATGGAACTAAATCAGCTTGCGTCTGCGTCGAATGCGCCTATATTTACAGGTATCTTACACCTGTAAATGAGGTCGATCATGTCCACGCCCGACACTCTCACCTCTACTTCGCGTACTCCTGAGCCGATTACCGCTAGCGATGTGTCCGCCGGACAAGTGCGAAAGCTCGCGCAGCTCATCACTCAAGAACTACGGGATAAAGGGGGGCATCCGCTCTTCTCCCTGCTCGGTCCCAACCACGAGTCCATTCCTCTACCCACTGATGTGCTCGCGCTGATGCAACAACTCCTTGCCATTCTCGCGTCGGGTGATGCCGTCACCGTGGTTCCCGTTCACAAGGAGCTCACGACTCAGCAGGCGGCGAACCTGCTCAACGTCTCACGGCAGTACTTGGTGCAGCTTCTCGACGAGAAGCGGATTCCCTTCCACCGCACAGGCACCCATCGGCGCGTCTACAGCAAGGACGTCCTCGAATACCGCGCGCGCCAGAAGTCCGAGCGCCGGACGCAGCTCGATACGATGATGCGAGAGACCCAGGAAGCTGGGGGCTACCCCGAACTCGGCTGACGGATCGAGAGGACTACTTACCTCGTGATTCATGCCCCATTCCTGGTCGTTCTCGATGCGAACGTCCTGATTCCCCTCAGCGTCTGCGACACGTTGTTGAGTGCGGCTCAGGAGGGGCTCATCCAGATCCACTGGACGGAACTCATCCTCGAAGAAACCCGTCGTAACCTCGTCAAAAAGATAGGCCTGTCGGAAGGGGCGGCAACTCGGCGCGTGGCTGCCATGAAGACCGCTTTTCCCGAAGCGATGGTAACGGGTCACGAGGGGCTCATCCCTGCAATGACCAACTCGGAGAAGGACCGGCACGTCCTCGCCGCCGCCATCCATGTTGGTGCTCAGACCATCGTCACGAGCAATCTGCGCGACTTCGGACAGAAGCACCTGCCCGTGACCCTTCAGGCCCAGGCGCCCGACACCTTCCTTCAACACTTACTCAGCCAAGCCCCGCAGATCGTATTGGAGCTGCTCAGGGTCCAAGCCGAGGCCCTGCGCAATCCACCCATCTCCCTGACAAAACTTTTGGACGGATTGGCCCGCAGCGTCCCGGACTTCGCCCGTGAGGTCTGCGAGTTGCTACCTCCCTCCTTCAAGAACCCGTAAGCGAAGGTCCTGTCGCCGCGTCCGCTCCAACCGTAGCCGGCTCCCAGTTCCCGGGCCCACCCGGGACGCCGGTCCTCGCCTGGACGGAGGGCTCATCCCCGGAAGTCCTGGTATCGGCCCAGAAACAGGGGTCCGGGCCTTTCGCGTCCCTCCCGGCGCGGGTGTAGAGTCGGCGCCCTACCGATGGCTGGGACGACGCTGACGCTCACTCCGGACGGGTTCCGCGGCCGGGTGTTGGGCAAGTACGAGGTGCTCTGCCGCCTGTCCACGGGCGGGATGGCGGAGATTTTCCTCGCGGCCCAGAAGGGCCTCGCCGGCTTTCGCAAGATGGTCGTGCTGAAGCAGATCCTCCCCGACATCCGGGGCGAGGAGGAGTTCGTCCGCATGTTCCTGGACGAGGCCAAGGTCACGGCCGCGTTCAACCACCCCCACATCGCGCACGTGTACGACCTGGACGTGGCGGACGGGGAGCTGTTCCTCGCGATGGAGTTCGTCCCCGGCGCCACGCTGGTGGAGGTCGCTCGCGCCTGCCGCACCGCCCACGAGCCCATCCCCATGGGCCTGAGCCTCATGGCCGTGCGCGACACCGCCGTGGCGCTCAACTACGCGCACGCCTTCACCGACCCGCTGGGCCGGCCCTCCCCCGTCGTCCACCGCGACGTGGCCGAGAAGAACATCATGGTGACGTACGAGGGCGTCACCAAGCTGCTCGACTTCGGCATCGCCAAGAGCCTGGCCCGGGCGGGCCGCACCGCGGTGGGCATGGTGAAGGGCACCAGCGGCTACATGTCCCCTGAGCAGATCATGGGCGACCCGCTGGACGCCCGCAGCGACCTGTTCAGCCTGGGCGTGGTGCTGCACGAGTGCCTCACTGGCATGCGCCTGTTCTACGCCAAGAGCGCCGAGGCGATGATGAACGCGGTGCTCAGCGGAGACGTGCCGCCGCCCTCGCGCGTGAACAAGCAGGTGCCGCCGGAGCTGGACGCCATCGTCCTCAAGGCGCTCGCGAAACGGCGCGAGGACCGCTACGCCACCACGCTGGAGTTCGCCCGCGCCATCGAGCGCGCGGTGGGCCCTCGCATCTGGCACCCCGAACAGAGCAGCGAGCTGATGCTGCGCCTGTTCTCCGAGCGCCGTGACCAGACCCGCCTGCTGCTCATGAGCGGGCAGTCCTCCGGGGACGGCTCCTCCAGCGAGACGCAGGTGGCGCAGGTGCTGGCCCGGAGCGCGGAAGTCCCCGAGCCCGTCGCGCCCGCGCCCACCGGCCTGCCGCAGATCTCCTCCTCGCTGCCGTCCCGTCAGCCCACGTCGGTGGCCCCGGTGAAGCCGCCCGCGCCGGCCAAGGCCACCCCGGCGCCCGTGCCCTCCTCCGGGCGGCGCAACACGACGGAGGAGCTCGCCGCCGTGCGCAAGACCGCGATCGCGCCGACCGCCTCGCGCCGCGTCTCGCCGCCCACCGAGGCGCTGGCCGCGAAGCCCGCGGATTCCGAACCTTCCATTCGCACCCAGCCGGACCTGACGCCCGTGGCGCTGGATCTGCTCCCGCGCATCACGCCGTCCACCGTCACGACCTCCCCCGGCTACGAGGGCGAGACGATCCTCACGCCGCTGTCCCGCGTCGGTGCGCAGCCTCCCGAGGAACCGAAGGCCCGTGCGTCCAGGGAACCTCCGACCTTCGTTCCTCCGGAGGAGCCGAAGGCCCGCGCTGGACGTGAGAGGCATTCGGAGGAGGCCCGCTCGCGGCCCGCTCGGGATGCGGCGCACGGAGCCGCCGAGGAGCAGCCGAAGGCCCGCGCTTCTCGTGAGCCTTCCGGCGCCTCCGGTGAGGAATCGGCTTCCCGGCCGCAGCGCGACGCTTCGACTGGAGCTCCCGAGGACGCACGGCCCAAGCCGCCCCGTGAAGCCTTCACCGGATCCGCCGAGGATGCACGCCCTCGACCGCCGCGTGAGGCCACGAGTGGATCCGCTGAAGACGCACGGGCCCGTTCCCCTCGTGACGCCGCGAACGGATCCGCTGAAGACGCACGGGCCCGTTCCCCTCGTGACGCCGGCAACGGATCCGCCGAAGACGCACGGGCCCGTTCCCCTCGTGACGCCGGCAACGGATCCGCCGAAGACGCACGGGCCCGTTCCTCTCGTGACGCCGCGAATGGATCCGCGGAGGACTCCCGGCCTCGTCCTCCTCGCGATGCCTCGAGTGGCTCTGCGGAGGATTCCCGCCC
>NZ_RAWB01000770.1 GCF_003612055.1 Corallococcus llansteffanensis
GGCTTCGCGCGCATCCAGGTGCGCGACCGGGGCATCGGGGTGCCGGTGGACCAGGTGGAGCGCATCTTCGAGCGCTTCGGGCGCGCCGTGAGCTCTCACTCGTATGGCGGGCTGGGCCTGGGGCTGTACCTCACGCGCCGCGCGGCGGAAGCGCACGGCGGACGGGCCTGGGCGGAACCCGGCCCGGAAGAGGGCGCGCGGTTCACGTTGGAATTGCCACTGGAGAAGGAGACGCGCGAGTGAGCCGGCCGCTGTTGGTGGTGGATGACGACACGGACCTGCGCGAGGCGCTGGAGGAGGTCCTGCGCGACGCGGGCTACACCGTGATGGGGGCGGGCAACGGCCTGCAGGCGCTGGAGGCGCTGCGGCGGACGCAAACGACGCCGTCGCTGGTGCTGCTGGACATGATGATGCCGGTGATGGACGGCGCGACCTTCGGTCGACAGATGCGCGCGGTGGAGGCATGGCGCGACATCCCGGTGCTCGTCTTCTCCGCCTCCGCGAACGCCCGTCAGGTCGCCGACGAGATGGGCGCCTGCGGCTACCTGCGCAAGCCGGTGGACGTGGAGACGCTGCTCAAGGCCGTGGCGGCCAACAAGGCGCCCGAAGGCACCTGAGCGCTCGCGGAGCCTGCGGGGGATTTTGAACGGGCGGGCACCTCGCACGCGCGTTGACGCTGTGCGCGACCGGCTGATAAGCGACTCCTTAACAGCTTTCCAGCGAGGCGCTCAAGATGAACACCCACATGCTCGCACAGCTCCTGGTCCAGCTCATCGTCATCATCGGCGTGTCGCGGTTGATTGGCCGAGGGGCGCGGTGGCTGGGGCAGCCCATGGTCATCGCGGAGGTGGTGGCGGGCATCGCGCTGGGCCCGTCGCTCCTGGGGTGGCTGTGGCCGGACACGATGCACTGGCTGTTCCCGGCGGACTCCATGCCGTTCCTGAAGATGCTGGCCGAGGTGGGGCTGGTGCTCTTCATGTTCCTCATCGGCCTGGAACTGGACCCCAAGCTGCTGAAGGGGCGGGGGCACACGTCGGTGGTCATCAGCCACTCGAGCATCATCGTCCCCTTCGGGCTGGGCGCGGTGGCGGGCGCGCTGTGGCTGTACCGGTCGCTGTCGGACCCGTCGGTGCCGTTCTCGTCGTTCGTGCTGTTCATGGGCGTGTCCATGAGCATCACGGCCTTCCCGGTGCTGGCGCGCATCCTCACAGAGCGCGGGCTGATGCAGTCGAAGATCGGCGCCATCGCCATCGCGTGCGCGGCGGTGGACGACGTGACGGCGTGGTGCCTGCTGGCCTTCGTGGTGTCGCTGGTGCGCGCCTCCAGCCTGGCCCAGGCGGGGATGACCACGCTGTTCGCGGTGCTCTACATCGGCTTCATGCTGGTGCTGGTGCGGCCGTTCCTCGCCCGGCTGGGCGCGCGCGTGGCCAGCCGCGAGGGCCTGACGCAGAACGTGGTGGCGGGCACGCTGCTGCTGTTGCTTGCGTCCGCGTGGACCACGGAGCGCATTGGCATCCACGCGCTCTTCGGCGCGTTCCTCTTCGGCGCGGTGATTCCCAAGGAGGGCGGGCTGGCCGCGGCGCTGATTGAAAAGCTGGAGGACGTGACGGTGGTGCTGCTCTTGCCCGTGTTCTTCGCCTTCAGCGGGCTGCGCACGCAGCTGGGGCTGCTGGACAGCGTGGAGGCGTGGGTGACGTGCGGGGCCATCATCCTGCTGGCGTGCCTGGGCAAGTTCGGCGGCAGCGCGGTGGCGGCGCGCGTGACGGGCCTGCGGTGGCGGGAGGCGGGGGCCATTGGCGTCCTGATGAACACGCGCGGGCTGATGGAGCTCATCGTGCTCAACCTGGGCCTGGACCTGGGCGTCATCTCCCCCACGCTCTTCACGATGATGGTCATCATGGCGCTGGTGACGACGTTCATCACCTCGCCGCTGCTGCGCTGGATGTATCCGCCGGAGGAGCAGGCGCGCGACCAGATGGCGCAGGCGCCGGACGTGGCGCTGGTGCCGTCCGCGTACACGGTGCTCCTGTGCGTGTCGCACGGGCAGGCGGGGCCGGGCATGGCGGTGCTGTCGCGGGCGCTGTCGGGCGAGCGCAACGAGGCGAGCCTGTACGCGCTGCACCTGCTGTCGCCGGAGCGTCCGATCCGCGTGCGCCCGGAGGAGCCCCTGGAGGGGACGGGCGCGGAGGGCACGGCGGGCAGCGCGCTGACGCCGCTGCTGGGGCGCGCGGAGAAGCTGGGGCTGTCGGTGCGCACGCTGTCGTTCGTGTCGTCGGAGCCGGCGCGGGACATCTGCCGCACGGCGCAGGCCAAGCGCGCGGACCTGGTGCTGCTGGGCTGGCACAAGCCGCTGTTCAGCCAGACGGTGCTGGGCGGCACGGTGCACGAGGTGATGCAGGACGCGTCCAGCACGGTGGCGGTGCTGGTGGACCGGGGGCTGTCGCAGGTGCGGCGGGTGCTGGTGCCCTTCGTGGGCAGCCGGCATGACCGGGCGGCGCTGGGGTTGGCGCGGCGGCTGTTCAAGCAGGCCGGCGCGGAGGTGACGGTGCTGCACGTGACGTCGCCGGAGGGCGCGGGCACGGGGCGCGCGCAGGTGGAGGAGCTGTTCCCCCTGGACGAGGGCGCCGCGGTGAAGCTCAAGGTGGTGCGCCACGCGTCCCCGGAGGAGGCCGCGCTGGAGGAGGCGCGCGCGGGCTACGACCTGGTGGTGGTGGGCGTGGGCGCCGAGTGGGGCCTGGAGGACAAGCTGTTCGGCGTGCAGCGCGAGCGCATCGTGCGGGACGCGCCCGGGTCGCTCCTGCTCGTCCGCCACCCGGAGGGCGCCCCGGCGCTGGCCCTTGGACAAGGCCAGGTCCGGGGCCAGGGCCAGGAGCAGGGCGCCACGCCGGACGCCGCGCAGGTGGTCGGGGCGAGGCCCTGAGCGCCATGCACCTGGGAGCCACGCTGCGCCTGCTGCGCGTCGACGCGGGCCTGTCCCTGCGCGACCTGGCGCGGCGCATCGGCGTGTCGAGCGCGTACCTGAGCCGCGTGGAGCACGGTGTGGACGCGCCGCCCACGCAGGCGCGGCTGTCGGCCATCGCCCGGGAGTTGGACGTGCCCCCGGCGCTGCTGATGGACGTGGGCAACCGGGTGAGCCCCTACGTCACGGGCTACCTGGAGGACGTGCCCGCGGCGGGGACGCTGCTGCTGGAGATGGCGCGGCGCAAGCTCACCGGCGCGCAGCTCGCGCGCGTGCGGGCGTTCCTGGACGCGGAGTTCCCCCTGCGCGAGCCGCGCGGCGACGAACCCGCGCCCGCCCTGGGCCCGCTGCTGTGCGCCGAGCGCGTGGTGGTGCAGCTGAGCTGCGGGGACTACGAGGACGCGCTCGACGTGGCGGCCGGCCGGCTGGCGTCGGCGCTGCCCGGCCTGGACGCGGCGGCGCTGGCGGCGGGGCTGCGCCAGCGCGAGGGCGAGGCCCCCTCCCAGGTGGGCAACGGCGTCGCGGTGCCGCACGCGTTCGTGCCCGGCGCGTCCCCGGCCGCGGCGCTGGTGACGTTGGCCCGGCCCCTGGACGCGGACACCCCGGACGGCCAGCCCCTGCGGCTGGTGGTGGCGCTGGTGGACGGCCACCTGGGTCGCGCGCGGCTGATGCGGCTGGCGCACGTGGCGAGGCTCGCGGGACGGGGGCTGGCGGACCGGCTCCACGGCGCGGACGGGGCCGCGCGGGTGCTGGAGCTGCTGGAGGACCTGGAAGCGCTGCGCTGAAGAGGCGGGCCCAGAGGGAGGCTCAGGTCTCCGAGGCCGGGGGCGGGGGGACCCAGTGCTCCCACCCGCCCAGGTCC
>NZ_RAWB01000771.1 GCF_003612055.1 Corallococcus llansteffanensis
GGAGGCGCCCGAGGGGACCGCATGGTGATGCCTGCGAAGAAGAAGCTCTGGGCGCTGGCGCTGGCCATCCCCCTGATGGCGGCGGGAGTCGCGGCGCTGAAGCCCTCGGCCCCTCCCCCCATTTCGGATCATTTCTGGGTGGAGCGCCGGGCCGCGGCCCGCATCGAGGCCCGCCTCACGCATCCGGAAGCCGACCGCTACCGTTCGCGCGCGCCCGCGGGCGGCTGTCCCGTGCCCGCCGAGCCGATGCCCCTGGGCCCGCTTGCCCGCATGGAGTCCCAGGAGGACTGGGGCGGCATCGCGGCGGCGTATGCCCTGGAGGGCGAGTGGAACCAGGCGGCCTCCTTCCTGGAGCGCCTGCCGGCCTCTCCGGAGCGTGACAGCGACCTGGCGGCGGTGGCGCTCGCGCGCGGCGACTTCGAACGGGCGCTGCGCCTGCTGGACGGCGCCATCGAGGCGAAGCCGAGGCTGCCGCAGGCGTTGTGGAACCGCGCGCTCGTGTTCCGGGAGATGGGGCTGACGCTGCGCGCGTCGGAGCTCTTCGAACAGGTGGCGAAGCTGGGCGAGCAGGGCTGGAGCCGCGAGGCCCACGCTCAGGCCCTGTCCCTGCGCGAGAGCACGCTGGAGCGCCAGCGTCAGTGGCAGTCGGCGCGCGACGCGACGCTGGCCCTGATGCAGGACGCGAAGGCGCCGCTGCCGCTGGACGCCGCCCGCCAGCTGCCGGGCACGGTGCGCGGGGTCTTCTATGAGGTGGTGCGCGCCGCGGCTTCGAAGGAGCGCGCGCTGGCGCTGATGCCGCTGGCGAAGGAGCTGGACCGGGTGCAGGGCGGCAGCACGCTCACGGACTACGTGCAGCGCGTGGCGAAGCGCGACTTCACCCGCCGCGGGGAGCTGGCGCGCCAGTACGCGGAGGCGCTGCGCCCGGGCGGCTCGGTGCCGGAGGGGCTCGTGGACCGGGCGCGTCTGTCCGGGGACGAGGACATCTACCTGGGGGCCCTGCTGCGCACGCGCGACGGGACGCTCTCGCGGCTGAAGGACACGGTGGAGCGCATCAAGCGGATGGAGGACCCCTGGTTCACGTACATCGCGGACCGGGACCAGGCGCGTCAGGAGGTCGCGGAAGGCTCCTGGTGGAAGGCCGAGCAGCGCCTCTTCGCCGCGCTCCAGCGCTGCCGCGAGGGCACGATGTCGGTGCGCTGCCTGGAACTGGAGCGCCGGCTGACCATCTTCTACACCGACCTGCAGCGCCTCACGGAGGCGGAGCAGCACGCGCGCCTGCTGTGGGCGGGGGCCCGGCAGCTGCGCGAGTGGGAGACGGAGTTCACCGTCCTGGAAGTCCTCAGCCAGATCGCGCGCTCGCGCAACGACCTGGGCAGCGCGCGCGCCTATCTGGAGGAGTGGTCCGCGCGCGGCGCCACGCGAAGCTGCTCCTATCCCCACATGATGCTCGCGCACCTGTACTACCTGGACCTGCGGCCGGACGCCGCGCGGCGGGAGCTGGAGAGCGCGGCCGCCTGTGCGGACAACCCCATGCTGCCCATGTTCGGCGCGACGGTCGCGGAGCTGGCGCGCTTCGGCTCCGGTCCCGGCCCCCAGGACGCGCAGTGGCTGAAGACGGTCACCACCCGGGCCGTGGAGGGGCCCTCCACCCAGGAGAGCGACCGCGTCTACACGCACTATCTGGAAGGCCGCTTCCTCCTGGATCAGGACCGGTCCCGGGGCGAGGCGCTGCTCCAGCGCGCCATCGCGCAGGCGGACGCCCTGCCGCGCGGCGATGTGCTGGGGCGCGAGTCCTGGGCGCTCAGCTACTCGTCGCTCGCGAACGACGCGGGCCGCGCTGGCGAGTTCTCCAAGGTGGTGACGTTGATGGCCACGCAGCTGGGCACGCCCGTGCCGGCCCGGTGCGCGCTGGCCGCCAGCATCCACGCCGAGCGCACCACGCTGGTGGCGCTGGGCCCGAAGGGGGAAGTGAAGGGCCACTACGACGGCGCCCGCCGCGAGGCCTTCCCTCGGACGGACTCGTCCCGGCTGGTGCCGGAGGCGCTGCGCCAGACGCTCGCCGGCTGTGAGCGCGTGGACGTGCTCGCGTGGGCGCCCCTCTTCGGGCGCACGGACCTGCTGCCGCCGGAGATCGCCTGGAGCTTCCGCCTGGGCCGCGCCCAGGGCCCGCGCCCGACGCCGGGCACCACGGCCACGCGCCGCCTGGTGGTGGCCGGCGTGGAGGCGCCGTCGCTGTTGCAGCTCCCCCGGCTTCCCGCGTGGACGCCGGAGGCGGAGCCGGGGGCCGCGCCGCCGGACGTGCTGACCGGTTCGGATGCCACGCCCTCGCGCGTGCTGGCGAGCATGGCGGACGCCACGGAGATTGAGATCCATGCGCACGGCATCACCGACCCCAGCATCTCCGGCGCGTCGCTGGTGGTGCTGTCCCCGGAGGTGAACGGCCGCTACGCGCTCACCGCGGACGTGGTGCGCGAGCAGCGCCTCACCGGGTCGCCCACCGTGTTCCTGGCCGCGTGCAGCGCGGGGCGCACCACGTCCCTGCAGAGCACGGAGCCCTTCAGCCTGCCGGCGGCCTTCATCGACTCGGGGGCCCGCGCGGTGCTGGCCTCCACCGTGGACATCCCGGACGCGGCGGGCCGCTTCTTCGACGGAGTGCGCCGGCGCATCCACGCGGGCGCTCCCGCGGCCATCGCGCTGCGCGACGAGCGCCAGGCGTGGCTGTCACGCGACGCCCGCGCCGGGTGGACGCGCTCCGTGTTGCTGGTGGAGAAGGCGGACTGACTTTCTTCAGAAGGGGGCTTCCAGGTGCGTGTTTCCGCCGGGGACGAGGAAATGGTGGAAGGTGACGCTGGCGCTCACGTCCAGCGCCTTCACCCAGTGCCACCACCCCACGGGCAGGAACACCATGTCCCCGGGCTCCAGCACCGTCTCCAGCACCGTGGCCTCCGCGAAGAGAGGGTGGGCCACGAGGTCCGGCCTGCCCGCGTCCACGTGGCTGAAGGTGCCCCGGTGCGGGTACACCCGGTGGCGCTCGAAGGACGGCACCAGCCGCACCTGCTTGCGGCCCAGCACCTGGCCCAACAGGATGTTCATGTTGTCGTGGTGCAGCGGCGTGACGGTGCCCGCGGGCCCCAACAGCAGCGTCATCATGTCCGGCTGCAGGCCCGGGTCGATGATTCCCCGCGGGGCCCGCAGGTCCTCGCGCAGCGGCGACAGGCCGTCGCGCCGCCAGTTGTCATTGCGCGGCACCATGTAGAAGTCGTTGGTCTGCTCCGCCGCCTCCACCTTGTCGAGGAAGGCCGCGAAAGACATCCGGGCCCGGTGCCGGTCCTGCAGGGCCGCGTGCTCCGGGTTGGCGTCGCGCCCCACCATCACCTCCACCTCCACTGGGCCAAAGCGCTCGCGGAAGTAGGGCAGCGACCAGCGCGTCAGGGCCGGCCAGTCCGCCATCATCCCGCGCAGCACCACCGGCCGGTGGCCGAAGTAGTAGCGCTGGAAGAACTCCTCGGGGGCAATGCCCTCGCGCACCTCCAGCTCCCGGCCCCCGTCCTGGGCGCGCAGCTCGCTGTAGACGTCCATCAGCGACTCCAGCCACCCGAAGTGCCGGGCCACCTGGAGGCACGCCTTGAAGTAGGGGTGCTCCCCCACCGCCGCCATCTCCGCCCGCGCCAGCGCCGGGTCCACCCCCGCCGCGACCAGCACCTGCTGTACGTCCTCCTCTTTCACGCCCAGTGCCAGGTTCTCCGCCAGCCACTGCCGCCACTCGGGCCGCAGTGGAGACTTGTCCTCGTTCATTCGGAACTCCTTGAAATCCT
>NZ_RAWB01000772.1 GCF_003612055.1 Corallococcus llansteffanensis
CCGGAGGGGGTCAGCGGGGAAGCGTTGCGTGCGCGGAAGCGTCGTTTGGCGGACGGCGGGGACGGCGCGGCTTTCAGCCTCGCGCCGCGCTCCGTCCACCAATGTGCGCGCCCGCGTCGGGTGGCAGCCGGCGGAAGAGGGGGCCGGCCAGCGACGACACGAGGCCGATGGCGAGGAAGGGCAGCAGGAAGCGGTCCGGCGTGAGGCGCACGTCCCCGCCGCCCCGGGCCACGTGCAGCATCAGGCCGCCGAAGCTGATGCCCACGCTCAGCGCCATCTGCTGCGTCACCACCGCCACCGTGGACGCGTTGCTCACCGACTCCCGGGGGAGGTCCGCGTACGCCACCGTGTTGGTGGCGGTGAACTGCAGCGAGCGCATGAAGCCGCTGAAGATGAGCGTGCCGATGATGAACGGGATGGGTGTGCCGGCGCGGAAGAAGGCGGGCACGGCCGTCAGCGCGGCGGTGAGCAGGTTGGAGGCGACGAGCGTCTTGCGGAAGCCCACGCGCCGGATGAGCGCGGGCGCCACCGGCTTGCACGCGAAGGCCCCCATCCCCGTGCCGATGGTGACGAGCCCTGCCTCCAGCGGCCCCCAGCCCAGGCCCACCTGGAACAGCAGCGGCAAGAGGAACGGCGTCGCGCCCAGGCCGATGCGGACCAGGGCCCCGCCCACCATGCTGGCGCGGAAGGTGGGCACCCGGAACAGGCGCAGGTCCAGCACCGGGCGCGGCGTGCGCAGCGCGTGCCGCACGTAGGCCCCCACCGCCCCCAGGGCCACCACCGTGATGCCCAACTGCGCGGGCCACGGGACCAGCCCGATGCCCAGCGTCTCCGCCGCGCCCATCAGCGTCGTGATGGCGACCACGGCCAGCGCGAAGCCCTTCTTGTCGAAGGGGCCCGGGTCCGGCTGGCGCAGCGCGGGCACGAAGCGCGCCACGGCCCACATGCCCAAGAGGCCCACCGGTACGTTGATGAAGAAGATCCACGGCCAGTCCGCGACGCCCAGGATGAAGCCCGCGAGCGGCGGGCCCAGCAGCGGCCCCATGAGCGCGGGCATGGTGAACCAGCTCATCGCGGACACCAGCTTCTCGCGCGGCGCCGCGTTGACGACGATGAGCCGGCCCACGGGCGTCATCAGCGCGCCGCCCAGGCCCTGCACGGTGCGGAACAGCACCAGCTGCGCGAGCGACTGGGAGAAGCCGCACAGCACGGAGCCCAGCAGGAACACGCCCATGGCCCCCATGAAGACGCGGCGCGGGCCGTAGCGGTCGGCGATCCACCCGCTCGCGGGCGCGAGCACCGCCAGCGCGAGGATGTACGACGTCAGCGCGAGCTTGAGGTGGACCGGGTCCGTGCCGAACGCCACGGACAGCGTGGGCAGCGCGGTGGACAGCGCCGTGGAGTCCAGGAACTCCATGAACAACGCGCTGGCCACCGCGATGGATGCCAGCCGGGAGCCTCGGGTGGACGTGGAGCCAGAAGACCCGGTGGATGCGGTCGCGGTGGAGACGGACACGGCCTTTTCTATGCGCATGCCGCGCCGTGCCTGTCACGCACGCCCGGCCGGGGACCTCACGAATCCGAAGCGAGCATGCTCACGGCGCGCCACGGAGGCACCCTCCCCTGGGCAGGTCGCGTCCGGCAACCTGTAGGACAGTCGGACAGGTTCGCCGAATCGGGCTCGGGCGGCTCGTTCCGGGCGGCTTCGGTCAGCGTGCGCGCCTCTTCGCGCAGCTCCGCCCACCGGGCGCGGTGACGCGGGAGCAGCGCGTCCGGCCCCCTGAAGGGCGGGCAGGCGGGCGTCCCCGAATCAAGGCTCCGGCGGTTCGTTCCGGGCAGCTTCGGTCAGGGTACGGGCCTCTTCGCGCAGCTCGTCCAACCGGACGCGGTGGCGCTGGAGCAGCGCGTCCACCTCTTCGACGCGGGCCTTGTCCCCGCGCGCCCGGGCCTCCTGCTTCTCCCCCTCCAGCCGTGTGACGTCCCGCCCCAGCAGCGACGTGATGTGCTCCGTCTTCTCCAGCTTCCAGCGCGCCGTCTGCGGCAGCTCCTCCGCGAGGGGGGCGTTCGGCTGCGCGGGGGCATTGGCCACCTCCGGCTCCGGCGGCACGTCCCCCGGGGCCGGCGGCACCACCGTGGCGGCGGACCGCGCGGGCCCGGGCGTCCGCACCGGCACCGCGCGCCTCGGCGAGACGTCCGCCGCCGTCACCGGCGCCACGGTGGGCCCGGTGGCCTCCACCGTGGCTCCGGAGACGGACGGGGGCTGCTCCTTCCGGGCCGGCCACAGCGCCACGGCGAGCAGCGCGGCCACCAGCACGCCCGCGCCGCCCAGCATCACCCGTTCACGGCTTCGCATCGTCCGCACCCCCCAAGCCTACGCAGGCCCCTCACAACCGCAAACGCCACCCGTCCGCCTGACGCTCCACCCGGAAGAAGAACGGCTCCGCGCGCTCCTTGCCTCCCTGGGCCACGCGCGCCCGCACGAGCACCGCGTCCGGATCGCGTCCATCCACCTTCGCCTCGACGACGTCCACCAGGTGCAGGTCGTGCGCGCGCAGGTCCTGCACGGACTCCTCGCACGAGGGCAGGCCCTCGCCCGATACCAGCAGCGGGCCCAGCACCGCGCAGTCCCCGGAGGGCAGGGCCTGGAAGAAGCGGCGCACCACCGCCTCCCCGGCCTCCGCCTTCGAGGACGACGTGGACGTGCAGGCGAGCGCGGCGAGCCACAGCCCCGCCGCCCCCGCCGCGTATCGCGCCGCGCGTCCCATCCGCCTCAGTAACAGTTGGACGCGAACAGCTCGTCGTCCGTCGCGGACACGAACTGGTCGTCGCAGTAGCCGCTCGCCAGCACGTGCCCGTTGCGCACGCAGCCGTCGTGGTTCGTCGCGTCCACCGTGTACTGCGTGTCGCCACCGCAGCCACCGCCGCAGCGGCCGAAGCAGTTGCCCATCACCTTGGGGCGCGACCAGTGGTCCGGCTCGCCGCACGCCCAGGTGCTGCCGTTCAGGTAGTACTCGTCACCGCTGCAGCTCGTATGGTCCCCCAGCTGGGCGATCTGCTGGTTGCGCGCATTGTCGAAGCCGCCGTTGTTGCAGTCGTGCTTCGCGTACGAGTACCAGTTGTACACACCGCCACAGCTGCCGGTGTTCTTGCCTCCGCACTTCGCGTAGCTGCACAGCATCGTGTAGCCGCGGCCCTGCTCGCCCATCACCGTGCGCTTGAGCGTGACGCTCGTGGGCTGCTGCGCCCACATGCCCACCGCGCGCCGCAGGTACATGGCCTCCGGCGCCGCCGCGTCGCCCGCGGGCAGGCCCTGGTTGAGCGCCTGGTAGAAGGCCGCCAGCACCTCGCGGTCCGCGTCCACCACCTGCGTGTCCTGCGCGTTCGCCTCCGCGAAGCCGTCCAGCGTGGACACCCCGGAGGCCGGGTCCAGCAGGCCCGTGAGCGTCAGGCCGCCCAGCCGCACCTCCAGCCGGTACACCCCGGGCTCCACCTCCCGCGAGGCGAAGGACACCGACTGTCCGTCGTGCCCCCACGTGCCCTGCGTCACGCCCGCCTCCGACTGGACCGTCAGCCCGTCGGGGCCTTTCGGGGAGGCGGCCGGGACGTCAGGCCCCGCGCCACCACAGCCCCACATCAGCAACGCCGCGACAACACCCAGTGCCTTGCGCATCGGCTTCACCCTCCGGCCAGGACCACGCGGAAAACATCTTCTTGGAAATCGAAGCGCACGCAGGGGTACCGGGCGGCCGGTCGCCGCTCAAGGCAGGGTGCGTCACGGGGGGTGGGCAGGCGTCAGGACGACCCCAGGG
>NZ_RAWB01000773.1 GCF_003612055.1 Corallococcus llansteffanensis
CGCCAGGAGGGCGGGTGAAACGCCGTGCGCGAGGCGGAGCGCCGACAAGAAGGCCTGCCCCACAGGCTTCAGGCGCACCACAAGGCGGCCCGGGTGCGTGCAGGCGTCTGGAGTTGCATTGTTGAACCCTGGGCGCATGCACGCGTCAGCGGGCATCCGTCCCAGGGGATGACTCACGGCCACTCAGCTGCAGGTGGACCGAGGTCACTTGGGCAGGACGTTCTTCTGGAAGTCCCCCATCATGTTTCCTGGAGCCAGATAGTTACAGACCACATACGTTTCGTACCACTTCGAGCCTTTCCCCCGGGCGACGGCACAGCCGATCTTGGTGGTGCCCTTCCAGACCAACTGGGTGAAGTGGCCGGTGCCCGCGGAGAAACCACCGTTCTTGAAGTTGTAGTGTGCAATTTCGTTGTACCAGGCTTTGACGGCGGCAGTCACAAGCTGGGTGGACTGCTCCGCGTTTGTTGAACTCCCAGCCCAATAGAGGTTCTCACCGTATTTGTGGTCGAGTCCCCGGTGGCCCTCGCTGAGGCCTTCAAATGTCGAGACAGTTCTCGCCCGGGTCTTCGCGTAGGCCACGATGGAGGCATCCACCGTCAAGGCAGGAGCGTGATGCTGTGCGCGGTAGCTGTTGTGCAACGTCACCAGGAGAGTGCTGAGCTCCGCATTCGTAATGTCAGGGAAGGGGTCGCGCGCGAATGCACTGGGAGAAGCGAGCATCAGCAGGGTCATCACGACTCGATGGGTACGCATGGTCTGTAGGCTCCTGGCGGGCACTGAACGGCGACGCCCCCACCGGGTTACCACACTCATGGCGAATTACTTAGCCCTTGCGCTAAGCATCACGAGGCTATACTTAGCCTCGTGGAAAAGCATCCGGAACAACTGAACGGCATCTTCCAGGCGCTCGCCGACCCCACCCGCCGGGCCGTGCTGTCGCGTCTGGGCAGGGGTCCCGCCAGCATCAGCGACCTGGCGAAGCCCTTCGATATGGCTTTGCCGTCCTTCATGAAGCACATCCACTTCCTGGAGGGCAGTGGACTCATCCGCACGCACAAGGAGGGGCGCGTGCGGACGTGCGCCCTGGAGAAGAAATCCTTCGCCGCCGTGGAGTCGTGGCTGTCCGCGCAGCGCGCCCTCTGGGAGGCCCGCACGGACCGGCTCGAGCAGTTCGTCACCGCCAACCCCAACAAGGAGTGACCCGATGTCCCCTGCCCTTCATCCCGAGCTCGACCTGAGCATCTCGCGCATCATCAAGGCGCCCCGCGCCGTCGTCTGGAAGGCCTGGACGGACCCCGCCAGCTTCGAGCAGTGGTGGGTGCCCGCGCCTTCCCGGTGCAAGGTGTTGGAGATGGACCTGCGCCCCGGCGGCGCGCTGGTGACGCACTTCAGCGAGACGGAGACCCGCGACTTCGGGCCGCACCTCAGCGCGTGCTTCCTCGCCGTCGACACGCTCGAGCGCATCGTGTTCACGACCGTCCTGCTTGGGGGCTGGCGCCCCGCCGAGCTCTCCGCCATGCCCGGCATGACCGCCATCATCACGCTGAAGGATCATCCGCAGGGCACGGACTACAGCGCCCACGTGATGCACAAGAACAGCGCGGACAGGACCCTGCACCACGACCTGGGCTTCCACGAAGGCTGGGGCACCGTCACGGCGCAGCTCGCGGCGATCGCCGAACGGCGCGTGTGACACCTGTGTCCGGCATCCTCGCGCGCGGGCTCTGACAGCCGTGTCATGCGCGGAGGGAGTCGCCCTCTGAGCCGTCCTCGTGTGCGCGAGTGGAACAGCCCTTGCTCCAGCAAGGGTCCCCATCCGCAGCAGGAGGCATGCGTTGAACAAGGCGATGCTGATTCCGGTGCTCCTTCTCCTCACCGCGACCCGGGCCCAGGCCCAGGCCATGGAGGCGCTGGGCCTGAGGGCTTCCGTGGGGGAGAAACCCGGGCAGGTGCTCTGGATCGCGCCGGTGGTGCACGGCTCCTTCATGCTGATGGGGCCGCCCATGGCTGGCATGCTCCATCTGGCGCTCCCTGTCGGCACGAACCTCAAGCTGTCGGACCGGACCGACCTGGTCATTGAAGTCACGCCCCGGTTCACGCGCCGCCGGTGCACCGACGACTTCGACAGCTGCGGCACGGTCCGGGCGCTCACGGTCTCCACGGGCCTGGCCTGGACGCCGTGGCCCCGCGCACGGGGCGACGGCTTCTTCCTTCAGCCCAAGCTGAGCGGCATGGTGAGCAACGAGAAGGACCGGCCCGACGCCGACGAGGGCCAGCCCGCCAACCGGAGCACGACGGGTGGGCAGCTCACGCTCGGACTTGACCTGGGCTACCGGAAGACGACGGCGCGCTCGAACTTCTACCTTGCCGCGGTGTTCGGCGCGGGCGTGGGCTACAGCTGGAACCAGCGGCGCAAGGAGCTGGACCTCGGCGCCCAGTACACCGTGCCCTGGGGCGAAGAGCGCAGGAACGGGCGCATCGTGGACATCAACATGGACATCCTCCGGCTGGGCTTCGGCTTCTGACGGTGCGCCTCCAGCCCTCGTACGTGGTCGGGATTCCGCGGCGCGCGCCGAAGCAGGCCTGCGGTACGCTGGCAACGCACGAGGGCGCCCTGGCGCCCTCGTGCTCCCATGGAGAGCACATGAGCCCGCCGGACCACCCGCCCCTCGACACCGTGGCCATCGTCGCCAGCGTCAAGGCCTCGGCCGAAAAGACCTGGAAGGAGTCCGTGGATACGAAGCGGGGGAATCCAGCCGACGCCGGGTTCATCAGCTGGGATACCCGCCTCAGCGACCCGCTTCCCATGACGTGGCCCCTCGTGGAGCCGACGTTTGCCTTCTACGCGTACGCGAGAGGCATGAACCCCATGCGCTTGCGGGACGGGGAGTTCGTCGGCCCCACCTGGGCCAGGATCACCTGGTCGGCGCAGGGCCCGAAGCTGGAGCTCACCCGCATGGACACCCGGCTCACGTCTCACGGAGTCCAGGGCGTACGGCCGCTGCGGAAGGAGGAGCTCGAGGCTCTGAAGGTGAAGCCGCTCGAAGCGCTCCTGGGCCCGCGGACGAAGGCCACGGACCAGCAGCTCAAGTCCTATTACTGCCTCCAGCGCTCCGTCGGAAACATCCCGCCCGAAGCAGTCACCGCCCATGCCGCGTTCTTCGAGTGGCTGGGCTGTGGGCCCTAGGCTTCCGCTCCGACGGTGATGACGACGCGCCCCGCGCTCAGGCCGCTCAGGATCGGGACTTCGATCGTGCTCAGCGCCGCGACGCACCAGCGCAGCACCTGCGCTTCGCCGGACGGATTGAGCATGCGCGCATCCTACTTCGCGCGCAGAGGGTCTGAGGTGGGCGACACCGATTCCGGTCGGCGCCAGCTCAACCGGCTGACCGGGTGAGGACCTCCTCCACCTGTCGTCGACACTCCTCGGCCGAAGCCTCGTGTTTGTAGTCCGCCAGCGCTTCCGCCCGAGTGGGGTAGAAATACCGGAGGCTCGCCCACCCATGCCGCCGCTGGTCCCCTGACTCGGACCGCAGCAACTGGAGGATGGGCTCCTCGTACCTCGCCAGGTCCTCGCCGCGCCGTCCCAGCTCCGCCAGAATCAGATGGGAGATGTAGTACTCCGCCTTCAGGCGCTGTCTCAGCGACGCCGGGTCCGCTCGACGCAGGTCGTTGTTCAGGTACCTCCCGACGAAGAAGGACGGCAGTCCACCGACCCAGTACCCCACCACCCATCCCGCCAGCACGCCCCCGACT
>NZ_RAWB01000774.1 GCF_003612055.1 Corallococcus llansteffanensis
ACGAACAACAGCGCGGGGGTCAGGAAAGGGAGGCGCATCAGAGGGGGGCGGAGTGTAGGAACGCCGCGCCGCCCCGGGCAACTGAATAGGGTTGTTCCTATTCCCGGACGCCTACCTGGCGACACCCCGGCCCCCGCTTCCGGGAACGCGTCCCGCCCCCCTGGCGGGGGAGCGGGCACGCTCCGGCGGAGACGGGCCTCAGGCCGCGGCGGCGACCTCGGCCTGGATCTTGGAGAAGTCCGCCACCTGATTGAACAGGGCGCCAATCTCCGTGAGGAACCGGATGCGGTTCTCCCGCAGGTCCTTGTCCTCGGCCATGACCATCACCTTGTCGAAGAAGGTGTCCACGGCGGGCTTCAGGCCGGTGATTTCGCGCAGGGCCCCGGCGAAGTCGTCCGCGCGCACGTGCTGGCCCACCTTGTCGCGGGCCTGGGTGAAGGCGGTATGGAGGTTCTTCTCGGGCTCGTCGGTGAAGCGCTGCGGGTTGGTCTGCCCGCCTGCCACGTCCTTGCCCTGCTTCTCCACGATGTTGACCACGCGCTTGAAGGCCGCGGCGAGCGGCTGGAAGTCCGAGTGGCCCACCAGCGGGCTCAGCGCCTCCAGGCGCTTCTTCGCGGCGACCAGGTCGTCGAAGCCCACGGCCAGCACCGCCTCCACCACGTCCGTGCGGTGCTGCTCGCCCCACAGCGCCTTGAGGCGACCGCGGAAGAACTCCAGCACCTGTTCGCGCGGCGCGGCCTCCCCCGGCTTGCGCTTCACGTTGGCGAGCTTCGGCGCCAGCAGGCGCAGGGCCTCGTCCACCGCGGCCGACAGGCTGAAGCGGTAGCCGCGCCCCAGCACGATGCGGATGATGGCCAGGCACGAGCGGCGCAGCGCGAACGGATCCGCCGCGCCCGACGGGGCCTTGCCGATGGCGAAGATGCCGCACAGCGAGTCCAGCCGGTCCGCAAGGCCAATGAGCGCGCCCGCGTCCTGGGTCGGCAGCGCGTCCTCGGCGCCCCGGGGTAGGTAGTGCTCGGAGATGGCGAGCGCCACCGCGTCCGGCTCACCGCTGGCGCGCGCGTACTCGCGGCCCATCACGCCCTGAAGCTCCGGGAACTCGCCCACCATGCCGGTGACGAGGTCCGCCTTGGACAGCGTGGCGGCGCGCTCCACCGTGGCCACTTCCCCTGCCCTGCCGCTGTGCTGCGCGAGCCACACGGCCAGCGAGCGGAAGCGCTCCACCTTCTCCAGGTACGTGCCCAGCTGGTTCTGCCACATCACGCGGCCCAGCTTCTCCACGCGGTCGCCCAGCGGCGTCTTGCGGTCCTCGTCGAAGAAGAAGCGCCCGTCCGCGAGCCGCGCGCGCAGCACGCGCTCGTAGCCGCGCAGGGACAGCTGCTCGTCGCGCACCGGCGTGTTGGACACGGCGATGAACTTCGGCAGCAGCTTCCCCTGCCCGTCCAGCAGCGAGAAGTAGCGCTGGTGGCTCTTCATCTCCTGCACCAGCACCTCCGGCGGCAGGTCCAGGTGGCGCTCGTCGAAGCTGCCCACCACGGGGCTCGGCAGCTCCACCAGGTTCGTCACCTGATCCACCAGGCCCTCGTCCTCCAGGAGCTGGCCGCCCGCCGCCTTCGCCGCCGCGGTCACCTTCTGCACGAGCGACGCGCGGCGCTTGCCGATGTCCGCCAGCACGTGCGCCTTCTCCAGCGCGGACTCGTAGTCCGCGGGCGCCTTCAGCGCGATGGGGCCGGGCGCGAGGAAGCGGTGGCCGTAGGTGGTCCGCCCGCTCTTCACGTCGCCGAGCACCACCGGCAGCTCCGTGTCGCCCAGGAGCGCCACCAGCCACTGCACCGGGCGCGCGAAGGACGTGTCCACGTCACCCCAGCGCATGGACTTGCGGAAGTTGATGCCGTGCACCGCGGCGTGCAGCGCGTCCTGGAGGATGGCGTCTGCCGGACGGCCCTTCTCCTCCACGCGAGCGGACACGTACTCGCCCTTGGCCGTCGTCGTGCGGCCGAGCGCGTCCACCGACAGCTTGAGCCCTTCGGCGAACTTCTCCGCCGCCTTGGTGGGCTTGCCCTGCGCGTCGAAGGCGGCCTTGGCACTGGGCCCCAGCACCTCCTTCGTCACGTCCTCGCCCGCGTCCGCCACGTCGCGCACGAGGACGGCCAGCCGGCGCGGCGTGCCGAAGGTGCGCACGTCACCGTGCTTCAGGCGCGCGTCGGCCATGCGCTCGGTGAGCACGCGCTTCAGGTCTTCCAGCGCGGGCACGATGAACGACGCGGGGATCTCCTCGGCACCGATTTCCAGGAGCAGGTCACGCGCCACGGGCCACCTCCGACTTCTCCTTCTTCTCCACGGGCTTGTTGAGCGTCACCGTCTTCCAGTAGTCGCTGGCGGGCTTGCCCTCCAGCACCGGCGGCTGCTCGCCCACCGTCCACGGCGTCTTCATCAGCGGGAAGCCCAGCCGCTCGCGCATCTGCAGGTAGCCCTCCGCGCACAGGCGCGCGTTGTCGCGCACGCGCTTGATGAAGTTGGCGCGCTCGGTGACGGAGATGGCGCCGCGCGCGTCCAGCAGGTTGAACGCGTGGCTGCACTTGAGCGCGTAGTCATACGCGGGCAGCGGCAGGTGGCGCTCGATGAGGCGCTTGCACTCCTTCTCGTACGCGTCGAAGAGCGCGAAGAGCATCTGCGGATCCGACTCGTGGAGGGCGTACTTGCTCATCTCCACCTCGTTCGCGTGGAAGACCTCGCGGTACTTCACGCCCTTGACCCACTCGATGTCGTAGACGCTCTCCACGTTCTGCAGGTACGTCGTCAGGCGCTCCAGCCCGTACGTGAGCTCCGCGGCCACGGGGCGGCAGTCGAAGCCGCCGCACTGCTGGAAGTAGGTGAACTGGGTGACTTCCATCCCGTCACACCACACCTCCCAGCCGAGGCCCCAGGCGCCCAGCGTGGGGGACTCCCAGTCGTCCTCGACGAACCGGATGTCGTGCTCCATCGGGTCCATGCCGATCTTCCGCAGGGACTCCAGGTACAGCTCCTGGACGTTCTTGGGCGCGGGCTTGAGGATGACCTGGAACTGGTGGTGCTGGAACAGGCGGTTCGGGTTCTCACCGAAGCGGCCGTCGGCGGGGCGGCGCGAGGGCTGCACGTAGGCGACGTTCCACGGCTCGGGCCCGAGCGCGTGCAGGAACGTGTACGGGGCCATCGTGCCCGCGCCGACCTCGAGGTCGTACGACTGGGTGACGATGCATCCCTGGTCGGCCCAGTGCTTCTGGAGCGTGAGGATGAGGTCCTGGAAGTACATGGCTGGCGAGTCCTTCTCGCAGTGCGTCGAAGGCGGAACGCGGCGGACCCTAGTGAGGGGGTCCAGGAGCGTCAAGGACGGCCGTCACTCCGTGTAGGGCGGGAGGTCGGCCAGTCGAATCTGCAGCTTCGTCAGCTCGCCCGGACGGACGGGAACGGACAACAGCTTGCTCGTCCCTCCCGGGTCCTGCGGGTCCACCACGCGCAGGCGGTAGGTGCCCACGGGGATCGCGACCCGGATCAGCGGCGAAGTGCCCAGCTGGGTCGAGCCGTCGAACACCGCCGCGTTCTTCGGCACCGTGTAGAGCGTCAGCCAGCCCAGGCCCGCCTTCGCGGCGCCCTTCGCGGTGCTCGTGTCCAGCACCTCCGCCACGTCCGGCGTCTGCGTGACGGTGGTGACCGGCTCCGGAGCACGCTTCGAGGGTTCCTGCGGGGGCGTCGTGGGCGTGGGGGCCGTCTTCGCGG
>NZ_RAWB01000775.1 GCF_003612055.1 Corallococcus llansteffanensis
GCCGTCACCCGCGCCTCGTCCGACGGGAAATCCCCGGCCAGCGCGTCCAGCAGGCGCCGGGTCGCCGCGGGTCCCCGCCCCGCATCCAGCAGCGTCTCCGGAGCGATGCCCACCTCGCGCGCCAGGGCCAGCGCGGGCTCGCGCGCCTTCGGGTCCAGGCCCGTCAGCGCCGAGTGCGTCCCCCACGCCAGGGCCTCCGCGCTCGTGGGCACCCGCGTGAGCATGGCGGGCGGCAGCGCACCCGGCGTGGGCACCGCCGTGCCGCTCACGCCGTCGTAGTACGCCAGCAGCGGCCGCGCCGTGGTGCGCGTGTGGAAGGCCCACGCTCCCGTGCGCCGCACCAGCGCGCCCGCGGGCGTGTGGTGGTACGCACACCACACGCACAGGAGCGCGAAGGTGAAGTCCAGCAGTCCCCGGGCGCGTCGCGCGAACATGCGTCACCCCTCAGCGCAGGAAGGACAGCACCGGCGCGGCGTCCCACACCGCGGCCAGCCCGAGGGGAGCCACCAGCACGCAGCCCAGCAGCCCGCGCGTCCACGCCCTGCGAGGCCCCACCGCCGCGCACGCCGCGTCCGCGTGTTGAAGGTTGCGCAGCACCGCGCGCCAGCCCAGCGACACGCTCACGCCGCACAGCGCCGCCACCGCCAGCCCGCGCGCGGACAGGTCCGCCACGGTGTCGCCGAACAGCGGCCGCCACGACAGGTACACCGTCCCCTGGACGAGCCGCGCCACCGTGCACGCCCCCGCCAGCACCACGCCCGCCGTGGCCAGGGGCCGCACCCACCGCATCGACGTGGGCCGCCGCAGGCAGCGCTGGAGGAGCGCCTTCCATGACGAAGGCTCGGACGGCTCCGACAGGCCCACCGTGCGCCAGGCCTCCCTGGGCGCGGGGGCCGCCACCTCGCGGTAGCCCAGCGCGGGCAGCGCCAGGAGCAGGTCCGCCGCCAGCTCCCACGCCAGCGTCAGCGCACGCGCCAGCCGGGTGCGCGTCTCCAGCGACACCCAGTCCACCAGCGACGCGGTCGCCGGGTACTGGCCCACGAACCCGTCGAACACGGAGTCCAGCCGGTCCACCGCCGTGAGCAGCCGGTCATCCAGCGTGTCCGCCGCCGCGTGCACGCCCACCGCCACCAGCGCCAGCAGGCCCATGGGCATGAACGCCCAGCGGAACGCGCCCAGGAAGCGGGAGACGTCCGTGAGGAAGCTGCTCGACGGGGCTTCGGGGCTTGCGGGACGGGACGGCATGGACGCCTCCAGGGCGGTCCCCCATCAACGCGGGAAGCCCCCGGGAAGGTTTAAACCACCGGCCCCCACAACGAAAACGCCCCGCCCCTTCGCCCGGAGGCGAAAGGAACGGGGCGCCCATTCGAGGCTTGAGCCTGAACTAGGCCTTCGCGTCGGGCGTGGCCTCGGCGGCCGCGGCCGGGGGAGGCGCGCCCTGGGCGGCGGTGCGCTCGGCCATGGCCTCCTTGCGCGACAGGCGGATCTTGCCCGTCTTGTCGATGCTGACGACCTTCACCAGCACCTCGTCGCCCTCGCTCAGCACGTCCGACACGGCCTTGACGCGCTTGTCGGACAGCTCGGAGATGTGGATGAGGCCGTCGGTGCCCGGGAACAGCTCCACGAAGGCGCCGAACTCGGCGATCTTCCGCACGGTGCCCGTGTAGATCTTCCCGATCTCCGCCTCACGCGTGAGCGCCTGGATCATCGCGATGGCGGCCTTCACGGCCTCGCCGTTCGCGCTCGCGATGTCCACGCGGCCCGTGTCCTCGATGTTGATGGCCGCGCCCGTGCGCGCGATGATGTCCTTGATCACCTTGCCGCCCGGCCCGATGACGTTCTTGATGAACTCGGGACGGATCTGGATGGTCGTGATGCGCGGCGCGAACTGGCTGATCTCCTTGCGAGGCGCGTTCAGCGTCTTCGCCATCTCCGCCAGGATGTGCACGCGGCCCTGACGCGCCTGCTCCAGCGCGCGGCTCATGATCTCCGTGGTGAGGCCGGTGATCTTGATGTCCATCTGGATGGACGTGATGCCCTTGGACGTGCCGCAGACCTTGAAGTCCATGTCGCCCAGGTGATCCTCGTCACCGAGGATGTCGGAGAGGATGGCGATCTTCTCGCCTTCCTTCACGAGGCCCATGGCGATGCCGGCCACCGGCGCCTTGATGGGGACGCCCGCGTCCATCAGCGCCAGCGTGCCACCGCACACGGAGGCCATGGACGAGGAGCCGTTGGACTCCAGGATCTCCGACACCAGCCGCACCGTGTACGGGAAGTTCTCGCCCGCCGGCAGCATGTTGCGCAGCGCGCGCTCCGCTAGCGCGCCGTGGCCAATCTCACGACGGCCGGGGCCGCGCAGGGGCTTGGTCTCGTTCACGCTGAAGGGCGGGAAGTTGTAGTGCAAGAGGAAGCGCTTGAAGGCCTGGCCGCTCAAGAGCTCCAGCCGCTGCTCGTCCTCGCTGGTGCCCAGCGTGGCCACCACGAGCGCCTGCGTCTCGCCGCGGGTGAACACCGCGCTGCCGTGCGCGCGGGGCAGCACGCCCACCTCGTTGGTGATGGTGCGCACCACGTCGTGGCCGCGGTCGCCGATGCGGCCACCGTTCACGGTGAGCTCACGCATGTGGTCGTACTTCAGGTCCTCCACCACCTGCTTGGCGTGCTTCTCCACCGTGGGCGTGAACTCCGCGCCCAGCTTCTCCTTGAGGGCCGTGAGGGCCGCCTTCTTCGCCTTGGAGAGCGCCTCGTAACGCGCGCCCTTCTCCTTGATGGCGTAGCCGGCCTTGACGCCGTCCATGGCCAGGGCGCGCACCTGGGTGCGCAGCCCCTCGTCGATGGCGGCCGGCTTGTCGTAGGAGCGCACCTGCTTCTTCAGCTCCGCGCGCATCTCGTCCTGGAGGTCCAGGGCGGGCTTGGCCGCGGTGCGGCCGAACTCCAGCGCGGCCACCATGTCCGCCTCGCTGACCTCCTCCGCGCCGCCCTCCACCATCACGATGGCCTCGCGGCTCACCGCCATGACGAGGTCCAGGTCGCTCTGCTCACGCTGCTTCGCGGTGGGGTTGGCGACGAACTGGCCCCCCACGCGGCCCACGCGAACGCCCGCGATGGGGCCGTTGAACGGGATGTCCGACACCCACAGCGCCGCGGAGGCGCCGGTCAGACCGTGGATGTCGCCCTCGTTGTCCGGGTCCGAGGAGATGACGCTGACGATGACCTGCGTCTCGTAGGCGTAGCCTTCCGGGAACAGCGGACGGCAGGAGCGGTCGATCAGACGGCTCGTCAGCGTCTCCTTCTCCGTCAGCCGGCCCTCGCGCTTGAAGAAGCTGCCCGGGATGCGGCCCGCCGAGTACAGCCTCTCCTGGTACTCCACCGTGAGGGGCAGGAAGTCGATGTCCTTCTTCTCCCGCGCGCTCACCGCGGTCACGAGCAGCATGGTGTCGCCATAGCGGACCACCACGGCGCCGTCGGCCTGCTTGGCCAGACGGCCCGTCTCGATGCTCAGCTCGCTCTCACCAATCTTGACGCTCTTCTTCAACATGTGTGTGGCCTCTGTGCCTGCTTCGCGTGCGAGGACCCTTGGCGGCCGCGGCCGGCCCGCGTGAACGGGGCCGGGCCGCCCGACAGGGGCCCTCTAGGGAATGAGCGGTCGCCAGGGCCTTGAAGCAGGCACGTGCCAGACCACCGCTGCCTGTACTGCGGAAATGGGCTCCGTTGCGGAGCGCCGGAGGGATGACTCGGACCTCTTGAT
>NZ_RAWB01000776.1 GCF_003612055.1 Corallococcus llansteffanensis
TGTGTATAAGAGCCAGGACAGCGTCAGGACCAGCAGGGACAGGGCGAGGACCATGTCGCTCCAGACGGGGTGGGGGTTGGAAGATTCCCGGAGATTCCAGGGGGTGCGTAACCGGTTGCGCGTTGAAAGGCCGCAACCCTGGTGCTAGTTCGGCGCCATGGCAACCGGCATTGGCTACGCGCTCGACTTCGAGCGCCCGCTCATCGAGCTGGAGAAGAAGATCGAGGAGCTGAAGGTCCTCTCCACCAGCGGCACCGTGGATTTCTCCTCGGAGATCTCCAAACTGGAGAAGAAGGCGAAGAAGCTCCAGACGGAGATCTTCAGCGACCTGACGCGCTGGCAGGTGGTGCAGCTGTCCCGCCACAACGCCCGGCCGTACTTCCTGGACTACGTCCAGTACCTCTTCACGGACTTCTTCGAGATGTGCGGCGACCGGCACTTCGGCGAGGACCCGTCCATCGTCGGCGGCTTCGCGCGCTTCGATGGCAAGCCGGTGATGGTCATCGGCCACCAGAAGGGGCGCAACACGAAGGAGAACATGGCGCGCAACTTCGGCATGCCGCGCCCGGAGGGCTACCGCAAGGCGCGCCGGCTGATGGAGCTGGCCGAGCGGATGGAGAAGCCCATCCTCACCTTCGTGGACACGCCGGGCGCGTACCCGGGCATCGGCGCGGAGGAGCGGGGACAGGCGGAGGCCATCGCCATGAACCTGGAGGTGATGAGCCGGCTGCGCGTGCCCATCATCTCCACGGTGGTGGGCGAGGGCGGCTCCGGCGGCGCGCTCGCCATTGGCGTGGGCAACCGCGTGCTGATGTTCCAGAACAGCGTCTATTCCGTCATCAGCCCGGAAGGCTGCGCGTCCATCCTCTTCCGCGACGCCACCAAGGCGGACAAGGCGGCGGACGCGATGCGCCCCACCGCGCAGGACCTGCTGGAGATGAAGATCATCGACGAGGTCATCCCCGAGCCCGCGGGCGGCGCGCACCGCGATCCGGCCAAGGCGGCGGAGTCCCTGGGCAAGACGCTGCGCAAGCACCTGGGCCAGCTGGCGGAGCTGTCGCCGGACGCCCTGGTGCGCGACCGCTACGACAAGTTCCGCGCGCTCGGGCAGTTCTCCGGCAAGTAAGAGGTTCAACCCCCATGAGACCGCTCGTTCCTCCCTACGTCGAGACGCTCAAGGCCTACGTTCCGGGCAAGCCCATCGAGGAGACCGAGCGGGAGTACGGCCTCAAGGGTGTCATCAAGCTGGCCTCCAACGAGAACCCGCTGGGCCCGTCGCCCCGCGCGGTGGAGGCCATGAAGCAGGCTGCCGCGTCCGTGCACCTGTACCCGGACGCGACGAGCTTCCACCTGGTGCGCAGGCTCGCCGGGCACCTGGGTGTGAAGCCGGAGGAGGTCGTCCTCGGCAGCGGCTCCAACGAGCTCATCGAGCTGCTGATTCGCACGTTCACCACGCCGGAGGAGGAGATCCTCCTGTGCCAGGGCTCGTTCCCGGCGTACCGCATCTCCGCGCAGGCGCATGGCCGGCCGTTCGTGGAGGTGCCCATGCGCGAGGGCTTCCGCTACGACCTCGTCGCCATGGCCCGCGCCGTCACGCCGCGCACGCGGATGGTGTTCCTGGCCAACCCGGACAACCCCACGGGGACGACGTTCGGGCGCAAGGACCTGGAGACGTTCCTGGCCGCGGTGCCCAAGGACGTGCTCGTCGTCCACGACGAGGCCTACGCGGAGTTCGTGGACTGGCCCGACTACGCGAGCGCGGTGGAGCTGTTCCGCGCGCACCCGAACCTCGTGGCGCTGCGCACCTTCAGCAAGATCCACGGCCTGGCCGGCATCCGGCTGGGGTGCGCGGTGATGGACGCGAAGCTCGCGGGCTACGTGCACCGCACGCGCATGCCCTTCAACCTCACGGTGGTGGCGCAGGCGGCCGGCATGGCGGCGCTGGACGACGCGGAGCACGTGCGCCGCACGCGGGAGAACAACCAGGCGGGGCTGCGCTACTACGAGCGCGAGCTGCCGAAGCTGGGCGTCACGCTGACGGAGAGCCACGCGAACTTCGTCTTCGTGGACTGCCACCGCCCGGCGGCCGCGGTGTACGAGCAGATGCTGCGCCGGGGCGTCATCGTCCGGCCCATGGCGGGCAACGGCCATCCCACCTGCCTGCGCATCTCCGTGGGGACGCCTTCGGAGAACGAGCGCTGCGTCGCCGCGCTGAAGGAGATCCTCTCATGAGCCCGCGTCCGTTCATCGTCGCCATCGATGGGCCGGCGGGGGCCGGGAAGTCCTCCGTGTCCAAGCTGCTCGCGCGCAGGCTGGGGTTCGCGCTGGTGGACACCGGCGCCATCTACCGCTGCGTGGCGCTGATGGCCACGCGCGAGGGCATCGCGTTCGACGACGACGCGAAGCTGGGCGAGCTGCTCGGGCGCGTGCGCATCCACTTCCAGGTGGTGGGCGAGGAGAACCACGTCTTCTTGAGCGGCGAGGACGTGTCCGGGGAGATCCGCACGCCGGCCATCTCCATGGGTGCCTCGCAGGTGTCGGGCCGGCCGGTGGTGCGCGCGGGGTTGCTCGCGCTCCAGCGCAGGCTCGCGCTGGAGGCGCAGGCGGGCGCCATCCTGGAGGGGCGCGACATCGGCACGGTGGTGTTCCCGGACGCGGACGCGAAGTTCTTCCTCGCGGCGGATCCGGAGGTGCGCGCCCGCCGCCGCTTCGAGGAGCTGTTCCAGAAGGGCGTGGACAGCAGCCTGGAGGCCGTCCTCACGGATCAGACGCAGCGGGACACCGCGGACTCCGCGCGCACCGTGGCGCCCCTGAAGGCCGCCGACGACGCGATGCACGTGGACTCCAGCAGCATGCCCCTGTCCGACGTCGTGCGGACGCTGGAGCAGGAGATCGAACGCCGCAGGGGCCAGCGCGGCTGAGGTCGCCGGGCCCCGTGTTCGCGTCAGGTCAGAAGGTGACGCCGTCCGCGGAGGGCGCGGGCACCGTCATCGCCAGCCGGGCCTTCGCGCCGTCCTGCTCGTAGAAGCGGTGGTAGAGGTACAGGTCCGCGAGCACCTGCTTCACGTAGCCGCGCGTCTCCCGGTAGGGGATGGACTCGACGAAGAGGTCCAAGGGGAGGCTGCCGCGCTCCTGCGTCCAGCGCACCGCCGCCTTGGGGCCCGCGTTGTAGGCCGCCGCCGCGAGCGCCGGGTGCGCGAAGCGCTTCATGAGCTGCGCCAGGTACCACGCGCCGTAGCGGATGTTGCGCTCCGGGGCGAAGAGGTCCGCGGGCGCGGGCGCCGGCTCCGCCATCTTCAGGGCGATCTCCGTGGCCGTGGGCGGGATGATCTGCATCAGCCCCCGCGCGTCCGCCGCGCTCATGACCTCCGGGCGGAAGGCGCTCTCACGCCGCATGATGGCCCACACGAGGAACGGATCCAGCGACTGCCGCGTGGCCTCCGTCTCCACCGCCTGGGCGAACGCGCGCGGGTAGAACGCGGCCAGCGCATCCGGCGCCTTCGCGCCGAAGGCCCGACCCCACAGGTAGCGCGCCGCCACTCCGTGCGCGTGGCCGAACTCACCCAGCTGCAGCAGCGCGTGCGCGAACGGCAGCGCCTGGTCCGCCGTGCGCAGCCCCGACACGCGCGACTGCACCTCGTCCGCCGCGTCGCGGAAGAGGCCCGTGCGGGTCAGCGCCACCGCCAGCTCCAACTCCGGGGGGCGGGGCAGGGTGAGCTGCTTCGGGG
>NZ_RAWB01000777.1 GCF_003612055.1 Corallococcus llansteffanensis
GCGCTGGTGGAGGACGCGGAGGCGGCCATGCGGGTGGCGCTGGAGAACGCGGGCACGTCCGCGCTCGCGGTGGCGGCGCTGCACGGGGGGGCGCGTGTGGCGCTGGCGCTCCAGGAGCGGCACCCGGCGGTGGGCGGACTGTGTCTGGTGGCGCCGGACGTGGACCCGTTGTCGCTCGTGCGCCTGTCGTGTCCACTGCTGGTGATTGTCGGGGCGGAGGACAAGCGCCTGCCCCGGGCGGCGCTGGCCGCGGCTGTCGCGGAGGCCGGGGGCGATTTAGAGGTCATCGACGATGCCGGCGCCACGTTCCACCGCAACCTTCCCCAGGTGGGACGGGCCGCGGCGGCGTGGCTCCAGCGGCTGTCGGGCGGGTAGGGGGCGTGCAAACCTCCGGACTTCTTCACATTTCTTTACCCTCATCGCCTTGCACGGCCGACCGGGGGGCGAACAGACTGGCGGGGCAGACCCAATCGTCCCGCCATTCGTTCGTAGTGGGTCTTCGAGGCGTCTTCGTTCAAGGAGTGTCCCGATGCGGATGAGGCGATGGAACGTGGTTCTCGCGGCGCTGGCCCTGTCGGCCTCGGCGTGTGCTTCCGCATCGCGGGAGCCGGAGGTTCCGGCCGGCCCGGACGTGGCGGCGGCCCAGGTAGAGCTGGCGGAGGCCGTGGCGGCGGGCTCGGACGACGTGGTGTCCGGGGCCATCGTGGTGGACTTCAAGGACGGCACCACCCAGGCCGAGTTCGACGCCTGGGAGGCCCAGTGGGGCCTGGACCTGGAGTTCAACTCCCTGGAAGGCCCCCAGACGGGCGTCACGCTGGCGGTGGGCGTGGACGACGTGGAGGACGTGCTCCAGCGCATCCGCCAGCACCCGGCGGTGGAGTCCGCGGAGCCGCTGCTGCAGGTGCGGAGCAGCTACACGCCGAATGATCCCCAATACGAAGCGCAGTGGAACTTGCGGATGATCGACATGCCCAAGGCCTGGGACGGCAACCGGGGCAAGGGCGTGGTGGTGGCGGTCATCGACACGGGCATCGCCTATGAGGACCACGACGACTTCAAGCAGGTACCGGACCTGAAGGGCGTGTCGTTCGTGAAGGGCTACGACTTCGTCAACGACGACGAGCACGCCAACGACGACCACGGCCACGGCACGCACGTGGCGGGCACCATCGCGCAGGCCACCAACAACGGCGTAGGTGTGGCGGGCGTGGCCTTCGACGCGACGCTGATGCCCATCAAGGTCCTGAACCACTTTGGCAGCGGCACCTCCGCGGACATCGCGGACGCCATCCGCTTCGCGGCGGACCACGACGCGAAGGTCATCAACATGTCGCTGGGCGGTGGCATGTACTCCCAGGTCATGGCCTCCGCGGTGGAGTACGCGCGCAAGAAGGGCGTCACCGTGGTGGCCGCGGCGGGCAACACCGGGCGCGGCAAGGTGGAGTTCCCCGCGGCGTACCCGGGCGCGGTGGCGGTGGGCGCGGTGGGCCCGGACGGCTCGCGCTCCCCGTACTCGTCCTATGGCAAGGAGCTGGACATCGCGGCGCCCGGTGGCGACAAGCGCCAGGGCGACTCGGGCGGCATCCTGCAGAACACCATCGACCCGCGCGACCCGTCGCGCTCCATCTACGCCTGGTACCAGGGCACCAGCATGGCCGCGCCGCACGTGGCCGCGGTCGCCGCGATGCTCTACGGCGCCGGCGCCAAGAGCCCGGACGAGGTGGAGCAGGCGCTCTACGCCGGGGCGAAGGCGGTGGGGGACCAGGCCTGGTCCGAGCAGTACGGCCACGGCGTCCTCAACGCCAACGCGTCGCTGCAGGCGTTCACGGGCGGCACGCCCCACTGGCAGCCGCTCGCGTGGGCCGCGGCGCTGCTGGCGCTGGTGCTGCTGACGCTGCGCGGGCGTGAGCGTCCGGGCTTCCTCAACATCCTCTTCCGCCCGGCGTTCCTCGTGCCGCTGGTCCTGTCCACGGTGGGCTTCTTCTTCCTGCGCACGTGGTTCACGGGCGCAGTGGGGGCGGCGGGTGACGTCGTGAACGTGGCCTCGCTGCCCATCCCGGACTGGCAGCGGATCATCTTCGGACGGGGCACGGTGAACCCGCTGTTCTACAGCGCGCTGATCCCGCTGGTGCTCTCGCTGCCGGCCATCGCGTGGCGGGGCTTCCGTCCGGCGGTGGGCGGCCTGGCGCTCGGCTTCGCGGGCTTCCTGGCCTACGCGGCGTGGGCGGGCGCTCCGGCGCTGGCGTGGATGCCCTTCACCTTCCTGGCGAAGCCGTGGCTGGGCTTCAACACGGTGGTGTGCCTCGTCATCGCTCGCGCGATGCTCAAGCGGGAGGACGCATGAAGCTCTCTGGCACGGTGCAGTACCAGGACCTCGAAGGCGGGGTGTGGGTCCTGAAGGCCGACGACGGCAAGACGTACCAGCTCGCGGGCGGCGACCGGAAGATCAAGAAGGACGGTCAGCGCATCTCCGCCGAGGGCAGCGTGCAGAAGGACGCCGTCACCACCGCCATGGTGGGGCCGGTGTTCCACGTCAGCTCGTACAAGGCGGACTGACGCTGACGGCGCGGCTTCGTGGAAGGCACGGCCTCCAGGCGAAAGCCCGGGGGCCGTTGCATTTTCAGCGGGTGGCCTTGGACTTGTCGGGCGCGTGCGCCTGGGCCTGCCGGAGGCGCTCTTCTTCGTAGGCCTCCATCGGAAGCTCGCCCTTGCGGACGGACTTGCGCAGCTGCTGCAGCGCCTTGCGCTCCGCCTGGAGGCCCGGGTCCGCGTCCTTCGACAGCGGCGGCACCGGGTGCTGGATGTCGTAGACGCTCAGCGACACGCCGCGCCCGTCCACCAGCCCCAGGCCGACGAGGGACAGCGTCGCCACCACCACCCACGGCAGCAACTGGAGGGCGAACAGCGGCACGGGCTTCGTGGCGCGGACCTCGTCTTCGGTCGGCGGCGTGCCGCGTCCCCAGACGGCGGGGAAGTGCCGGGACGCGGCGCGCAGGCCCAGGAGGCCCGTCCACCCCACGAGCGCCAGGCCCAGCACGGCGCGCCAGTCCGTCACGTCGTCCGTCGCCCCGTCCTTCGCCAGCCCCGAGTGCGTGGCGACGAGGAACAGCACCGACGACACGATGTTGTTGGCCGCGTGCGCCGCGATGCCCGGCCACAGCGAACCGGTGCGCAGCAGCAGCCATCCGAACAGCAGCCCCAGCTCCGCGCGCGCGAGGAAGCCCACCGGATCCAGGTGAAAGGCGCTGAACACCACCGAGGAGATGATCAACGCGCGCCAGGGCGAGGCCGGCGCCTGAGGCGTCAGGGAGCGCTGGAAGAGGCCGCGGAAGAAGAACTCCTCGCACAGCGGAGCGGCCACCGACACGCCGCCCAGCAGCAGCGCCAGCTCCACGGGCGTCTGGCCCTCGAAGAGGCGCGAGGCGTCGAACATCTCCCGCAGCCACGAGGGTGCAACCCGCTGCGCCAGGTACTGGATGGGCACCACCACCGCGAAGAAGTTGGCCACGCCCAGGAGGAAGCCGAACAGCGCGGGCGGCCCCTCGAAGGGCGTGAGGCCCGTGTACACGGCGGGCCGGAAGCCCGAGCGCCGCAGCATCACCCACGCGAGGCCCAGGAAGAGGAACACCTCCGTGAACCACACCCCGAAGCCGGGGTTGAGCAGCTGGGTGACGGCCCCCAGCGTGACGAACAGGCCGAAGGCCAGCGCCGCCGCGAGCACCGGG
>NZ_RAWB01000778.1 GCF_003612055.1 Corallococcus llansteffanensis
CCCCCTGCCCCTCCGGTCCGCGCTCCCGCCCGCTACTGGACGGAGCGCGAGGGAGGCAGGTGCGGGGATGGACAGGGCCGTGACTTCGGCTCCCCTTCCGCCCGCGCGCGCGGCTAGGGTGCCCCCGTCATGGCCCATCCTTCCGCTGGCAAGCCCCTTTCGCGCGACCTGCTGATCAACCCCGAGAAGCTGCGCGCGCAGTACTACTCCGATGTGCCGGACGCGTCCGTGGCCGAGCAGCGCGTCGCCTTCGGCACCTCCGGCCACCGTGGCTCGGCCGCGCGCCGCGGCTTCAACGAGCCGCACATCCTCGCGGTGGCGCAGGCCCTGTGCGAGTACCGCAAGCAGCAGGGTTATGACGGCCCGCTGTTCCTGGGCATGGACACGCACGCCCTCTCCGAGCCCGCCCAGCGCACCACGCTGGAGGTGCTGGCCGCCCACGGCGTCGAGGTGCGCTTCACCGACGGCGCCACGCCCACGCCCGTCATCTCCCACGCCATCCTCACCTACAACCGGGGCCGCACGAGCGGGCTCGCGGACGGCATCGTCATCACCCCGTCCCACAACCCGCCCGAGGACGGCGGCATCAAGTACAACCCGCCCAACGGCGGCCCCGCGGACACCCACGTCACGTCGATCGTCGAGCGCCGCGCCAACGAGCTGATGGCCGCCGGCAACAAGGACGTCCGGCGCATCACCTACGAGAAGGCGCGCGCCAGCAGCACGGTGAAGGCGTACGACTTCATCACCCCGTACGTGACGGACCTGGCGAACGTGGTGGACCTGGACGTCATCCGGGACTCGAAGCTGAAGCTGGGCGCGGATCCGCTGGGCGGCTCCAACCTGGAGTACTGGGACCCCATCGCGGATCGCTACAAGCTGTCGATCTCCGTGGTGAACCGCAAGGTGGACCCCACGTTCGGCTTCATGCCCGCGGACCATGACGGGAAGATCCGCATGGACTGCTCGTCGCCGTACGCGATGGCGAACCTGGTGAAGCTCAAGGACAAGTACGCGCTCGCCTTCGGCAACGACACGGACTCCGACCGCCACGGCATCGTCACCCGCAGCCAGGGGCTGATGAACCCCAACCACTACCTCGCGGTCTCCATCGGCTACCTGTTCCGCAACCGACCGGGCTGGAAGGCGGACGCGGCGGTGGGCAAGACGCTGGTGAGCAGCAGCCTCATCGACCGCGTGGCGAAGGATTTGGGCCGCCGCGTGGTGGAGGTGCCGGTGGGCTTCAAGTGGTTCGTGGACGGGCTGCTGGACGGCTCGCTGGGCTTCGGCGGCGAGGAGAGCGCGGGCGCGTCCTTCCTGCGTCGCGACGGCACCGTGTGGACCACCGACAAGGACGGCATCATCCTGGACCTGCTGGCGGCGGAAATCCTGGCGCGCACCGGCAAGGATCCGGGCGAGCACTACCAGGAGCTCGCGGCGAAGTTCGGCGCGCCGCTGTACACGCGCATCGACCAGCCGGCCACGTCCGCGCAGAAGGCCGTGCTCAAGAAGCTGTCACCGGAGGCGGTGAAGGCCACGTCGCTCGCGGGCGAGCCCATCCTCCAGCGCCTCACGCGCGCGCCGGGCAACAACGCGGAGCTGGGTGGCCTCAAGGTCGTGGCGGAGAACGGCTGGTTCGCCGCGCGCCCCTCCGGCACCGAGGACGTCTACAAAATCTACGCGGAGAGCTTCCGCGACGCCGCGCACCTGGACGCCATCGTCCAGGAGGCGCGCGCCATCGTCGGTGAGGCGTTCGCCGGAAAGTAGGCATGGACGGGGGCCCCTGGCCGCGCTTCGATACCGCCAGGAGCCCCGCCCGCCATGTCCGTGAAGCTCATCCTGCAGTTCGTGCTCGCGCTGTTCATGATCGCCGCGGGGGTGAACCACTTCCTCAAGCCGCGCGTGTACATGCACATCATGCCGCCGTACCTGCCCCGTCCCCGGGAGCTGGTGCTGCTCAGCGGCGTGGCGGAGGTGCTGCTGGGCGTGCTGCTGCTGGTGCCCCGGACGACGCAGCTCGCGGCCTGGGGGCTCGTCGCGCTGTTCGTGGCGGTGTTCCCCGCGAACCTCTACATGGCCCAGCAGCCGGAGCGGTTCCCGAAGATTCCCAGGGCCCTGCTCTGGTTGCGGCTGCCGCTCCAGGGCGTCCTCATCCTCTGGGCGCTCTGGTACACCTGACGCGCCTCAGCGCTTCACCTCATCATCGCATCACCGCCACAAAGGCGCGTGGTCCTCGATGTACTGGCGCACCGTGCGCGCGGGGCGGCCCAGGAGGTTCGCGAGCGTGGGGTCCACCTGCTCCGCCCGGCCGAAGCGCAGCCCCACGTGCAGCAGCGTCTGGACTCCCACCTGCCCCCAGGGCAGCTGGCGCCGGTGCAGGTGGCGCACGTAGCCCGCCACCGACGCGGGCTCGTAGCGGATGGGCCGGCCCAGCGCCTCCGACAGCATCACCGCCACCTCGTCGAACGTCACCGCCTCCGGCCCGGTGAGGGTGAACGCCCGGTTCCGCAGGGACGTGTCCAGGAGCGCCCGCGTCACCAGCTCCCCCACGTCGCGCACGTCCACGAAGGCCACCCGGCCGTGGGCCGCGGGGAGGTAGAGGCGGTGGTCCTGGCGGAGGTCCTCGCGCCAGGCGTCCCCCAGGTTCTGCGCGAAGAAGGTCGGCCGCAGCAGCGTCCACCCCAGGGCCGAGCGCTTCAGGTGCTCCTCCACCGCGTGGTGGGGCACCCACGCGCGCTTCTCCGCGCCGTCCACGGAGAGGAACACCACGTGCTTCACGCCCTGCGTGACGGCCGCGTCCACGAAGGCGTTGAGCGTCTCCTGCATGCGGGCGATGGCCGGAGGCCTCAGGAGGAAGACGCCGCGCACGCCCTCCAGCGCGGGCCGGAACGTCTCCGGGCGCAGGAAGTCCAGGGGCACCGGCATCACCTCGCCGTCCATCTCCTTGAGCAGCGCCACGGTGCGCTCGGGCGACTTCACCGCCGCGCGCACCGGGACTCCCTCCGACAGCAACGCCCGGACCACCGCCCGGCCCACGTTGCCGGTGGGCCCGGTGACGAGCACCGGCCCGCTCACGGCGTCCCCTCCCACGGGGCCAGCCTTGCCCCCGGGACGCACCGGGGATGACCGGCGCCGCGCGACCTGACCTCGCCCATGCGGGACCTCCTCTCTCGAACCACTCCCCGGAAATCCCGGAGCGAGGGGCGACGGGACCCACCCTGGCGTCCCATGCCTCCATCGAAAAACGCACCCCAGATGATCCGTTGAGGCCCCCCGCGCCAGAATTCCAGAGCCCCGGAAACCCCCGTGCGCCAGCGAACAGCGAAGGCCCGGGAGCGTCGGCTGGCGGTCATCCGGTGGGCAGCTCCCCCGGCCGTCCATCCTTCCTTGACTCGCCCGGACGTGCTCTTTAGGTTGGGAGGCTTCCACCGGCTCCAAAGAGCCAAGAAGGATGTTCCATGGCCCGCGTTACCGTTGAAGACTGCCTCCCCTACGTGGACAACCGGTTCGCGCTGGTGCTGCTGGGCGCCAAGCGCGCGCGCCAGCTGATGGCCGGCGCCCGGCCCATCCTGGAGACCTCCAAGAACAAGCCGCCCGTGCTCGCGCTGCGCGAGGTCGCCACCCAGCGCGTGAAGTTCGACCGCGACGTGCGCGAGGCGCTCTCCGGCAAGTACACCGCCGAGGAAGCCAAGAAGTAGGCTTCAGCCCTCCCCCTGCTGCCC
>NZ_RAWB01000779.1 GCF_003612055.1 Corallococcus llansteffanensis
CCCATCCTCCTGGATAACCCTCCTGCTCGGAAGGACGCCCCATGGCTTCGATCGCGGCACTGAAGACCCAGGCTCGCGCGAACTGGCGCACGTGGCTCGTGTTGGCCACAGCGCCTGTCGCCGCGCTCCCCCTGCTCGGGGTGGGAAGCTCACATCACAGGCGGAGCGGGCCGTTCGCCCACGTCGCCTCGGGGGCCATCGGGTTGGGGGTGTTGTCGTTGGCCTTCATGGGCCTGGGCCGGATTCCACGGTGGCCCGCCCGCAAGGCAGGCGGGAAGGCGTGGCAGACCGCGCCGAAGGACTTCCCTATCTCCGGCTCGATGGTGCCGGAGGAGTTCGCCGCGTCGATGGCGTCCGGCCACTGAGCGCGAGGCTCAAGGGCGGCGTTCGATGCCAATCGAGACCGACGGTCCGGTGAGGGCCTCCCCGGTGCCGTCGGACAGGGAGACGATGCCCAGGCTCGCGGAGAACACGGTGGTGCCGGCGCCGCCGGTGCCCTTGAGGAAGCTGCGCACGCCGAGCTCGCCGAAGTTCCAACCGCTGGCGGCGCCACCGCCCGCGCCGAAGAGGGAGAGGCTGGGGGTGAGAGGCACCTGGACCTCGCCCCGGCCCGAGCCGAAGCGGAACTGGTTCTCACGCGAGAGGATGGAAGAGCTCCACGCGATGTGGAAGCCATCGAGCGCGCCCAGTCGCAGCACCTGCTGCACGGAGGGGCCCGCGTTGGACGCGCAGACGTTCTTGCCTTCGATGGGCAGGTACGTGTCCGGGTCCAGTTCGGCGCTGCACTCCTTCTGGCCGAACAGCGCGCCCGCGCCGATTCCCACTTCGAGGAAGTCGGTGGCATAGGCCACGGCGACGTAGGCGGAGCCCGGGGTGTGGCGCAGGCCGGTGCCGAGCCCGAAGCCCACGGGCTCCAACTGGGCGCTCAGCACGAGGGGGAGCTCCCCCGGGCGCCACGCGACGAAGGCATCCAGCAGCAGGCCCCCTGCGCGCGCGGATCGGCCCAGCCGGGTGGTGGCGTCCAGTGCGAGGAACGGCCGGGCATGGAAGCCGTAGCGCAGGTGCGGCACGCCGGGTTCGGGGAAGAAGAGGCGCGCGGTCGCGGGAGCATCGGTGACGACGGCGGAGTCCCCCACGCGCACGGCTTCGCCCCGGCCCAGGCGGGCGAGGGCGGAGTCCTCGCGGGTCTCGACGACCTCCAGCACCACCTCGCGGGAGGACTGCGTGCGGACGCGGACGCGGGCCCCTTCACGGAGGCCCGCGGTGTCGCCGCCGGAGAGCGTCACGTCGCCATCCTTCACGGCGGTGACGGTGAGCCGTGCGCCGGTCGCCGGAGGAGGCTGCTGGGGTGCGCGGGTGGGGGGCGCTTCGGTGACGACGGTGAGGTCGCGCGTCGCCCCCAGCGCGGATGCCAGCGAATCGGGCTGGGGCTGTTCGGGCGTGGCCAGCGAGAACGCGTGGGCCTCCTCGCGCTGCTCGATGGCGAGGAGGGACTGGCCGACGACGACGAGCCGCACGAAGCGCCGGCCCTCCTCCAGACGTCGCACGAGCTGGGGCGCGGCGCCATCGAGCTTGAGGACGGCGATGCCGCCACGTCCGAGCGCGGCGTAGGTCACGCCCTGGTGCGCGACGGCATCCAGGACGGGGCCCAGGCCCAGCGTCTCCGCTGCGCGGGACGCGGCGGAGGCGGGAGCCTGGGCGACGATGATGGAGGCGAGGAGGGTGGGGAGGAGCATTGCGGCTGGCTCTATAACGCTCCCGCCCCCCCACCGTCGTTGAACTCCGGGTGACTAATCGACGAGCAGCCGCTTCACGGGCGCGGGATCCACGGCGACCATCAGCGGCCGGGTGAAGTGGCTGAAGGACATCAAGGCCTGCCCCGGCGCAAGCCGTGACACTCGGTTCCACAGACTCTCGTCGATGCTACCCACGCTCTGCTTGAGTCGCCCGATGACCGACCCATCGGTGATCTTGTGGATGATGAAGTTGTTGAGCAGGGCCAGCACCTCCGTAGGGAGGTGTTGAGGAAGCTGCGTGACGAAGACGAGCCCCAGCCACCGCTTGCGGCCCCGCTTCGCGATCCGTGCCACCTGTTCGAAGAGGGTCTTCATCTGGGCGATGCGGCTGGCGGACAGGAACTCGTGCGCCTCCTCGATGATGATGATGACCGGAGTGACCTCTCCACCCTCGCGGTGGGCCTTCTCGTAGCTGGCCTCCTGACGCTCCTGGATACCGCGCAGGATGTCCGCGATGACCAGGTTGTTGAGCTGGGGCGAATCCGTGTCCGACAAGTCGATGACGGACACGCGGCCCGGGGAGAGCATGGCGTCGTACCGCACGCCCTCCGTGGTTCCCATGTCGAAGATGTTCAGCCTGCGCAGCCGCTGGAGCTTGCTGGCGAGGGCCTTCCAGCTGATGACGTTGCGGCTGCTCTGGGCCATCACCCGCCGCATGACCTTGCCGGGGTCGGTCTTGAACACACTGAAGAGCGTCATCCCATTGGCGGGCGTGGAGTCCTCCTCCTCCAGCGCCTCGATGTCCTCCTGGATCGTCCCCTTCGCCTTCGCGGCCCGCCGCGGCCGGCTCTTCCCTTCCGCCTTGCCCTCGTCGCTCAGGCTGTAGAGGTACGCGTTCACGACGTCCAGCACGTGCTGGATGGTCATCTTCGGAAAGCCGGTGGACAGCTCATCGACCTCCAGGGCCTCCCTGCGCTCTGCTTCCGTGACGGGATAGACCTCGAAGTCCTCGAGCAGCAGCTTCGTGACGTCATACGCCTTGAGGAAGCGCTCTTGCTGCGCATCCGACATGTCGAGGATCTCCGCCAGCGCATACGGCGACAGGCTGGAGAAGTTCAGCGAGAAGCGGTGCAGGTTCTTGTGACGCGGGTTGCGACTCTCCCGGCCGACGAGGTGATGGATGTGCAGGTCCTTCACTCCCTCGGCCTGTTGCCCCCGGCGCTGGAGGGTTTCCACCATCGCCGAGTGGTCGGTGGGTTGGTCCACATGCGTGTATTCACCCTCCACGTCGAAGACGATGGTGGCGATGCCCTCGCGCTGGGCCCGGTGGATGAGGGTGGCCACCGTGGTCGACTTGCCGCCACCCGTCGTCCCGATGATGCCGGTGTGCCGGGGCAGCACCGACTTGTCCCGGGCGTTGATCCGCGCCTCCATCCGCTCGTAGCCCACCACCGTCCCGATGCTCATCTCTCCGGTGACCCCCAGCACCGTCGCGCTCTCCTTCTCATCGAGGACGAAGACGGGACTCTGGGGACGGGGACGGAAGCGGTGTGGCTTGAGGACCCCCGCCGCCTCTTCTCCGAGGATCTCGACCTCCGCCCGCCCGTGGTACTCGAAGGTGTAGGTGAGCTTCTTGCCGTGGGTCACCACGCCAATGGCCATGGTGGAGTTCGCGGGGACGGCATTGGGTTCCGCGAACGGGCCCCGGACCACGACACCCAGGTAGGTCTTGTCGTCCTGGCGGCACTTGATGCGCACCAGGGTCTGCGAGGCAAGCCGGTGCAGGTCCTCCTTCGTCGAAAGAACAGTGATGAGGTTGTCGTGGCTCGCGCTGGTGTCGAAGTGGGTGAAGCCCACGGCGTTCTCCAGCTCGGGATCGGCCTTGAGGGCCTCCGCCTTGGCCTTCGCCGCATCCAGCTCGTTCTTCGCGCCCGCTGGCAACGGCTGGGCGACCTCGTTCCTGGTCTCCTGGGCGACAGGGGGC
>NZ_RAWB01000077.1 GCF_003612055.1 Corallococcus llansteffanensis
GAGGACGGCGCAGGGGGATGACCGGGGCGGTCTCCTCTTCGGTCGCCGCCTCCTCGGGGGCGAGCTGGAGCAGGAGGGCATCGGTCCGCCCGTCGAGCGGATCCGCGTGCGTGGCGAGGAAGGTCTCACAGGCCTCGCAGGGCGAGGCCAGGTGCTCACGGAACCAGGCGACGGCTTCAGGCTCGCGGTCCGCGAGGTCGCGCATCACGGCGGCATCCAGGTGTCTCATCGCTATTCCCACCGTCCGGCCAGCACCCGCTGGAGGAGCTCCCGCTTGATGCGCCCACGAAACCGCTCCAACCGCATGGTGATCGTGCTCTTGCCCACCCCGAGCTGCTCGGCGATCTCCCGCGCCGACAGCTGCCCCTCGATGTAGAAAAGCTGCACGGTCTTCTTCTCCTCGCCTTCGGGCAGCTCGGCGATGAGCTGCCGCACCACCGCGATGTCCCGCTCCACCTGGAGCGCCGAAGGCAGGGGCGGCACCGTTTCCGGCTCCGGATCCGCCAGGTCCTCTTCCATCCGCTGCAGGGCGTTGCGGCGCTCCAGCCGCGTGCGCGCGCGGTTGCGCGCGATGGTCAGCAGCCACGGGGTGAAGGCGCCGGCCTCCTTCAGCCGGGGAAGCCCCCGGAAGGCCCGGACGTAGGACTCCTGGAGCACGTCCTCCACCTCATCGGCATCCAATGTGCCGAAACCCGCGACCAGTCGCGCCACCAGGGGCCGGGTGCGCTTGTACAGCTCGCTGAAGGCAGACGACTCCCCCTGCGTCGCACGCCGAACCTGGTCCGTGACTGCGTCCGTTTCACCCACCTGCCCAGAAGACCTCTCCGTGAGCGAATCGGCCACACGGCTGGATTCTTCCTCGCGCGGCGGCCCGGGTGGGTGGATTCACCACCCGGGCGGCAGGCCAGGGGGCGCCTTCAGCTCTTGAGCTTCGCCTTGAGCGTGATGTTCACGCCGGCGAGGGCCTTGGAGACCGGGCAGCCCTTCTTGGTCTCCTCGGCGATCTGCTGGAACCGGGCGTCATCCGTGCCGGGGACGGCGACCTCGGTGGTGAGCGCGATGGTGGTGATGGCGAAGCCCTCGCCCTGCTTGTCCAGCTGCACGTCCGCGCTCGTCTGGATGCTCGTGGGCTTGAGGCCCGCCTTCTCCAGCCCCAGCGAGAGGGCCATGGAGAAGCACCCGGCGAGCGCCGCGCCGATGAGCTCCTCGGGATTGCTGCCCTGCTGCCCCTCGAAGCGGGTGCCGAGCGAGAAGGGGACCTCGGAGGCATGGGCGGGCTTCATCGACCCCTTGCCGTCCTTCAGGCCTCCGGTCCACTGCGCACTGCCCTTGCTGATGCCCATGGTGTTCGTCTCCTGGTTCAGGACACGGCGGGATGCCGTGTCTGCCTTCTGCCGCGCCAGAAGCGCGGACGCACTGCTCACGGTTGGTGCTTCGCGGACACCTTCCACAGCGTGTTGCTGGCGTCGTCCGCGACCAGCAGCGCGCCGTCGGGGAGCAGCGTGATGCCCACGGGCCGGCCGTACACCTGGGCCTGGGCCGCGTCCGCGATGAACCCGGTGAGAAAGTCCTCCGGCGGCCCCGAGGGCCGGCCGTTCGTGAACGGGACGAAGACGACCTTGTAGCCGGACAGCTCCGAGCGGTTCCACGAGCCGTGCTGCCCGATGAACGCGCCGCCCTGGTACCTCTTCGGGAACGCCTGCGCGTCGTAGAACGCCAGGCCCAGCGACGCGGTGTGCGCGCCCAGGGCGACATCCGGCACGCGCGTCTGCTTCACCAGGTCCGGGCGCTGGCCCGCGAGGCGCGGATCCTCGTTCGCGCCGAAGTACGCGAAGGGCCAGCCGTAGAAGGCGCCGTCCTCCACGTGCGTGAGGTAGTCCGGCACCAGGTCCTCGCCCAGGTCGTCGCGCTCGTTCACCACCGCCCAGAGCACGCGCGTGCCCGGCGCCCAGCCCATGCCCACCGGGTTGCGCAGGCCGCTGGCGAAGACGCGCTCGCCGGTGCCGTCCGGGTTGATCTCCAGGATGTTGGCGCGGCGCTCCTCTTCCTTCAGGCCGTGCTCGGCCACGTTGCTGGCCGAGCCCACCGACACGTAGAGCTTCGTGCCGTCCGCGTTGGCCAGCAGGTTGCGCGTCCAGTGGTTGTTGTAGCCGCCCGCCGGCAGGTCCAGCACCTTCTGGCCCTGGGGCAGGAGCACCGTCTCACCGGCCGTGTACGGGTAGCGCCAGACGCCGTCGGTGTGGGCCACGTAGAGCTGGTCGCCCAGGAGCAGCATGCCCAGCGGCTGCTTCAGTCCCTCCAGGAACACCTCGCGCACCTCGGGCGTGCCATCCCGGTCCGCGTCGCGCAGCAGGGTGATGCGGTTGGCGCTGTTGCCCAGGTTCTGCGAGCGCACCTTGCCGGACTCGATGGCCTCCTGCTTGTCCTGCTCGTTCTTGAACTCGGAGCTGGCCTCCGCCACCAACACGTCTCCGTTGGGCAGCACGTACGTCCAGCGCGGGTTGCGCAGGTCGCTCGCGAAGCGTGTCACCTCGAAGCCCTCCGGGGCCTGGGGCCGCCTGCCCTCGGGCCACCCGACGACCGAGCTGTAGCGCTGGACCTTGAAGCTGGGGTCGGGCGCGGGGAGCGTCGTGGAGGCCTCCGACGGCGACGGTGGGGGCGAGCGGTGCGCGCAGTCCGCCAGGAGCAGCGCGGCCGAGACGCAGAGCGAGAGTCGGGGGAGCACGGTCATGATCACTTCTCTACGAACTCCCTTCCCTTCAAGGCGATGAGAGGCTGCCGGACCGCGCGCCCGGGTGTTGAGTTGTGGGAAGCGCGGCGGGCGGCTGCTCAGCGCAGGACAGGGCCCCCGCTCAGGCCGTGAAGACGGCCCGCACGCAGCCGTCCTCCTTCTTCCTGGCTCAGCGCGAGGCGGGCATGGCTGGCGCGGCTGACGTGCGCACGTGTTCGGGCCGGACGCCCAGGCCGATGAGGCGCGCGGGGATGCGGCGCAGCGCGGGGACGTGCCGCATGAGCCACAGGGGCAGGGGCAGGCCGGTGCGGTTCGAGGGGGCTCGCAGCGCGGGGCGCAGCACGCGGTCCTGGATGAGGACCTGGGCCCGCTGGGTGAAGCGCGTGGGCCACTCCCGGCGCTGCTGGACCTGTCGCAGGTGGTCTGGTGTGACGCGTCCTTCGAGCAGCGGCGCCGCGAGCAGGTTCGCGGCGGCCACGGCGTCCTGCACCGCGAGGTTGATGCCCACGCCGGCCACGGGTGACATCGCATGGGCCGCGTCTCCGATGCAGAGCAGCCCGGGTTGGTACCAGGTGCGCAGCCGGTCCACGCGCACGGTGAGCAGCTTCACGTCGTCCCAGGTGGAGAGCTCGGCGGCCCGGTCCGCGAGGAACGGCGCCAGCCGCGCGAAGTCGTCCCGGAAGGAGGCGAGGCCGCGCTGTCGAAGGGGCTCGAAGGCCCCCTTGGCGATGACCCGGCCGCACTGCCACTGGTCGCCCCGGTTGATGAGGATGAAGATCTGCCCGCCTTCGAAGCGGCCCATGGGCTCCTCGGGGTCCCCGGGTTTGCGCGTCACGCGGAACCAGAGCACGTCCATGGGGGCGCCCAGCTCCTCTACTTCCAGGCCGGAGCGCTGGCGCACCGTGGACGTGCGGCCGTCCGCCGCCACCACCAGCGACGCGCGCACCTCCAGCGTGCCGTCGGGCGTGCGGGCCCGGAGGCCGACAGCCTGGCCCTGGTCACGCAGCACGTCGGTGACCTCCGCGCATCGGCGCAGGTGGAAGCCGGGGTACGCGGAGGCCTTGCGCGCGAGGAAGTCGAGCAGGTCCCACTGCGGCATGAACGCGATGTAGCGGGCGTGCGTGGGCAGGTGCGTGAAGTCGCCGATGACGACGTCGTGGGAGCCGCTCTGGAACCGCAGCGTCGGGGCCTTCTGGTGGGGCAGGGCGAGCAGCTCCTCCATCCACCCCAGCTCATGCATCAGCTCCAGCGTGGAGGGGTGGAGGGTGTCGCCGCGGAAGTCGCGCAGGAAGTCCGCGTGCTTCTCCAGCACCGTCACGTCCACCCCGGCCCGCGCGAGCAGCAGGCCCAGCATCATCCCCGCCGGGCCTCCTCCCGCGATGCAGCACTGCGTGGTGAGTGTCTCGTCGGCCATGGTGTCCCCCAGCCCGGAGGGGACCGGGCGCGGGCATCCTAGACGGGCCCTCACGCGTCTCGCAGGGTGATGGCGGAGACCGGCGAAATCAGCCCGGGCAGGGCATGAAATGGCACGATGGCCTCATCCCCGTGGGCGACATCCTCGCGGCGGAACTGTGCGGACCCAGACGGCAGGAATTTGGAGCGGGACGATGCTCGCCGGAGTCGTGGGGGTGTTCATCGAGAATATTGGGAAAGGAACCTGGCGATGACGCCTGAATCCATCGTCGAGGATTTCGCCCATCACGTCGCGGCCCAGACGGATGCGATTTTTCGGGGAGACGCCAAGACAGGCAACAAACATGCGAAGAAGTACATGGCGGCCCTGAAGAAGCTTCGAGGCTTCGGTGATGCCGGCCGTGAAGCGCTCAGCCTCTTGTTCACGCACTCCAGGATGGACGTTCGGGTCGCGTCGGCAGCGGAGCTTCTCCGCTACCGAACGGATGAGGCAAAAGCAGTGCTGGAGCAGGCGGCACGAGGGGAGGGACTGACGGCATTCGAGGCGTCAGAGGTGCTGAAACAGTGGGACGCCGGCGTTTGGAATCTGGATCAGGCGTAGACGCACCGTGCGTTGTGCGACGGTCTCGTCTTGCAGGGACCCGGGGGACTCCGGCGAAACATCGCACCCATACCGGGTCACGGGTTCAGACTCGACCACGTTGGCAGAGAGGGCAGCCGAGCGAGCGTGTCACCGGAATGCATCGACGATGTAGGCCGCAGCTACGGATCCGTCGAGAATGGCCATTCCGGGCTTTGACTCGGGCAGTTTACGCATCTGGTCCCGGCTGAGCCGGGCCACCGCGCAGATGGGAACCTTGTCACTGTCCGGAGGGTGGGCCTCGTACCAGCGGATGACAACTTGTGGCCCGCTTGTCCAGACCTGCCCGTACAAACGGGTCGTCGCCTCAAGCGTGCCGAGGTCGTCCTTGAGAATGCTCTCGATGGGTCCGTCGTAAAGCGTGATGCGCCTCGCGTCGATCTGGTTCGCATCGAGCTCCGCCAGCGAGGCATCCCCAACACGCAGCTTCAGATACCGCATGACTTCGAGCGCCTTCGCCGGGCATTCCTGCGGACCTGGAGTGCCGTCCGGGCGCAGTGCCACAGCTCCTGTCGTGGTGCAGCCGGAAGACGTGCCAAGTAGGACGATGGAGCTGAGCAGCAGCGCTTGGGTCGTGGGCATGAACGGCACTTCTACTGCCGAATCAGCGTGTGATCCATCGCAACGGCCACCTGGAGGAGACCGCCCCCACGGAAGATCTGGAGGGCCAGATCGGTGAGCTGTCCGTCCTCCGTCTCGAAGGCGCTCTTGTCCACAACGACCGCGATCTTTCCCGACTGACCGGGAACGATCACAGGGCGATCCATGCGAAGCGCGAAGGGTCGCGCCGCGTAGCTGGTGAAGTCGCGGGTCAGGTAGGCACCATCGAACTTCCAGGACTCGTCGTAGTAGGTGTTCATCAAATGAATCACGACCGCCGCCTTGCTGGGGCCCGAGAAGACTTCGACGACCATGTCCATGTCCTCGTTCTTCGAGCGCCAGAACTTCGCACGCCGAAACGGCGTCTTTTTCGCCTGCCCATTGGCGAGAAGCGTGGCGTAGGCGTGATCGACCGAGTTCTCTTCCTTCTTGAACCGCTCGTTCTCCTCGCGCAATTCACGCTCGCGGTTGAGGGAGTCATGGAGGGACGAGAGGACCGCGTTGTAGCTGTCATGGTCCTTGAATACGTTGACCTGATAGTCGATCCATCCCCAGTCCTTGCGGCTCTTGGGCTTCACAAGGAAGGTGAACTTCGTTCCATCAACGAGCGTCACGAGCAGGGGCAGCGCTTCGCCATCGTCAAGGTCACGCAGCGGCTCTAGAACCACCTTCTTGCCGCCTATGAGAGGGGACTCGAAACGCCCCTCCCAGGCGAGGAACCTCGTCTTCGCAGGATCGACCTCGTTTTCGAAGTGAAGCGCCGTCACCACCTGTCCGGAAACGTAGACGGACGGTGCCTCCTGGCCCGGATGGTCTGGCACTTTGAGGGTCCGAATCGTGAGCTTTTCTTCCATGTCCCTGGCCAGCGCCGGGGAAGCCATCAGGACGAGAAGCAGACCACACCTGAATCGTCGGAGAGTGCGCATGGTGGGGCCAACGTAACAGGATGGGTGTCGGGCATCCAATCCTGGTGCGCCTCGCCAGCTGGCCGGGGGGCATCCACGCAGGGATGTGTGGACAGCAGCGGCGTGCTTTCTGCTCCGATACCGGCACGCTGAGGCGAAGGCCGTTTTGGAGGAAGCCGCGAAGGGGGAAGGGCTCATCCCCTTTGAAGCCCAGGAGGCATTGAAGCGCTGGGACGAGGGGGTGTGGAGTCTCGATCCCGCATGACACAGGCGTGCGCGGGATGCGTGTCGGACGGCGGGCCCCTGGCACTCCGGGGCCCGCCTCCCGTGCTTCAAGGCATCACGGCAACGCGCCACCGTTGATCCAGCTCGAGATGCTGGTCAGGTTCGCCCCCGGCAGCGTCCCACCGCCCAGCGGCATCTGACTGCCTGACCCGTTCGCCGGCGCCGCCAGGTGCGTGTTGTTGAGCTTGTGCCACACGTAGCTGTTGTTCACGCTGAACGGCTCGATGCGATCCAACGTGCTCTGCGTGGCATTCCCGTTGAAGAGCTGCCCGTGGGACACGCCAGCGGCCAGGCTGAGGCCCGCCGGAGGCGCGCCGCCCGTGTGACAGGCGGTGCAGTTGGTATTCCAGATGGGCTGGATGATGGACGAGTAGGTCGTCACGGGCGTGGTGCCACCGCTCACGTACGTCCCGCACAGCTGCCCGTTCCACCCGGAGCCGGCGCCATAGGTGTCCCCGAAGATCTGGAGCAGCCCGGGCTGGTGCGGCCCCACGCTGTCCCAGAACAGGTCATGCGTCTTCTTCGAGTGGGGCATGACGTGCTGCACGCACACCCGCGCCTCGATGCTGCCCATCCGGCTGCTGAACTGCGTGGACGCGTTGAACGCCAGGTCCGGATCCAGCTGCGAGATGTGGCACGTGCGGCAGCTGCGCCCCACCAGGTCCTTGTAGGTCTGCGCCCTCAAGGGCTCCGCCGGCACGTTGTTCCAGAGCGGCACCACGTAGGCCTCGTTCTGGATCAACGCGCCGCCCGTGTACCAGCCGTTGATGAGCTCCGTGGTGGCCGTGCCCGGGAGGGTGGGCACCACGTAGTTGAAGTTGAGCGACTTCATCTCGTCCTGCATGTCCGCCTTGGTGAAGCCCGCCACCGTGGAGAACTCGTACGACTGCAGGTCGAACGGGAGGAACCTCGAACCGAGCTTCACCGACTCGCGGTCCGGGAACGCCGGGAAGCCGGGCGCCGGGACGTCACCGTCCGGATACACGCCGTTGTGACACACCATGCAGAGCTGGGGGATGGGCCGCGTGCCCAGGTTGTCCAGGTTGGCCTTGCCCACGCGCGTGCCCGCCGCGTCGTAGACGTAGAACTTCACCACCCGCTGGGGGTCGTCGAACTCGTCGGGGTTGCCGACCTGCGACTCGACGGGTGAGAACTCCATGGCCACCGTGGCCACCGGCGTGCCCGCCAGGCGCGCCTCCTCGACGTCCGCGGAATCCGCCGTGTCGATGGTGCCGTAGTTGGAGACGTAGCAGGCCACCTCGTCCTGGCCGAAGAAGTCCAGGCGCTTGGTGCAATGCATGTCGCGCCCGAAGCCCAGGTCCACGTGGTTGGCGTACACGGCGCGGACTTCACCCACGGGGAAGCCGTTGTACGTCTTGAACTGGGCCAGGGTGAGCCGCTTGGTGCGCGGGTCCGCCTGGTCGTAGTAGTTCTGCGACGCCTGCTCGAGGCTGTTCTTGAGCAGCAGGTCCGCCGGGTCCGACACGTCCAGCTCGTCCAGGTCGATGGCCGCGAACGAGTCCAGGCCGTGCAGGAAGTCGATGGTGGGCGGCGGGATGACGCGGTCCTCGAACACCACCTCCGTGGAGCAGGCCGCGTAGGGGAAGACCGGCGCGTTGGGCGTGGTGGGGTTCTGCGCCCCGCCGGTGTTGACCACGAACGTGCCGATGGGGACGGTGCCCGTCTGGCGGATGGGCACCAGGACGATGTTGGTGTTGGTGGGCAGGTTGTAGAGGGCGTGGATCTTCGCCGCCGCGTTGTCGATGACGACGGTGCGGTAGACGGGCGCCGCGCCGGCCGGCATCGGGATGGCGATCTCCAGCGAATACTGCGCGTCCGCCAGCGCGGTGCTGTCGATGCGCACGCACGCCTGGTTGCTCTTCAGCAGGTCCATGTTGAAGGTGGAGAAGTGCGGCGCCTGCGCCACGTACGCGGTGCCCGCGGCGTTGAGCGTGGCCTTCAGCTCCTCGTTCCAGACGCCCGCCGTCTCGTCGAAGTAGAGGAAGGGGATGGTGGACGGCAGCGCCGCGCCCGTCGCCAGCTGCGTGGGGTCCACCGCCACCGTCACCGTGGCCGTGACACCGGGCTTGAGGTTGTACTTCGTGTTGCCGCTGGTGATGGACACCGTGCCGGCGCCGTAGCTCTGCGCCACCAGCGTCTGCCCGCTGAGCGCGCGGGTGGTGAAGTCACCCGGCATCTGCGCGGACTTCAGGTCGATGGTGGTGAGGGCAATCTCGACGTTGCCCGTGGGCGCGCGGCCCAGCGAGTCCACCAGGCCGTTGGCGGGGATCTGCACGCGGATGCCCGGGCCACAAACGGGCCGGGGACGCTCCGGGGACGGCAGCGGCAGGGAGACCTGTTCCAGCGGCGGGGGGATGACGTTGCCCTGGCCGTCCTGCCACTGTGGGGTGCGTGCGGCGGCGTACTTGCCCGTCCAGTCGAGCTGCTCGCTGGGCCGTCCCGGACACTCCGAGCTGCTCCGCTGGTGCGTGAGGTCGATGGCCAGGGTGGGGTTGACCACCGTCACGGTGGCGCGCTGCATCTTCCACCGGCCGCCGGTGATGCCGCGGTCGTAGATCTGCGACACCGGGCCATAGCCCGTCTTGCGCAGGTTGAAGACATAGCGGTCCGCGTCCCGCGCGAAGACCCGGAAGAAGCCGGAGGCGTTGGTCGTCGTGGTGTTGGTGCCAGCGCTGGTGATGATCTCCACCTGCACGGCGGACAGCGCGGTGCCGGCCAGGTCGGTGACGAAGCCGGAGTAGAGGACGAAGGCCCCGTCGGTGCGCAGCGACAGCGATTGCTCGTCGTAGCCGCCGTTGCCGTCGTACACCAGCACGCGCGCGGTGTAGAGGCCGCGCACGGCGGGCAGCGTCCACTGCACCTGCGTGCCGGAGGTGGCGCTGAGCGTGCCCGCGCCGGGGTCCAGGCTCCACAGGTACTGGAGGGGATGACCGTCCCGGTCGCTCGCGCTCGCGGCGAGCTTCACCACGGCACCCGGCGCCACGGACTTCGTCCAGCGGCCGCCCGCATCGGTGGCGACCAGGGGCTTCACCCTCGGCGGGAAGTTGCCGAAGCGCAGGTCCACCTGATGCCAGGGAATGCCAGCCAGGTTGGCGTCGGGGAGGATGGGCTGGGTGACCGTGGCCTGCTCGAACCGGGCGCGCAGCGTGACGGACGCCGCCTCCGCCACCTGCGGCAGGAGGTACTCACCGAAGTTGTTGATCTGCGTCTGGTACACGATGCCGCCAGCGCTGTTCAGCAACTCCAGGCGGGCCACCGCGTTGACGCTGTCGAGGGGCGACAGCTTGCGCGGCTTGGAGCCATCCGCCAGCGACACCTTGCCCCAGACGCTGGCCGTGGTCGCCGTGGTGGCGATGGGGATGAGCACCGTGCCCACGTTCTTCACCCGGGCGGTGACGTTGAAGGCGTTCTTCGTGTCACAGCCGGAGACGAAGCCCGGCGCGCTCCAACACACCTCGAAGCGGTTCTGCGCGTTGGCGGCCAGGGTGAAGCGCCCGCTCAGGTCCGTCTCGCGGGGCTGGGTGGTGGCGCCGGTGACGAGGTCGTGGAGGTAGACCTTCACGCCCGGCAGGTACACGTCGTGGCGGGGCATCCGCTGATCATCCCCCACCCGGGCCGCGATGTAGCCGCGCACCAGCGGCGACAGCGGCGTGACGGCCTGGGATTGCTGGGCCGGGGAGGTGGGTTTCGTCGGTGCCGCGTCCTGCTCGCCATTGCAGCCGCCCAGCCACAGGGCCATCAGCAGGGATGCCCCTGCCACGGTTCTCTTGTTGGGTTTCACGTGTGCCACCTTCCAGTGGTGATGCACCGCCAGGCGGGCGCCCCAGGTCCATCCCATGCCGCACCCCCCCGGCGACTCAGGCGCAAGTGGTCACCAACGCCTGCGCGACACCATGCAACGAATGGGTGCAATGGTAAACGTCAACAGGAAAAAACATGATAACGTGACAGTCGAGTCAGGTTGGCATGTCTCTGATTCCTTTCGCGCAAGGAATGATGGCGTGCGGATGGAATCAGGAGGGCGTGCGCGCTGCGTCCAGGTCTGTCTCGACCCTTTTTCGCGCGGTGCATCACCGTTCTAGGCTCCTTCCATCTCGGGCCCGCGCACGGTTCCCTGTCATCAGACGTCCCGTGCCCCCCACCGACCGGACGCGCTCCCGAGACAAAGGATCCGCACATGAAGAAGCTGGTCACCGTTGCGACGCTGCTCACCGCTGGCGCGAGCCAGGCCGCGGGCTTCGCCAACAACACCCACACCGCTCGTGCCACAGGAATGACCAGCGCCATGACGGCGCATGTCCATGACGCTTCGTCCGTCGCGTTCAACCCCGCGGGCCTGGCGGGCCTTGATTCGTTCGAGCTGCTCGTGGGCGGTGCCGCCGTCGTCCCGGTGGCGAACCTCACGCCCCAGGGCTCCACCACCGCGGAGGCCACGAAGTTCGGTGTGTCGCCGCCTCCGCACCTGTTCGTAGCCTACCCCTTCATGAAGGGCTTCACGGCGGGCGTGGGCATCTACTCGCCCTACGGCGCCGCGCTGGAGTGGCCGGATACCTTCACCGGCCGGTTCGTCGCGACGTACTCGCAGATGGCCACGTTCAACCTCAACCCCACGCTGGCCTACGCGCCCACGGACTGGCTGCGCGTCGGCGCGGGGGTGGATGTCCTCTACGGCATGCTGAAGATCCGCCAGAGCATCCCCCTCTCCCCCGAGGCCGAGGCGGGCGCCACCATCACCGGAACTGACGTCGCCCTGGGCTTCAATGCCGGCGTGCAGGCGGACCTCGTGAAGGACCGGCTCTCCGCGGGCCTGACGTACCGCAGCGCCACCACGCTGGGCTTCAAGGGCGACGCGGAGTTCACCGACGTCCCCGAGCCCCTGCAGGCCGCCTTCGCGAAGCAGGGCGTCACGGTGAGCATGCCCATGCCCCAGTCCGTCGGGCTGGGCCTGTCCTACACGCCGACGCCGCGGCTCATGCTCGCCGTCGATGCGACGTGGTGGAACTGGTCGCGGCTGCAGAAGCTGGACCTCGAATTCGAGAACGCGGCCTTCAGCACCAGCCAGCCGAAGAACTGGCACAACCGCTGGCAGTTCAGCCTGGGGGCGGAGTACGCCGTCTCGCCTGCCCTGACGGTGCGCGCGGGCGCCGGCTATGACCCGACGCCGGTCCCCGACGAGACGCTGACGCCGGAGCTGCCGGACTCGAACCGCGTCCAGGGCGCGCTGGGCCTGACCTACGGCATCGGCCGGCTCTCGCTGTCCGGTGGCTACCAGCTCCTGCTGTTCACGGAGAAGCGGAGCACCGCGCCCTCCGCGCCTGGCACGTACACGGGCTCGCTGCACGTGCTGTCGTTCACGCTGGGCTACAAGGTCTGAGCGCCTGAAGCCGTGCGGTTCGTGGCCCCGGCACCGAGGAGCCGGGGCCACGCCTGCTGCGCGACGGCGCAGGGCGCGCTAAAGTGGGGCTCCTCTGCGGTCGAACTCCAGGAGAAATACCGTGCCCAAGGGTCAAGAGAAGGCGAAGAAGGACAACAAGCCGAAGCTGTCGACGAAGGAGAAGCAGGAGAAGAAGAAGAAGAAGGAAGAGAAGAAGAAGTAGCTCAGGGCCCGCAGTCTGGCGCGGCTGGACTCCAGGTGAAGCCGGAGTCCAGCGTCCAGAAGTTCCGCGCCCGCCGGGGCGGTGACTAGCGCTCCAGGAGGTCCAGCAGGACGGCGAAGTGCACGCCCGCCGCGGCGACGACCATCAGGTGGAAGATCTCGTGGAAGCCGAAGAAGGTGGGCATCGGATCAGGCCACCGGCGCGCGTACACCACGGCCCCCACGGCGTAGAGGACGCCTCCGAAGACGAGCCAGGCCACCCGGCCCAGGCCAATGACGTCCGGCAGCCGCAGCATCACCGGGGCCGCCACGAGCCCCAGCGCGACGTAGAGCGCGGAGCGAAGCCCCCGGGACGTGGAGACGCCAAGCAGCGTCAGCGTCGCGCCCGTGAGCGCCGCGCCCCACATCACCCAGAGCAATTGCCGCCCCCATCCGCCCGTCGTGTCCAACGTGGCCATGGGCGTGAAGCTCCCTGCGATGAGCATGTAGATGGACGCGTGGTCCAGCCGCTGGAGGCGCTTGTAGGCCGCCGGGCCCCAGGTCAGCCCGTTGTAGATGCCGCTCACGCCGAACATCAGGATCATGCTGCCGCAGAACACCAGATTGGCCGCGTACTGCACGTCCTGGACGGGGGCCTGGGCCAGGCGCACGCACGCGGCCAGGGCCGCCACGAACGCGAGCATGTGCGAGACGCCTCGAAGCCTGGGCTTCACCTCTTCATCCATGGCCTGCTCGTACCCCGGTCAGGTCATGGCTCCGTCAGCGAACCCGCCGCAGGGCCACGTTCGTCTGCGACAGTGACTACGCGGCCTGGGGCTTCTGGTCGTCCAGCGTGCCGGACCTGAGCGCCTGGCGGGCGACGCCCGACATGCTCTCCGCCAGCGTCTGGACGGAGCGGGTGACGGTCTGCGTCTCCTCGACGACCCTCAGCGTGTTGCGCATCTGGCCGGACAGCTCCTGGATGGCCTGGGCGATCTGGTGGGTGCCCGTGTCCTGCTGGGCCACGGCCTCGGTGATCTGCCGCACGCTGCCGCTGGTGTCGCCGATGATGCCCGCGAGCTTCTGCAGCTGCGAGCCGGAGGTGCGCACTGCGTTCAGGCTGATCTGGACCCGCGCCTCGCCCTGCTCGCTCATCTTCGCGGCCTCGCGCATGCTCGCGCTCACGCCGTCGAGCACGTCGCGGATGCGCTGGGTGGCCCGGATGGACTGGTCCGCCAGGCTGCGCATCTCCCGCGCCACCACGCCAAAGCCCTTGCCGCTGTCGCCGTTGCGCACCGCTTCGATGGCGGCGTTGATGGCCAGCATGTTGGACTGGTCCGCCAGCGTCTTCACGTCGTTCACGATGCCGGTCACCTCGCGCGTGCGCTCGTCGAGCGCGAGGATGCGCGCGGCCATCTCGGACACCTCGGTGCGGATGGCCGCGAGGTCCGTGAGCGTGCGCTCGATGGCTTCTCCGCCTTCACGCCCCACCTGTTCGGCGCGCTCCGCGGAGGCCGCGAGCAGGCGGGCCTTGTCGGCCGTCACGTGGGAGCCCTGACGAATTTCCTGCACGGTCTGCTCCAGCTCCTGGAGCGCTGACGCCTGGCGGCTGATGCCCAGGGTCTGCTCCTCGCTGGTGGTGCGAAGCTGCTGCACGACGGCGGCGAGCTCCCCGGCGCCACTGCCCATGCTCTCCGCCAGGTTGCGCACCTCCTTGCGCCGCGCATCCAATTGCTGGGCGTGCTCCGCCAGCGAGCGCACGACCAGCGACGAGCGGCGCGCGACGATGCCCACGAGCGACAGCGTGAGCGCGAGGAAGCCCCAGTGGACCAGGCTGGGGGTCGCGTCCATGAGGCCGAGCGCGGGGAGCGTGGTGAGGACGAGGGTGAAGGAGAGCAGACCGAGCCCGACGAAGAAGATGCGGGCATCCGGGTCGCCCCGCCAGGCCAGCCAGGCCGCCACGCCCACGCACACCAGCAGCCCGGGGAGCGAGTAGAGGATGAAGGCGGGCAGCAGACTCCAGGCGGCTCCCAGGTCCACGACCGCCAGCACGGCCTGGATGACGGCCGGAACGGTGACCACCGCCGCGCCCCGGCGGAACCAGCGCAGCGTTCCCTCGGGGGTGGTATCGGAGATGAACCACGCCAGACTGGGCAGGACGCAGTACGAGCCCAGCAGCGTGATGATGCTCCCGGCGGCCTCCGCGCCCCAGAGCGCATTGGTCAGGCAGCTCGAACCGATGTTCAGCATGCCCGCGCCCGCGGAGAAGACGGTCAGCCCGACGAGCAGCCGCTGCTGGCGGCGCAGGATGGCGGCCCCCAGGGACACCGCGCCAATGGCGAGCAGCAACATCCCCATGACGAAGGGCGCCAGGCCCATGCGCGTCACCGACGCGAGCAGCACATGGTGCGAGCCCACCCGCGCGTCGCGCGTGACGCCGATGTTGGGGCCGTGGGCCTGGATGCGCAGGAACACGTGCCGGCCCAACACCGAGGGCGGCAGGGGCACCAGGTGCCAGGCCATGTTCACCAGCCCCTCCTGACCGGTGGGGTCCAGCGTCCCGCTGCCATGGATGCGCCGGCCGTCGGCGTACGCCTCGAAGACGTTGGCGACGTTGCCGAGGAAGAGGACGGGTTCGGCCCACGAGCCCGCGGGCACGGGGATCTTCAGCCAGAGCAGCGTGTTGGTACCGCGGCCCGGCGGCACCTGGAGCGCGGCCACCTCCTGCCAGCCCTCCGTGCCTTCCGCCTCCTTCGCCCACGTGGGCACCCCGTCGGCTCCCACCGGCGAGTCGCCCCAGCGGAAGCGCCAGCCGTCGAGCGCGGGCACCGTCGCCGGATCCACCTGCGCGTGCGCGGCGGGCGCGAGCACCAGGACGAGGAGCAGCGCGGAGCCCAGGGCCGCGATTCGCGAGACGCGGGCCTTCGGGGACTTGATGCTGCGGAGGGCCCTGCGGGAGAGGTCGGGAACGAAGAGGCGGCGGAGACCCATGTGAAACCCATGTTCGGGTGTATCGGGGTCACCTGTAAAATGGGTCCTCGATGCCTCGCCGCTCTGCCTCCTGGCACGCTCCAGGGTCGGGGCTGAAGACAGTCAAAGATAACAAGTAAAACATGTAACCGACTGCAGGCTCATCCTGTGACACCCTCCGGAAGACTGACTCCCTGGGTTGGGTTCCCAGGGAGGGCGTCTGGGGTGGCCCTGTCCGCCTGCCCGCCGGTGATGACGAAGGTCGGATCCGCTCGGATCCGCTCCGAGCGGACACAGCATCCGCTCAGGGTGCGACGTCGCTCTCGTACCGGTCCGTCACCCGGTACTCCTGTCGGTAGGTCTTGCCCTCGCGCTTGAACTCCTCGACGACCCCGTGGCCGTCCCCGGAGAGGGTGAGGCGATACCCCGTGTCACCCTCGGGCGTGCTGGCGTTGTCCCGCATGCCATAGATGCCGGCGGGGAGCTTGAAGGTCTGGCGGGGGGCGCGATCCGGGCAGCAGGCCGTCAGGAAGGCCGACGCGAGGCCGCTCGTCAGCAGGCCCGCGAGGACGATGCCGAGCTGCTTCATGGCTGCCTCTGGAGGCGCAGCTGCCGGTAGAGCTCACCGGTACCGCTGATCGGCTTCGCCTCGAAGAGCGTGGCCTGCAGGGCCTCTCCGGTCGTCCCGTCCTCGGGGCGCAAGGCTCGCGCGCCGTAGATGGCCCCCGCCGGGCCCACGCCATCCTCCGGAATGAGGGAGACGCCATCCGCAGTGGCGGAGACGAGCTGGAGCCGGAAGCCCTCGGCCTCGTCGTCCAGGGGATCACAGACACCGCCCTGGAGCTTCGCGCCCGCGAACAACGGCCAGCCGAGCGCGAGCCCCGCGCTGAAGAGCGCCGCGCTGAAGAGTCTCGAACGTTGCAAGGAGTTGATGGACATGGAGCGGGAGCCTCGCCCAATCCGCTTCCGATCCGCCAGGGGGGCTCACGGAGTAGCCTTGCACCGCGCCGGGCGCGTCATCCCATGCGCCGACTTCAGGAGCGTCCCTTGAGTCTCTCGTACCTCCGTCAGAGCACATCGCACCGGGGTTGCACGCTGAGCTGGTACGTGGAGGGAGACGGTCCTCCGGTGGTGATGATCCAGGGGGTGGGCGTTGGCGCGACGGGGTGGCGTCCCCAGGTGGAGGGGTTGGCGTCCCACTTCCGCTGCCTCTGCCTCGACAACCGGGGGTTCGGGGCCAGCCAGCCGCCAGGCGAGGCGCTGACGGTGGAGCTGATGGCCGACGACGTGCTCGCGTTGATGGACGCGCAGGGCTGGTCGAGCGCGCACGTGATGGGCCACTCGCTGGGAGGACTGGTGGCGCTGACGCTCGCGCACCGGGCGCGGGAGCGGGTGCGAAGCCTTGCGTTGCTGTGCACGTTCGCGTCGGGCGCGGTGCCCACCCGGCTCACGCCGCGCATGCTCGCGCTGGGACTTCGGACCCAGCTGGGCACGCGGCGCATGCGGCGCCATGCCTTCCTGCGGATGGTGCTGGCGCCCGACGAGCTGGCCCACGCGGACCGGGACGCGCTGGCGGAGCAGCTCGCGGAGCTGTTCGACCATGACCTCGCGGATCAGCCCCCCGTGGCGATGAAACAATTCGGGGCCATGCGTCGCGCGGACGCGACCCCGTACCTTCGGGAGTTCGCGGGCCTGCCGACCCTGGTCGTGAGCGCCACGCACGATCCCATCGCGCCTCCGTCGGCCGGTCAGGCGCTGGCGGCCGGAATCCCGGGCGCTCGCTACGTGGAGCTTCCCAATGCCTCTCACGGCGTCACGTTGCGCTTCGCGGAGCAGGTCAACGCACTCCTGCGCGAGCATCTCGAAGGCGCGGAGGCCTCACATCGGGAGGCACCCGCTGCGCGGGCGGGCGAGCGGTAGCACGCGAGGCCTGCCCCTGGCTTCCTCCGGTGCGTCGTCTCAGTGCGGGGCCTCGGGAGGCTCCTCGGTGTGCTGCGGGGGAGGAAGGGTCTGCTCCACCTTCTTGCGCATGAGCCGCCGGGTGGCGGTCTCCTCTTCCTCGGTCCGCTGACGCCGGCGCACCAAACCTTGGGTCTCGTCCACGAACCAGAAGACGACCCGGAAGAAGGCCGCGATGACGGTGATCAACAGGGAGGACAGGAACCAGCGCAGCACGGCGCCCACCCAGCCGCCCACCGTCACTTCGATGGAGTAGGTCCCCGTGAGCGGGACGAGCACGAACGCGAAGTAGTGCGAAGCGCAGTACGGGCAGGACACCAGATAGCCCATCCAGGTGTCCTTGCCGCCCAGCCGCTCGCGCAGCCCGGCGAAGACGCGCTCCCGGGTGAGGGTCTGGGCCATGCCCATCACCACGGCCGACACGGCGAAGAGCTGGAACAGGTTCACCTTCACGCGTCGTCTCCACGTCCGGGCTGACAGTGCACCACCGGAAAGTGGGGACGGATAAGGCAGATGCCTTTCGATCCCAGGGACAATGGGAGGCCAGCGCATGGCTGGCGGCATGCCCTGCGTCCAGAGGGGTGCGCCTGGTGAGCGGCCGGATCAGGGAGGGCAGGGCCGGTCGAAGTACAGGACCAGCCTGGCATTGGAGGGCGTACCCTGCGCTCCGTTGAGGCCTCACGATCTCGGCATGGGCTCACGCGGCCCGGCGGAACGCAGCCCGACGCCGACATGAACCGCGGCTCTCCGCGCAGTCCTGCGGGATGGGTGTCTTTCCGCCCTTCGAAGGGTGAAGATGCTTTGATAGGTGGATGATTCGCGCGGATGTCGTGGTGGTGTGCCTGGCCCTCCTCGCTGTGGGCTGCGCTGGAGTACAGACGCCTGACGGACGTGGCGGTTCGCGAACGTTCCGGCAGCGCGCGGCCTCCTCGTCGGACGCTTCAAGCGACAGGCGACACAGCGGTCGGGCGCAAGGCGTGCGTTCCGAGGAGCTGGACCTCTTGAAGGAAGACACCTTCGAGGAGTTGCTCGTGCGTGCCGGACTGGAGGAAGGGGACGCATTGCCCGTTCGCCGCAATCCCTTCACGCCCGAGGACGCGAGCGAGGTGCTGGAGCGACTGATGGAAAAGCCGGTAACGCTGGGCACCTTCCCACCTCGCATGGCAGCGGGCTTCCTGCTGCGAGAAGTGCTGGAGCGCGGCGAGGTCTCCCGCGAAGAGCTGATTCGTCGGGTGGCGCGTTTCGCTCATGAGCAGGTGGCGGTGCTGCGGCCGGACGGCTACCTCGCGTGGGCGCTCGATGGGACCACACAGCAGAAGGTGGCCCCCGTGGAGTGGAAGAATGGGGCGTTCCGCGCATCCCACTTCGAACTGGGCCGGTTCTACAGCGGACGGAGTGGTGTCTTCCGCCACGCGGATGCGCAACTGCGGTCCGTGGATGGACCACCACTGGCCGAGGTGTACGACGACGCGGACGTCGTCAACCGTTCCCTGGACGGCGCGGAGGATGCCTTCGGAGAGCTGTACCACGCGCTGGGGCAGCTCCTTTCCCGCCCCACGGACACCCTGGTGGGACTGCGCAACCTGCCAGCGGGACTGGTCGCCCTCATCGCTTCGTCGCCCGAATACTGGGAGCGCTTCCAGTACATGACGCGCGGCGAGCAGATCCGCGAGGCGGCCCGGTTGACGACAAACGTCATCGCACTCTGGGGCACGGCTTCGGCGACGACTCGGACGTTGACGCGCGCGATGGCGGGAGCGTCAGCGACGGTGCCAGCCCTGACGGTCTCCGCCGAAGGCGTGCTGGGCGTGGAGTGCGTCGCGGTGCCGGTGGGGCGCGCGGCGGCGGTATTGAGCGGTGGACCCGGGGCGGCCATCATCCTCCAGCGGGTCGAGGATGAGGTGAGTCCGGGCGGCGAGGGTGGGGACGGCTCGCTGGAGGCTTCGACCTCGCTCGGGCCGAAGGCCTATTCGTCCTACAAGTCCTTCAGACGAGCGATGGGGCCGGCGGGGGAGGGCAAGGAGTGGCACCACGTCGTGGAGCAGACGGACGGGAATGTGGCGCGCTTCGGACCGAAGGCGATCCACAACACCGAGAACGTCATTCCGCTCGACAAGGACCTCCATGCGCGTATCAGCGCGGCATACTCGTCGAAGAACCTCCAGACCACCGGTTCTTATCAACTCACTGTGCGCCAGTGGCTGAGTGCACAGCCCTATGCCGCTCAGCGCGAGTTCGGTCTGCGGGCAATCGAAAATGCGAGGAATGGGATCTTGTGATGAAGATGGAGAAGCTTGTTGAAGAGTTCGCTCAGCACGTGGCTGCTCAGACGGATGCGATATGGCGGGGGGACGCCAAGACTGGCAACAAGCACGCGGAACGGTATATCGCTGCGCTCAAGAAGCTACGTGCCAATGGGAACGCCGGGCGTGATGCTCTCGCGACGCTCCTGCATCATCCAAGAATGGATGTCCGGACGTCGGCTGCCGCGTTCCTCCTTCGCTACAAGACAGAGGAGGCCAAGGCGGTGCTCGAAGAGGCGGCGAAGGGAAAGGGGCTCATCCCCTTCGGGGCCCAGGAAGCCCTGAAACGCTGGGAGGAGGGAACCTGGGCCCTGGATCCAGAGTGAAGAGGGAGCTGGCCGCCGCGCCCATCCTCAGCGCTGTTCGAGGAGGCCCGGGTGCAGCCGGGTGATCAACTCCTGCTGTTTCACCGAGAGCTTTCCTCCGAAGCGCGACACGTAGGACTCCACCAGGGGCCTTGCGTCGGTGAGGAAGGGCAGGTCGCTGGGCACCATGTGCCGGATGACCAGCATGGGCACGGGACTTTTCAGCGGCCGGAAGTCCGGGTTCCACAGGCCGGGGTTCGTGGGGGGCAGGCCGTGGAACTGGCCCACCATCAGGCCCTCCGCGACGAAGGTGGGCTTGAGCCGGTCCTGGGGCGCGTCGATGAGGCGCCCGTAGTCCTCCGGGCGCAGGTCCGGGAAGAGGATGAGGATGGACTTGTACTGGGCATCCCGCCCCTCCCGGGGCTCCAGCGTCAGGAACCACTCGCGGTACCGGAGCACCGCCGCCTCGATGTCCGCGGGCGTCAGGTCCGCGCCCCGGCGGACGGTGGGGAAGAACAACGACGTGTCCAGCGAGCGGGGGACGAAGGGGCACACCAGCCCCGGCCGCCCCAACTCCGGGTGCGGCGCGGAGAGGTAGGTCCGCGCCCAGTGCACGGCCTGACGGGCCACGTGCAAGTCAGTGCCGGGCGCCGCGTCGTCGGGGCCGGTGAGGTCGGACAGGTCGAACAGCCAGGAAGCAGGGTCTTCAGGATGCACGCGCATGGAGAAAGTCCTCGAAGCGGGGCGACGCCTAGGCGGCCTTCGACAACTGGAGGTCGGCCTGCTGTTGCAACGCGTCCTTGTCCAGGATGACGGGATCCGGAATGGCGTCCGGGAGCGCGTCCTCCACCCGGCGCAGGGGCGCGTAGAGGAAGCCCAGGACGGTGAGCACCAGGGACAGCACGCCCGTCAGCACCACCAGCAGCGCGATGCCTCGCCCCGGACCCTCGCCCAGCACCGGCGCGAGCCGCGTGGCCACGCCTGTGTCCGCGAGCAGCGGCGTGAAGACGCGGTCCACCAGCCGCCCCGCGAGCAGCGCGCCCAGCGGCATCAGCGACCGCGCCAGCATCTGGTTCGCCGCCAGCACCCGGCCCTGCAACTCCAGCCCGACCTTCACCTGCACCAATGACAGCCAGTGCGCGTTGATGAAGGCCGTGCACACGCCGATGCCCAGCATGCCCGCCATGGGGAAGCCGAGCGCGGGGCGCAGGCCCATGCCCACCGCGGAGACGCCGAACAGCGCGATGAAGCCAATCATGCCGTCCATGCGCCGCCGCGTGCCGCCCCAGAGGCTCATCGCCAGGCTGCCCAGGAGCATGCCGACGCCGTTCATCGCCATCACGGAGCCCAGCTCCGCCGCCGTGGAGAACGACAGCACCAGCGGCGTCACCAGCACGTTGGCGACGCTCGCCAGGCAGTTGCCCAGCGCGAAGAACACGGCCAGCGCCAGCAGGCCCTTGCGCTTCTGGAGGTAGCGCCAGCCCTGCGTCACTTCCTGGAGGAAGGGCTCCTCCTGCTTGCGGAACAGCGCGGAGGGGAAGCGCACCACGAGCAGCGTCGCCAGCGCGATGCCGAACGTCACCACGTCCAACAGCAGGATGCGGTGCAGTCCCAGCGCCAGCATCAGCGCCCCGCCCAGCATCTGCGACAGCATCACGCCCGTCGCGCCGCCCAACTGCGCGAGCCCGTTCGCGTGGCCGATGTAGCGCTTGGGCGCGAGCTGGGCCACGGCCGCCGTGTACGCCGGCTGCCGGAAGGCCCCCGTCATCGCGCTCACCACGGACAGCACGTACAGGTGCCCCATCTGGAGCGAACCCGACCACGACAACACGGCGGCGATCGCGGCCACGCCCATGGTCAGCGCGTCGCAGGCGATCATGATCTTCCGCCGGTCCCACCGGTCCGCGAGCGCGCCCGCGATGGGCAGCACCAGGATGCCCGGCAACAGGCCCAACGTGGACATCAACGCGAAGCCAGACACCGCGCCGGTCTGCTGGTACGCCCAGACGCCCAGCGCGAAGGTGGACAGGCCGGTGCCAATCATCGACACGAGCTGTCCCACCGTCACGGTGAGGAACGTGCTCAGGCTGGGCGCGACCGTGCTCCCGGGCGTCGCGGCCTTCGGGACGGCGGCCCGCTCCGTGACCGCGGGCGCTTCACCGGAGGCGCCCTGCTTCCAGCGCAGCGCCTGCCGGTGGCCCAGGGCGGACAGCTCCTTCGCCTGGTGCTTCTGGAAGAAGTGGCCGGCGTGGGGGATGACCTCCAGCGAGATGGACTGGCTGAAGCGGCCCCACTCGAGGAACTCCTCCCGGTAGAACTCCGTCGCGCGGTCGCGCTCGCCCACCACGCAGACCAGCGGCGTGCGCAGCGGCGGGCCTGTCTCACCCCGGTAGGCCCGGGTGTAGAAGCCCTCCGCCTCGCGGCCGTCATGGCGCATGTTGCGCGCCAGGAACTCCAGCTCCACCGGGTCCTCGTTGCCGGAGGCGCCGCCCGTCACCAGCAGGCCGTCCACGATGGAGCGGGTGGACACCAGCCCGTCCGTGGGCAGCACCTTGCTGATGATGTCGAACAGCGCGCCCGGCAGCCGGGGCATCGGGAACGAGCCGCCCACCATGATGCCCAGGAGCGGCGCGCCCTTGTCCTCCAGGTGCCGCGCCACCGCCACGGCCATCGCCGCGCCCAGGCAGTGGCCGTAGAGCAGGATGGGGCCCTTCACGCGCTGCAGGGCCTCCTCCGCCACGAGGCGCGCGACGACGTCGAACTTCTGGAGCGCGTCGTCGCGGCGGGCGTAGTCGTGCCCGGGCAGCTCCACCGCGTAGAGCGCGTCTCCCGCGGGCATCTGCTCCGCGAGGTTGAGGTAGGAGATGGCGCTGCCACCGCCGAAGGGCACGCACACCCAGGTGACGCCGTCCGCCTTCGCGTCCGCCCGGGTCAGCCGGTGCAGCAGGCCCTGCTTCTCCGTGCTGCCGCGCGACAGGTGCTCCGCGAGCTTGCGCACGGTGGGGAAGCGGAACAGGTCCATCACGCTCACGTCGCGGCCGATGCCGCGCACCGCGCGCACCGCCTTGAAGGACTCGCCGCCCAGCTCGAAGAAGTTCTCGTCGATGCCGACCTCCGTCACGCCGAGCACGCTCGCCCACACGGCCGCGATGCTCGCCTCCAACTCGTTGCGCGGGGCCACGCGGGGCTCGGAGGACGTCGTGCGCTCGGCGCTCGGCGCGGGCAGGGCGAAGCGGTCCAGCTTGCCGTTGGGGTTGAGCGGCAGCGTGGGGATGACCACGAAGGCGCCCGGCACCATGTAGTCCGGCAGCGCGGCCCTCAAGCCCGCGCGCACCTCCGCGATGACCGCGTCCGGCGTGGCGGCTCCCCCTTCCGCGAGCACCAGGTACGCGACGAGCCGCTTGTCGCCCGGCGTGTCCTCGCGCAGCAGCACCACCGCGTCGCGCACCCCGGCGTGGGTCTGCACCAGCGCTTCAATCTCGCCGGTCTCGATGCGGTAGCCGCGGATCTTCACCTGGTGGTCGATGCGGCCCAGGAACGTCACCGTGCCGTCCGCCCCGACTCGGGCCAGGTCGCCCGTGCGATACAGGCGGCATCCCGGCGTGTCGCCGAAGGGGTCCGGGATGAAGCGCTCGGCGGTGAGGGCCGGGCGCCCGAGGTAGCCCCGGGTGACGCCCGCTCCGCCGACGTGCAGCTCGCCCGCGACGCCAATGGGGACGGGCTGGCCTCGCGCGTCCAGCACGTACACGCGCGTGTTGCCCAGCGGCCGGCCCAGGGGCAGGGAGGGCCCCCGGTGCTGGGGGAGGGCCTTGGGC
>NZ_RAWB01000780.1 GCF_003612055.1 Corallococcus llansteffanensis
GTAGAGGAAGAAGCGCGACGCCTCCACGTTCTCGCCCGTCGTCCGTCGCTGGAAGTATTCGTACGCGCCGACCACCGCATTGGCCGTGCAGGAGCCGACACTCCCCTGGTTCTCCACCGACGAGCACCACTTGCGCAGGTCCACCCGCAGCGGACCGACCGAGGAGGCGACCGGGCCCGCCGCCGCCACCACCGCTCCCCGTGGGGAGAGCCGCGGCATGATGGCATCCATCGAACGCACCACTTCTGGAGCCCGCACCGTGAGGTCGCGGGGGTCGAGCGGATCCGGCAACCAGCCCAGCATTGGAATCTTGTAGCCCATGATGTCCCCAGTCCTGATCCCCTGGAACCTGTGGCGTCCGGGCTTCAATGGAAGGCTCAAGTCGCCGAGGCCATGGCGCTCCGACCGACCCATCCGCGCCTGCGCGCCGTCTGGGCCCCGCCGGGCTTCTGGCGACCTCCTTGGCGGGCCACCGGATGCGGTGGGGATTCTTCCCGAAAGATCATCAGCCCATCCAGGACCGTTGCCCAGGGGGCCGTCATCCACGCGTAGCTCAAGGGATGCGCCCTCTTGGACCCGAGGCCGCGAAGCTGGCTCTCTATCTCATTCGCGGCCCTTTCATGAGGAGGAGTGCCGCGTCTTGACATTCGCTGGCGTGCCACGGAGGACACACCCTCACGCTGGCGCGAAGTGGAGTCCGCGCAAGGTGTCCTCGCGTCCGCGGCTGACGCCGGCGGGACGGCGCTTGGGCTTCTGTCGCAGGAAGCGCGAGGCGTCCTTGCGGCGGTAGCAGGTGAGGAGCCGGTCCTCGTCGTTGAGGATGAGGATCCACCCGCGCGCCTGTCGCGCCAGCGATGAATCGCGCAGGCTCCAGGGTAGGTCGCGCTCGTGCACGGTGAGATGGGTGGCACCGCATGCGCGCGCAGGCGTGCCGAACTCGAGGATGAACGCGACGACGTCCTCACGCAGCCTCCAGCGGGCGCACTGCTCGATGAAGAGGCGGGTGAGGGAGAACACGGACGACACGGGGCTCTGGCGCATGGCGGGCTATCTCCTTGCGCTCCTCCCAATACACTTGTCGTTCCAGGCCCCCGCGCACGCGATTCCAGGGACTTGCGCGGCGCCCCCGGTCACCCCGAAAGACAATCCGTCAATCCCGCGCTCACGCCGTGTCAGCAAGACATGGACGGGGCACGCCGCCGGGGGAAGTGGAGGACGCCTGCTCGCCGGGGATGCGACCCGCTCCGAAGAATTCCTGCACGGAGCCCTCCGCTTTTTGACAGGCTCCTCTCGAAGGAGGACGGGGCACGATGGGTCTTCGCTCGAAAGCACTGGGAGTCATCCTGGGTGCGGGTGCGGCCGGGGTGACGCTGGCGCTCGCCTTGGGTGTGGGGTGCGGTGGTCGCGCGGTCCAGGGAGGCACGGTGAAGCTGTCACCCGTGGAGTCCCAGGCGCTGCGCACGCCCGCGGCCTTCTCCTCCATGGGGGACAAGAAGGAGCGCTCGCGGGCGCTGTTCGTGGAGGCGAGCCGGGTGATGCTGCACCCCCGGTGCGTCAACTGCCATCCCGCGGGTGACAGCCCGACGCAGCGCGATGACTTCCAGGTGCACGACCCGCCGGTGACACGAGGCCCTGCGGACCAGGGCGTGCCGGGCCTGGAGTGCACGTCCTGCCACCAGGACCGCAACGTGGAGCTGGCGCGGGTCCCGGGTGCGCCCAAGTGGCACCTCGCCCCCAAGGTGATGGCGTGGCAGGGGCGCACGCTGCGGTCCCTGTGCGAGCAGTTGAAGGACCCGGCGCGCAACGGGGGCAAGAGCCTGGCGGAGATCGTCGAACACTCCGCGCATGACGAGCTGGTGGGCTGGGGTTGGAAGCCGGGGTCCGGCCGGGTGCCGGCGCCGGGGACGCAGGCCGAGTTCGGGGCCCTGATGGCCGCGTGGGTCAGTGACGGCGCGGAGTGCCCGCGCGAGGAGGGTCAACCGTGAGCATCCGTCTGCGCGTGAATGGGACCGAGCACGAACTCGATGTGGATCCGGAGATGCCGCTGCTCTGGGCGCTGCGCGACGTGCTGACGTTGACGGGGACGAAGTACGGCTGCGGCCAGGCGCTCTGCGGAGCGTGCGTGGTGCACATCGACGGCGCGGCGGTGCGCTCGTGCGTGACGCCGGTGCGCCGGGCGGAGGGCCGCGAGGTGATGACCATCGAGGGCCTGTCGCCGGACGGCTCGCACCCCTTGCAGAAGGCGTGGGTGGACCTGGCGGTGCCGCAGTGTGGCTTCTGTCAGGCGGGGCAGATCATGACGGCGGCGGCGCTGCTGGCGAAGAAGCCGAAGCCCACCGACGCGGAGATCGATCAATCGCTGGCGGGCAACCTGTGCCGCTGCGGGACGTACACGCGCATCCGCTCCGCCGTGAAGAAGGCGGCAGGACTCCCGAACGAATGAGCGCTCCGACCATGCAAGACCTGCGCATCCGGCTGTCGCGCCGCTCCGTGCTCCAGGGGCTGGGCCTCGTGGCCACGGGGCTGGGCCTGGAGGTGGTGCTGCCCTCCCGGGCGTACGCCGGGCCCATGCCCACGTCCCTCCCGGAGGTGCCCACGGAGGGCCTCAGGGCGAACGTGTTCGTCCACGTGGCGCCGGACGGGCTCGTGACCATCGTGTGCCACCGTTCGGAGATGGGGCAGGGCGTGCGCAGCTCGCTGCCGGTGCTCATCGCGGACGAGCTGGGCGCGGACATGGCCCAGGTGAAGGTCGTCCAGGGCGACGGCGACGAGGCCTACGGCGACCAGAACACCGACGGCTCCAGCAGCGTGCGGAAGATCTTCGACGACCTGCGGTACGCGGGCGCGACGGCGCGCACCATGTTGGTGGCGGTGGCGGCGAAGCGCTGGAAGGTGTCGCCCGCGGAGTGCGAGGCGCGCGACCACGCCGTCTTCCACAAGGCAAGCCAGCGGGTGCTCAAGTTCGGAGAGCTGGCCACCGACGCGGCGAAGCTGAAGGTGCCGCAGAAGCAGGCGGTGACGCTGCGGCCGCGCAGCGAGCTCAAGCACCTGGGCAAGGAGCTGCCGCTGCTGGACGGCCCGGACATCGTGACGGGGCGCGCGGTGTTCGGCGCGGACGTGAAGCTGCCGGGAATGCTCACGGCGGTGATTGCGCGTCCGCCCGTGGCGGGCGGCAAGGTGGCCCGCTACGACGCGACCAAGGCGCTCGCGGTGCCGGGCGTGCGCAAGGTGGTGGAGCTGCCGGCCGCGACGAAGCCGTTCCTGTTCCAGCCGCTGGGCGGCCTGGCGGTGGTGGCGGACAACACCTGGGCGGCGATGCGGGGCCGCGCGGCGCTGGACGTGACGTGGGAGGGCGGGGACAACGCGACCTACGACTCGGAGGCGTACCGCGAGCAGCTCCTGGCGGTGATTTCGAAGCCAGGGAAGGTGGTGCGCAACGTGGGCGACGCGGAGGCCGCGCTGGCGAAGGCCGCGACGCGCGTGCAGGCCACGTACAACACGCCGCACCTGGCGCACGCGCCCATGGAGCCGCCCACCGCGGTGGCCCGCGTGGAGCATGGCACCTGCGAGGTGTGGGCGCCGACGCAGGACCCGCAGACGGCGCGCAGTGAGGTGGCGAAGGCACTGGGGCTGGACCCGTCGAAGGTGATGCTCCACGTGACGCTGCTGGGGGGCGGGTTCGGCCGCAAGTCGAAGCCGGACTACGTGGTGGAGG